>DATFDP010000116.1:0-56436 GCA_035252015.1 Terriglobales bacterium
TTCCTCTTTGGCGGCCTGAAAGCCTTTCGCGATCCCCTTCGCCAATGTGGTTTTTCCGGCACCCAACTCGCCGCGCAAGAGCACCAGCTTTGGCGGAGTGAGCGATGCCGCCAGGGTGCGGCCGAAGGTGATGGTCTCGGCGGCGGAGTGGGTAATGGTTTCACGCGTTGCCATGCGGCAGTAAGCTCAGACACAGCCATTGTATGAGATGAATGGATTTCACCTCCTCGCCGTGCTGGTGCTGGCACTGCACCTGCTGTTTATCGGATGGGTGCTGCTGGGCTGGCTCTTGACCCGGCGGCGGCCCTGGCTGCGTTCGGCGCACATCATTTCTCTGTTCTATGGGATTGTTATTGAAGCCGGGCCCTGGCCTTGCCCGCTCACCTTGGCAGAAAACTATTTTCTCCAGCGCGCTGGAATTGCGCCCTATCACGAGCCGTTTGTTGTTCACTATTTGGAAGCACTGGTCTATCCCGATGTATCGCCGCTGCTGCTGACCTGGTGCGCTGTGGCGGTGTGCGGATTTATCCTGGCGATCTACGTCTGGCGCTTTCGCCACCGTACCGCCATGGGATGGTAGCCGCATTTCCAACAATCATTCAATTTCGAAAGGGTAGGTGGTTCACTCAAGCCCGGGTTTGGCTTGAGTGGGAACCCTGAAAGGGCAAGATTCCAAACAGTGCCCACACAATGAAAACCGCATTGTGTGGGCCACCCGCCGAAGACTGATTCAGGCGATGAAGCGTGTGGACGATTTGCCGGCTTCTTCGCGCACGCGGCGGAAGGCCTCAGGAAGCGCGACCAGCAGGTCGGTGGCAATCAGTGACTGCTCGCCGGTTTTCTCGCAGGCTACATCGGCCGCCAGACCGTGCAGATAAACGGCGGCCAGGACTGCCGTAATGTAATGCGTAGTTTGCGCCATCATGCCCGCAACCAGACCGGTGAGGATGTCGCCCATGCCGCCGCTGGCCATGCCGGGATTCCCGGTGGGATTTACCCACACCTTGCCGTCAGCCTGCGCCACCAGAGTGCGATTGCCCTTCAGCAGCGTGGTGATGCCGTGGCGCGTGGCAAAATCGCGCGCCACGTGCAACCGGTCTTCCTGGATCTGCTTGGTGGAAAGCTGTGCCAGGCGAGCCATTTCACCGGGGTGTGGAGTGATGACGAGCGGCCGACCAGCAAACTCCTGGGCGCGGCCTTCAAAGGCGTTCAGGCCGTCGGCGTCGAGCACCATCGGCAGTTGCGAGCCTTTCACTAGCGTGCGCACCAGCTCCGAGGTTTCTGTCTGGCGAGAGATGCCGGGGCCGATGGCCAGCACGGTCTTGCCCTTGATGATGCCCTCCAGGACGCCGTACTCGCGGACGCGCAGGGAAATTGTGCCGGTTGCGGTTTCGGGCAGAGATTCGGTCATGAGTTCCGGCGCGAAGCTGGCTACGGTGGACAATACAGATTGCGCTGTGGCCACGGTCACCAGTCCGGCCCCGGCACGTAGCGCGGCCATGCCGGCCATTCCGGCGGCGCCCGCCTTTCCCAGCGAGCCGCCAATCACCAGCACATGGCCATACATGCCCTTGTGCGAATCGCGCGGGCGCGGCGCCGCCATTGCGGCAATATCGCGCGGCGTGATCAACTCCAGGTTTAGCGCCGACTGGACCGCCTCCTCGGGTGATCCAATGGGAGCTATCACCACCGGGCCTCTCAACAGCGGGCTGAAAACGTGAGCCGGGCGGGGCGCGGTGAAGGTCACGGTGGCGCAAGCGGGTACCACTGGACCGCCGGGTGCGGCGTTCATAGCATCGGCATCCAGGCCGGAAGGAATGTCCACCGCAACGACCGGCGCACGCACTTGCGAGAAACGCTCGATGGTTTCGGCGTAAAGCCCCGTGACCGGCGGTCTAAATCCGGTGCCGAGAATCGCGTCCAGCAGCAAGTCGCATTCGAACACCGCCTGCGAGGCTGTGCTTTTGAATTCCTCTGGAGTTCGCGCCAGCACGGGTTTGAGCGACAACTTGCGAAACATGGCTTCGGCGTCGCCGCGCAGTTCGCCCGGCTCGCAGAGCAGGAGCAGGTGCACTTCCCTGCCCGCCTCCATCAGCTTGCGCGCGGCCACAAAACCGTCGCCACCGTTGTTGCCTTTGCCGCACACCACGCCTACGCGGCGCGCGTTCGGATAGTCGCGTAACACGAAATCTGCTACCGCTGTTCCGGCGTTCTCCATCAGCGCGAGCGAAGGCACGCCGAAACGTTCGCTGGTGGCGCGGTCAATGGCGCGCATTTCGGCAGCGGTAACGATTTTCATGAGCGCTGGTTGGCGGTGGTTTCGAGCTTGCGCAGCCCGGCGGGTTCGCCCATGGCGATGAGGTAGTCGCCGGTCTCGATGCGGTCGTCGGGCGCGGGATTGAAGCGCATCTCCTGCCCAGGGTGCTTGATGGCAAGCACAATGACACCCAGCTCCTGACGGATTTTGGAGCTTTCGATGGTCTTGCCGGAAAAGGGGGAGCGCTGGTCAATAAAAATTTCCTCTATTTCCAGGCCCATCTTGCCGTGGCGCACGGTGGCGATGTCGAGGAAGTCGAGCACGTTGGGACGCAGGAACGATTGCGCTATGCGGTGGCCGGCAAAAACATAAGGGGAGATGACCGAATCGGCGCCAGCGGTGAGCAGGTGCTTCTCCGCGTCTTCCTCACTGGCACGGGCGATGATTTTCAAGTGAGGGTTCAAAGCCCGGGCCGTGAGCACGATGTAGATGTTGGTGGCATCAGTGGTGGTGGCCGCCACCAGACCGCGGGCGTACTCGATGCGGGCCTGGCGCAGGACCGCTTCCTGCGTGGCGTCACCGACAATTGTGTGGAACTCTTCGCCGTAGCGCTGCGCCTTGGCTTCGTTTTGCTCGATGACCAGGAAGGGCGCGGGTTTGCGCGCGAGCTCGCGGGCAGCGCTGCGGCCGACCCGGCCCACGCCGCAGATGATGAAGTGATCGGTGAGCCGGCTGATCTCGCGTTCCATGCGGCGCCTGCCGAAGAAATTACCCAGCTCGAATTCTAGCAAAGCCTGGGTCAGCGACCCGATGCCGAGAAACACCAGCGAAACCCCGGAAATGATGAGGAAGAGATTAAAGATGCGCCCGGCGTGAGAAAGCGGGTGGATCTCCTGGTAGCCGATGGTGGTGAAGGTGGTCACCACCATGTAGAGGCCGTCGAACCAGGGCCAGCCTTCGATGAAGTGAAAGCCGGCCACCCCCAGAAAGATGAGGATCAGCAGCCCCAAGCTGATCAGTTTCAGATTATGAAGAGCGCGCAAGGCAGTGGTCAGTGGCCAGTAGTCGGTGGCCAGTTCTCGTGCTCAATTTCATCACACTTGAGACAGCGAAGGGGAAGATTTGTGGCGGGCAGGACGAGCTGCCTGGCTGGCTAGCTGACTGGCATGAACCGGCCTATTTACCCAGTGAGCGAGAAAGCTAGTCAGCTATCGCGGCTCGGTGTAGCTGGCACCGACAGGCGGGGCTGCAACGCTGCTCACGCCCTGCTGCACCTTGCTGTGGCGGCGGCTATAGGTGAAGTAAATCACCATGCCGATGATTAGCCAGACGATCAGCCGGATCCAGGTATCGAGGGGCAGGCTGACCATCATGAGCCCGGAAATCAAGATGCCCATTATGGGAACAAAAGGCACCCAGGGGGTGCGGAACGGACGTGGCACTTCCGGACGCGACCGCCGCAAAACCCACACTCCGGCGCACACAATAACGAAAGCCAGCAAGGTGCCGATGCTGACCAGTTCGCCCAGGACCGAGATGGGAATCAGCGCCGCGAACATGGCCACGAAAACTCCGACAAAAATTGAGGAGATATACGGTGTGCGGAAGCGCGGATGCACGGCGCTGGCCCACTTGGGCAGCAGGCCGTCATGCGACATGGTGTAAAAGATACGCGACTGGCCCAGCAACATCACCACCATGGTGCTACTTAAACCGCAGATGGCGCCCAACTTCACCAGCAGGCTGCCCCAGCGCACGCCGGTCATATCAATGCCGATGGCAATGGGATCGGGCACATTCAAGTTGGTGTACTTCACCAGTCCGGTGAGCACGCCCGAAACCAGGATGTAGAGAATGGTGCAGATGACCAGAGAGCCCAGGATGCCGATGGGCATGTCACGTTTGGGATTTTTGGTTTCCTGGGCGGCGGTGGAAACGGCGTCAAAGCCAATGTAGGCGAAGAAGATTACGCCGGCGGCGCGGAAGATGCCGCTGGTGCCGTATGCGCCGAAGCCGCCCTGGTTGGGCGGAATGAAGGGATGCCAGTTGGCGGTGGCTTCCGCCATGTGGCCCACGATGTAATTGACACCCAGTCCCACAAACACCAGCAACACACAAACTTTCACGATCACGATCAAAGAGTTCAGATTTGCGGACTCCTTGATGCCGATTACCAGCACCACCGTGACCAGCGCAATGCCAATAAAGCCGAAAAGATTGAAAAACGAGGTCTGATGCGGCAGGGTGCTGGGGTCAATGTGATGCAGAGCGAGCGCCTTGGAAACGCGACTCAGGTTTTCCCAGTGCCCGTTATAGAGAACGAATGGCGTACCTGGGGCGCCGGCCAGTTTGGGGCTCAGGCGGACGCCGAAATCCTGCAGAAAACTGAGCACGTACCCGCTCCACCCAGAGGCGACGGTGGCGGCGCCGAAGGCGTACTCCAAAATCAGGTCCCAGCCGATGATCCAGGCGAAAATCTCACCCAGAGTAGCGTAGCCGTAAGTGTAGGCCGAGCCGGCGATGGGAATCATGGCGGCGAACTCGGCGTAACAGAGCCCGGCGAAAACGCAGCCGATACCGGCCACTATGAAGGAGAGAACAATGGAGGGCCCGGCATACATGGCCGAGGCCGCGCCCGTCAGCACAAAAATGCCGGTGCCAATGATGGCTCCGATGCCCAGGGCGATCAGGTTGCCAGGGCCCAGGGCGCGTTTCAGGCTGTGCTCGCCGGTTTCATACGCTTCTGCCATGACCATGTCGAGCGGCTTGGTTTTCAGTAAGTTAGACATCCATCGCTCTCTTGTTTGCAGGATTTAGACTTCGGCGGCCGAACCTGTTCGGTTCAGGCGCGACCACAGCAGGTAAACCGGAATTCCGATGAGCACAATAATCAGGCCCGGCCAAGTGTACTGAGGTTTATACCGCAATAGTACGACATCAATAAACACCGCAAAAACTATATAGACTGCGGGCAAGATGGGATAGCCGATGGCCCGGTAGGGGCGCTCCGCCTCCGGCCGCGTCCAGCGCAGCACGAATAAGCCACCGATGGTCAAAATGTAAAAAACCAGCACCGCGAAAATGATGTAGTCCAAAAGCTGGCTGTAGGTGCCGGAGAGGCAGAGAATGCAGGTCCAGACCGCCTGCACCAGCAGCGACGTAACCGGGGTCTTGTACTTCGGGTGGAGGTCAGCCACCTTGCGAAAGAACAGCTTGTCTTTGGCCATGGCGTAGTAAACGCGGGCGCCGGCCAGGATGAGCCCGTTATCGCAGCCGAAGCTGGAGAGCAGGATGGCGATGGCCATCGCCGCCCCGCCCGCCTGGCCGAACATCTGGAACATCGCCGCGCTGCCTACGCGCTCCTCAGCCGCGTACTTGATGCCCCGGGCCAGGACGGTAAGTCCATTGGGATCGCCATTTAGAGGCAGAACCATGAGGTAAATGAAATTTGTGGCGATATAGAGCAGGATGACAATGCCAGTTCCCATGGCTAGGGCCAGGGGCAGATTCCGCCGAGGATTCTTGACCTCGCCAGCGGTGAAGGTCACGTTGTTCCAGGCGTCGGCGGAAAAGAGCGAGCCCACCTGGGCCACGGCCACGATGGTGAGGGTGCCGACGATAGCAATCGGCCCGCCTATGCCCACCTGCACCGCGTGTTGGGCGTGCCAGCCGGCATTGCGCCAGAAATCGGTGAAATTAGCGGCAATGGCGGTGGCGTTGCGGCCAATCGCCAGACCCAGCACCACCAACCCAAACAGCGCCGAAGCCTTCGCGATCGTGAACACGTTTTGGATCAGCGCCCCGGTCTTCAGACCGAAGATGTTCACTACTGACAAAAACACGATGATGACGATGGCAATCAGGTTCTGGGTATTCAGGCCTACATCCATGTTGCCCAGCACCATGGGGCCTACCGGGATGGGCGGCACCTTAGCGATGTGCACGATCCAGTGGGTAGAGGAGATCGAAGGGAAAAAATAGCCCAGAAACTTGCCGAAAGCCACGCCCACCGCGGCGATGGTGCCGGTCTGGATGACCAGGAACAGGGTCCAGCCGTAGAGGAAGCCAAACAGCGGCCCGAGCGACTCGCGCAGAAACACATATTGCCCGCCGGCGCGGGGCATCATGGCCGCCAGTTCCCCGTAGCAGAGTGCTCCGGTAATGGTCATGAAGCCGGTGACCACCCAGGCGAGAATCAGCAGGCCCGGCGAGTTCACGTCGCGGCTAATTTCGGCGGAGACGATAAAGATGCCAGAACCGATCATGGAGCCCATGACCAGCGTGGTGGCGCTGGTCAGGCCCAGGCCTTTGACCAGTTCTTTGTCCTGATGAGTAGCGGTCTCCCACTCGGCAGCCGCCGCAGTCGTCACGGAATTCCGGATGTCAGTGCTCAGATGTTACCCCATAGTGCCGGCTTGCCCGGCTCGTGCGAGGGCGTCCCGCCCTCCCTGCTGAGTATTGGCCATGACTTTACCCCAACCGGCGCAGAAATTCCTCTGCTGATTTGCGAGGGTTATCCAGGAGGTCAGAGATGACAGCCACAGCATCCGCGCCAGCCTCCAGCACCTGGCGGAAGTTTTGGCGGGTAATGCCTCCAATAGCTACCAGCGGCTTTGGGGTCAAACGGCGCGCCTCCCGCACTCCGTCTAGCCCAATCACCGGGTCGGGATTTGCCTTGGAACTGGTAGCGAACACCGGGCCGACGGCCACATAGTCGGCGAATCGGGACATTTCGGCCCTTACCTGCGCCGGGTTGTGGGTGGAAACTCCCACCCACAACTTCTCCCCTACAACCCGGCGCGCGCCCTGCACCGATAAATCCTCCTGGCCCACGTGCACGCCATCGAAACCGGCGGCCAGGCACAGGTCGGCGCGGTCGTTCATAATGAGGCGCGCGCCTTCCAGTTTGCGCCGCAATTCCCGAGCCTGGCTGAGCATCTGGCGGGCATTCCCACTCTTATTGCGGTACTGAAAGAGCGCCACTCCCGCTGAGCGTAGTTCTCCGGCAAAAGCCAGCAGGGCGGGGGTATCCGGAAAGCAAGCAGCGTCAACGATGGCGTAGAGGCGGGAAAGCATAAACCAGTAGTCGGGAGTCAGTAGTCACAGGAGTCAGTTGTTACACACCAAACTTTCCCAGTGTATCCAAAGTCTTAAGGGCGTGCTGGTTGCGTGTGTGAATGCCTTCGCCACGACGTTTTAGCAGCCCAGGCACTCAGATGTCTTTTCAGCAGGCTTGATTTCAGGAGATTTGGCAGGACGAGCGGCATTTTCAGGCTGCGGCTTTGCATGGGAAGCAGCGATCTTTGCTTTGGCACTGTGATTTTCCAGCTCTGATAAAGCCAAGAGCTGCTTAATGATGTCGCCCTTTTCCATTTTGTGTGCCCTTTTGGGTTCGCTGGGGCTGAGTTTAAGCAGTATGACGAACATTGCTGCGGCAGCGACAGCTCCGATGAGGATGATGGTAAACATCTGCGCTGTTTGCCCGGAAGGGCGATGCTCGGCCAGAGGAATTGTGCGCTGCCAGGAGTGAAGGACAAAGGTTACCGAGGTCGCTGGCTGTTTCCATTCTGTGTAATGCCTGAATGGGCAATGAACGTCGGCTTTGAGACGTACCGCCCCTCTGGAGCTTACCCAGGACTTCCGTTCTGGTGCTCCTGCTTGCCAGCACTCAAAAAGCGGCCCAGGAAGTTCGTATCGAAGCGGCCGGCGCGGAAGTCGGTATCGGCCAGCAGGCGGCGGTGCAGCGGGATGGTGGTGTAGATGCCCTCCACAATGAACATCTCCAGCGCGCGCGCCATGCGCGAAATAGCTTCCGGACGGTCTTTGCCGCGCACGATCAGCTTGGCAATGAGCGAATCGTAATAGGGCGGAATCACGCCCTCGGCATAAGCGGCCGTATCCACGCGGACGCCCGTGCCGCCGGGAGGATGAAAGGCTGTAATTTTCCCCGCGGATGGAGTGAATTTTTCCGGGTGCTCAGCGTTGATGCGGCACTCGATGGCGTGGCCGCGGGTCAGCACCTTGCCTTGCAGCACCTCCTCCATGCGCCCGCCAACGGCCAGCAGGATCTGGCTCTTCACCAGATCCACATCCGTGACCATTTCGGTGACCGGGTGCTCCACCTGGACGCGGGTGTTCATCTCGATGAAATACAGGGTGCGATCCTCATCCATGAGGAATTCGACCGTGCCGGCGTTGACGTAGCCGATCTTCGAAAGCGTTGCGCCCAGCATGGAGCCGATGCGCTCGCGCAGTTCGGGCGTCATCTGGGTGGACGGCGACTCCTCGAGCAACTTCTGATGGCGGCGCTGTATGCTGCATTCGCGCTCGCCCAGGCTGATCACTTTGCCGTAAGAATCTCCCAGCACCTGGAACTCAATATGACGGGGCCGCTCCAGGAATTTTTCCAGGTAGAGGTCACCGTTGCCGAAAGCGGCGGCCGCCTCCGATTGCGCGGCGCGAAACAGGTTGGGCAGTTCCTCGTCGCTGCGGATGATGCGCATACCGCGCCCGCCCCCGCCGGCCGAGGCCTTCACGATGACGGGATAGCCGATTTGTCGCGCCCACTCCTGGGCCTCACCCTCCGAGCTGATTACCCCTTCGGAACCGGGCAGGATGGGTACGCCAGCCGCCTTCATGGCCGCGCGCGCTTTCTCCTTCTCGCCCATCAGACGGGTAATTTCCGGGGGCGGCCCGATGAACTTGATGTGGCAGGTTTCGCAGACTTCGGCGAAATTGGCATTTTCCGCCAACAGCCCGTAGCCGGGATGGATGGCGTCCACGTTCGCGATTTCCGCGGCGCTGATTACCGCCGGGATATTGAGATAGCTTTGCGCGAGCTGCGGCGGGCCAATGCAGATGGCCTCATCGGCAAAGCGCACGGGCAGCGAGTGGCGGTCAGCCTCGCTGTAGATGGCCACAGCCTTGATTCCCAGTTCCTTGCAGGCGCAAATTACCCGCAGGGCAATTTCACCGCGATTGGCAACCAGGATCTTCTTGAACATTATGAGTGCAGCTATTTGCGCGGGCGCACTTCAAACAGGGGCTGGCCGTACTCCACCGGCTGGCCGTTGTTGACCACTCTCCTGACGACCTCGCCGGCGACATCGCATTCAATTTCGTTCATCAGCTTCATTGCCTCGATGATGCATAATACTTGGCCCATTTCCACCGCGTCCCCGGGTTTGACAAAGGGCGGCGAACCCGGCGAGGGGGCCTCGTAGAACGTGCCCACGATGGGCGACGTGATGATATGCAGCCCTTCCTCTTTGGCGGCCTCAGCGGCAGCTGGCGATGAAGCGGGGCTTGGCGCCGAAGCCGAGGCCGGAGAAGCCGCCCGCTGCTCGATCGTCGCGGGTGGCGCCATGGAAGGTACAGTCACATAGTGTACATCGCGCCCGGAGGCGATTGCCGCGCCACGCTTGATGCGAACTTTGACGTCGCCGCGCTCCAGCTCAAACTCGGTGACGTCTTTGTCGATTAAGAACTCGATGAGTTCTTTGAGCTCTTTTTGATTCATGATCTGGTGGAGGGGCTACGTTTTCCTGCCGCCTCAGGAGCCGGCGGCCGGCACTATCTGCGGCGGGTTGCTTGCGGGGACCGCCTGCGAATCCGCCCTTACTACAGCACGATCAGTTCTTTGCTCGTGGAGGTGAGCACCTCGCAACCGGAGCCGGTCACAACTACCATGTCCTCGATCCGCACTCCGCCCCGCTTGGCCAGGTAAACGCCCGGCTCCACCGTAATCACCATGCCCGGCTGCAAGCGCTCCTGCTGTCCAGCGGCCACGCGGGGAGCTTCGTGAATGTCCAAGCCCACGCCATGACCTGTGGAATGAGTAAAGTAGCGCGCCAACCCGGCACCGCGCAGCATGCTACGGGCTGCTCGGTCCACTTCGCCAACTGCAACTCCAGGCCGAACTGCTGCGATGGCCGCCAGCTGCGCTTCCAAGACTGCCTGATAAAGGCGGCGAGCCTCCGCTGTCGGACGACCCACGCATACAGTGCGGGTCATGTCCGAACAATAACCAGCGAGTATAACACCGAAGTCGAAGAGCACGAATCCGTTGCGGGGAACTTGGCTGGTGGAGGGATGCGCGTGCGGCAAAGCGGAACGCGGGCCGGCAGCCACGATGGTGGGAAACGACATGCCTTCCGCTCCCTTCCGGCGTGCTGCGTACTCCATTTCCGCGGCCAGGGCTACCTCGGTGACGCCGGGACGAACCTTTCGCAGCGCTATCTCGAAAAGCGAGGCTCCCAGTTTCGCCGCCGCCCGGATTTGCGCCAGTTCCTCCTGGTCCTTCACCATGCGCAGGCGCTCCACTGTGCCCACGGTATGGTGCAGGCGCGCGTGGGAAGAAAGCGTGCGCATCAGCAGGACTCGCGCCGCAACCGTGAGATGGTCGCCTTCAATGACCATCACCAGCTTTCTTCGGCGGGCCTGCGTCCGCACCCACTCCGCCGCCGCAGCCAGGGCGGATTTGCGAACAATTGCCACACGCGCAGCAACCACTTCCGTCCGGGCTTGCTCGGCGTAGCGGCCGTCGGTAAAAAGTACCGAGCCAGAAGGCGTAAGTGCCAGCGCCGCACTGCTTCCGGTAAAGCCGCACAGATAGCGCACGTTGGGGAGGTGGCTGGTCAGGAAAATATCGCACTTCGAGCCTTCACCTGACTGCAATAACCGGCACTGGCGAATTCGGTAATCCATGCGGGGCAAGTTAACGTGCAAGGCAAAGCTGCCTGGAGTTCAAGATACATTATCGACGCATCGTTGGCGGCTGTGGCAGGCAAAACAAAGGCCCTCGTCGCCGAGGGCCTTTGGTTAGCGTTCTGGTTCGCGGCTAGGTCTGCATGATCTTCGGCGTAATGAAGAAGATCAGCTCCTGCGTGGAAGTGGCGACAGTAGTGTGCTTGAACAGATTGCCAAATACCGGGATGTTGCCCAGCAAGGGCACTTGCTGCACGTTGAGCGAGTTCTGGGTCTGGATGACGCCGCCAATCACCACCGTGCCGCCATCGGTGACCAGTACCTGCGTGGTCGCCTGCTGTGTGATCAGGGTGGGGTTTCCCTGCACCGTACGGCTGAAGTCGGGAGTGGTGTTTTCCACGTCCACGTTCAGGAAGATGGTGTTTTCCGCCGTGATCTGCGGCGTAACCGTCAGGCGCAGGAACGCGTCCACGTAACTGGTGGTCGGTGGGCCGCCCAATTGCGCCTGGGTCACAATGGGAATGCGGAAGCCCTGCCGCACCACCGCCTGGATATTGTTCTGCGTTACCACGCGCGGGCGGGACAAGATCTTCAGCAAGCCGCGCGACTCCGCCATCGTAAGCACGAAATCGAGACGATAGTTGGAGCCGATGTTCGTGATTCCAAAGCCGCTGGTCGGGCTGGTCGAAGCGAGATTGGAGAACAAAGGAATGGCGGCCGGGGTCGCTTTGGGCGTGCCTGTTGGCAAAGGCACGCCGGGAATGGTGAAGTAGGGCGGCGGAGCCAGATAGCCAACCTGGCTGGGGGTTGATCCAATGGCCCCAGTGCCGCCCGCAGCGGTTGCGCTATTGCCCCATCCAAAAGCGAACTGCGTGCCCAAGTCGCGGGCGAAGGTGCGGGTGGCGGCCACCACGCGGGCTTCGATCTCCACTTCCTGCGTTTTGCGGTCTAGTTGCGTGATCAGACGGTCAACCTGCGGGATCACGCTGGGAATGTCTTGGATGATGACAGCATTGGTGCGGTCATCGGAAATAATGTCGCCGCGCGAGCTCAGCAGCTTTTTCAAGGTGGGCACTACGTCCTTAGAGTGCGCATAGCTGAGATAGCGGGTTACGGTCAACTTGTCCACGGCCAGTGCTTCGGCTTCAATTTGCGCCCGGCGGGCTTCCGCTTCTTTGCGCAGGGTTTCAATAGTGGCAATGCGCAGAACGTTGCCCTCAAGCTGGCGATCGAGGCCGTTGTTCTTCAGCACGATATCCAGCGCCTGGTCCCAGGGCACATCGTCGAGCACAATGGTGAGCGAACCGTGCACTTCGGGATCAAGGACGATGTTCAGGCCGCTGATCTCATGGATGAGGCGAAAGAAATCTTTCAGGTCCACATCCTTCAGGTTCACCGAGATGGGCTCGCCGGTGTAGTGAGCCTTGCCTGATGGCTGTATCCCCTTGGCGAACTGCTGCTGCTGCTCAGCGGCCAGATTTTCCGCCGGTTTGATAGCTACTGCGGCCGGAGCCTGAGCGGCAGGTGCGGCTGTGGGAGCCGCAGAGGCCGGAGAAGCAGCCGGCTGGCTGGGCTGATTCTGCGCTGAAGAATCCATAGAAGCGCTTTCGCGCGGCAGGAGAAGGCTGTTGGGTAAGCTGGACGCCATGGTAGCGGCGGCCTGCAGGGCGCGCTGCGGCGGCTGGATACTGTTCTCGGCCGGACGCGAACTGTATTTCGGTTCGATCAGCACAAAATTCTTCGCCTCAGAATTCGCCGGGGCTGGCTGCGGAGCAGGTGTTGCGGAAGCCGTTACGGCAGCCCGGACAGGCTGGACGGCAGGTACAACCGCAGGCTTGCGCACGCTGGCGGCCCGCGACAGCATGGCGCCCGCCGGACGCAGCTTGAGGACAACCCGGTTGCCGGCGCGAACGAGCTGATAGTCGCGCGCAGCCGCCAGGTCGACTACCAGGCGAGCCACAGGCGGATTGGCGCTCTTCTGCCCCAGGCGGACCGCCTTGACACCCTCAGCGCCAATAGCAATGTGCCGGAAGTGGGGCACCACTCCGCCGGGTAAATCCACCACCACGCGGTCCGGGTTGGGGACCATCATGGCGGTAGCCGTCAGCTGAGCGCTGCCCGTAATCTCGACGCTGATTCCGTCCCCGCCCTTGAGCACGTCCACCTTTTGGATGAGTGGGTGCTCCGCTGCCGTCGCGGGCGTCTGCGGCGCCGAAGTCTGGGCCTCGGCCAGCGACAACATCAGCAGGGGAATGATTGCCAGCAATTGCATTCGCCTCATTTGCGTCTCCCTCACGCCCGCGCCCGGCTTAGCCATCCACCTGCCAGCGGCGGCTGTCGGGTGGCGCGTGCAGTGCAATTCGTTTTTTGGCGGGCAGATCTCCCGCCCGCTTTCTCCGGCTGTTTACACTGCCGGCACAAAAAGTTTCTTCACCACATCACGGGTGCTTTTGCGGCCCAGCACATCCTGCACGGTCTCCCGCAGCACCATGGAGTCATCGGTAATGCGGGCCACAAAGCCGTTGAAAATCGGGTCGTTCTCCCGCAGGAAATAAGCCTTGTTGGCAGCGTTGACTACCACCGCGATCATGCCATCATGGGAGCGGACAATGCCGCGCAGGCTGATGGAATCAGCCGCTAGACACCGCTTGCCCCCGCTGCAGCCGGCGCCGGGTCCGCCCATGCGGGTTACCACCGGGCTGAGAAACGGGTCTCGCCGGTTGACGTCGCGCTTGGCGGATTCCACCATGTGCTCTTCGCCCGCGGCCGTGCCCACCGCGTCCTTGGGCAACAGCTTGTTGGCATCGGGTACGGAAGCCGCCGACGGGCCAGCCTGGCTGGCCGCGCTCGGAGCCGCCGAGTTAACCACGCCTTGCTGCGCGTTCCAGGTCTTCTGCGCCGCCTTCACGTTGTTCCGGGCATTCTGAATAATTTGCGGCGACTGCGCCCAGACCGCGGCCGCCCCTAGCAGCACTATCGCCGTGATTGCTGTTCGCTTCATATCCGCTCCTACTGGCGCGCCCCCGGCCTAGCCCCGGGCTTGCTGGGCGCAACTTGCTGATCGTGGCTGAAGAAGGTGGTGGCCAAACAGGTGGCAACCACGCTCTCGCCCGGCGCGTACTGGTACGTATGCTTTGCCTTGGCATCGCTGGGCTTGCCCACGGAAGCCATCTGCAAGTTGGAAATGTTGATAATGCGTTCCAAGTGCGCGACGCGGTCAAAGAAGTTGAGAACCGAGTAATAAGGCCCGTCCAGTTCCATCTCAAAGGGCACTTCGGTGTAGAACTCGCGGGTGCTGGTGGGGTTCGCAGTATAGCGGCGGATCTCCACGCCCGACTTCTCCGCTTCACCCTGCATCATGCGCATAAACTTGTCGGCCTGCTTTTCATCGGGCACGATGCGCTGCTGGATAGCGAGCTGCAGCTTGAGGTTTTCGATCTGCTGCTCAATCTGCACCAGCTTGGGACGGTAGCGCTCCAGTTCGGCGTTCTCCGAATTCTTGGTCGCCAGCTTCTGGGCTTCCTCGTCGTTGGCGGTGCTCATGCTGCGGAACACGCCAAAGTAAGCGGCCAGGGTGAGCAGTACCGCCATCCCGGCAATCACCGCCCACTGTTTTGCTTCCGGCAAGTCAGTCAGGTTCGCCATAATCGCGCCTTTTAGCTCTTCGCCTTTTGGCAAGTGATGGTGAAAACGAAGGCTTGCATATTCTTCACCTGCTCGTCCTGATAGCTTTCCTTCATCTCCACGGTCTTGAAATAGCCTGTTTTTTGCAGGTTGGTGATCAGGTTGGCCACCGCGTTCTCGCTCAGCGCTCGACCCTCAATGTCAATGCTGCTGCCCTGGTCCCGCACCACGCTCAGCCACACTGCCTCGGTGTTGTCTACCGTGCCGCCCAAGGTGGCCATGAGCTTCACCGGGCCGAACTGCTGCGAGCGCAACTCGTCGATTACATCCACCCGGCGCTTATACTGCTGCATCTGCTTTTCGCGCTCCAGGTACTTGGCCTTGACCTCGGAGAGCTCGCGGTTCTTGCGCTCCGCCTGCACCAGCTGCGTGGCCAAGCGCGCCTTCTCCGCGTTCAGGTGGTACCAATAGCCGAAGTTCATGGCCGCCGCCAGCGCGAATACCAGCAGCACCTTCATCACCATGCTCACGCCGGCGCCGGGAACTACCGCCGCCAGGCTGGGACCGCGCTTGCCTTTCGATTTAGGAACACCCAGCAGGTTAATGCGGATCATAGGTCGTCAAAACTCCTCAGGGCCAAGCCTACCGCCACCGCCAGCTGCCCGGCATTCTGTTCCACCAGCTCCATACCCGGACCCATTGGCGGAAGAACCTTCTGAAAGGGGTTCAGTTCCTCCACGGGAAGCGAAAACTCCTGCCGCAGGGACTCGATCAGCCCCGGGACTTTGCAGGAGCCTCCGGCCAGATAAATCTTCTCGATGTGCTCACCCGCCGCTGTGGCGCGGAAGAAGTCGAACGTTTTCTGGATCTCCAGCACGATGATTTCCGTCACTTGTTGCAGGATGGGCAGCTTGGCATCTTCGCTCACCGTGCCCACTTTTTTGCCCAGCTTGAGCGCTTCCGCGTCATCAAAGCTGAGGTCGAGTTCCTTCTGCAGCGAGTCGGTGTACTGGTGCCCGCCCACGCTGACGTCGCGGGTAAACAGCGGCACCGTGCCCTTGACGATGTTGATATTCATCACGCTGGCGCCCAGGTTGAGCAGGGCCACGGTGGAATTGGGCGCAGGCTCGTAGTTGTACTCGTAGCAGTTCTGCAGCGCGAAGGCGTCAATGTCCACGATGGCCGGCGACTTTCCCGCCATGGAGAGCACATTGGTGTAGTTGAGAATCTTGTCTTTCTTCACTGCCACCAGCAGCACGTCCATGGTGGGGCTGGAGGGATCCTCGGAGAGAATCTGGTAGTCAATGCTGACGTCGGCGATGTCGAAGGGAATGGCCTGCGCGGCTTCCTTCTGGATGGTCTCCGCCAGTTCCTGGTCGCTCATCATGGGCAGGGGGATCTTCTTCACGATCACCGAGTGGCCGCTCACCGAGGTGGCCACCGCCCGCGACTTGATTTCATTTTCCGTGAACAGCTTGGAAATGGCGCTGGACACTGTGCCGCTATCCACGATCATGGAATCCACCACGATATCGGCGGGCAGGGCTTCCAGGCCGACGTGGGCCACTTCAATGCCCTTGCGCCCGCGCTTCAGTTCCACCGCCTTGATGCTGCTGGAGCCTACGTCCAGGCCGACTATGGATTGTTTCCCAAACATGCTCCCCGCCTTTACAGTTGCGCTCCTGCCGCGTGCGCCTTGATTTTTTTCCGGCCCCGCCCTTCGCCCTGGGTGCTCTTCCGCTCCATCCAGGCATCGAGGATGGTTTTCTTGAACTTCCAGCGGTTCCCCAGCTTGAAAGCGGGAATTTTTTCTTCGTACACGTACTTGTAGAGCGTGTCTGCGCTTACTCCCAGGTACCGCGAAGCCTGGCGAATATTCATGACCTCAGGGGCGTCAGCCATGTGGTTTTGACCTTCGTTCACAGCAGTGCCCTCCTGCTTCGCCTACACTCCGGCGGAGCCGGCCAAAAACGGACAAGAGGAAACAGCCCTCTTGTTGAACTTTAGGGGGAGTTGTTTCGTGTGTTGCTGCGTCTATTTCAACCGCTACGCCAGAAGTGTCAAGGTTACTGTTCGGGTTTTGCCCGGCCAGTTACCGGTTTCGCCGGAAAATGCCGGAGCTGTATCTTCAACCACACTACATTAACGAGCGTAGTACAACATTAACGACACAATATACTGTGGTATTTACAAGCGCGGTTCAGAATCGAGCGGAAGACCCCATTACCTAGGTGATGGTCCGTCGGTGTGTCCGCAGTACGAGGCGTACCGTTGCCGAATGTACAGCGTTGGTTCGCCGATAGCACAAAGGTGCCATAGGGTTAGCGTGCTTCCCAAACCGCTTGGGCAACGGGAGCTGCTGCCAGCCCCCGATTCAAGCGGCCTTGCGATGGCTCTGGCGGGTTCTGGCCGCCCTGCGGGCCGCCAGTTTCAAACCGCGGCGACCTTTGGTGCCGACTGCTTTGCGGGCGGCCTGGCGACGCGAGCCGCGGCCGCGGGTCCGCGCCGTGCGGCGCGCCTGACTGGCCAGCGCCCGCCGCGAAGCTGATTTGCGGCCCTCGCGTTTGAGTGCTCGCGAAACCGCTCGCGAGCGCCGGGGCGAGGGCTTACGGCGGCGCGACGTTCTGCCTTTGCGCAAGTCTCGTTGCGCCTGCTTCCTGGTCCGCGCGCTGCTCTTGCCACGACGGGGAGCGGCGAGCTTTACCCCGGAGCGTCGCGCCTTGGATAGCCCAATGGCGATCGCCTGCTGCGGCGAGCGGGCTCCGTGCTTCCCCTCCCGGATGTGGTGCATTTCTTCCCGCACAAATTCACCTGCCTGCGTGCTGGGCGCCTTGCCTTCGCGTTCGTCTTCGTGAGCGCGTTCAATGGTGTCTTTCTCCGGCATGAGATCTCCTCCAGTCGAAGTTCATCGGGTATCCGCTTTCTTACCTGGATGCGCTTCGGGAGCACGGAGATGACAGCGCTTCTCGGAGCAGGTGCAGTTGTGGTGCAAACCGATTGCAGCCCGCGGAATCTAGACAGGTAACGGTTGAGGCGCGAGCTGTTCTGAATTTCAGCCGGCGAGATGCTTATGACACAGCAAAACAAAAAACGAAGCCGCAAACGATGGGTAGCGAAGGTCAAGACGGACTCTACCCACCCGCCCGGGGGATTATTCACCCGCAGCGCCTCCACCATCGCCAGGACTCTGGCCTCGAAGAAAGTTTCACCTAAAGGCCCAGGATCGGGCATGCGCATGCTAACCTATTTCATCAACCGCGGCGGGCGCGGCCTCAGCGCGAAGCGCCGGGCCGAGTTGGAAAGAGCCAAGACTCTGCTAGCGAAGCGCGTACAACGGGAACGTAAAAACAGAACGCCCCGTTCCGCATGACCTGTCTTGAATACGTTTCATCTCACTGTCATCTTGAGCGAGGGCGCATGCCCGAGTCGAAAGACCGCCCTTGTACATGTAGCGAACCGTGCAAAGGAATTTCTGCCGCGCGTAACGTCACGAAAATGTGAGAACTCCTTGGGACAATTGCGCTGAGCGAAACCGCTGCGGGGTTCTGCGATTCCGCCGAACCATTCGCCAGCGAATGGTCCGCTGAGTAATTCGTGTGTTCAGCCGAGTGAATGTGCGGACATCTTAGAGCTTTTCCCCTTTCTTCAGCAGAAAAAGGTCATCGAGCAGCATAAAAAAGCCGCAACCGAAGTTGCGGCTCCAAATCACCGGGATTCGAAATTGTCCTAATCTATGTCGAACTGCTCCTGATGCAACGTAGGGTCGGTCTTCACGATCACGCTACGCCCGGTCAGTTCCTCCAGTTCGCTCAGCCATCGGCCGTTATTGACCTTAAGCGCCTTGCCCACCTCGGGATTGACGCGCAGCATCACGTCCTGCCGCTCCAGTTGCTTGGCGATTTTGCGCATCTCCGTGTAGATCTCATTGCAGACCGTGGTCACCGACTTCACAAAGCCGGTGCCGGTGCAGTAGGGGCAGGGCGAGCCCAGGGTGCGCTCCATGGATTGCTTCACCCGTTTGCGAGTGATGGCCACCAGCCCGAAATCATTGAACTGCAGCACCTTGGAGGGAGCACGGTCAGAGCGCAACGCTTCCTCCAGCGCCTGCATGACTTTCTGCCGGTTGCGCCGCTCATCCATGTCAATGAAATCAATCACGATGATGCCGCCCAGGTCGCGCAGTCGGATCTGGCGCACAATTTCCTTGATGGCGTCCACATTGGTCTTGACGATGGTGTCTTCCAGGCGCGTGGTCTTGCCCACGTACTTGCCTGTGTTGATGTCAATGGCCACCAGCGCTTCCGTCTGGTTAATCACAATGTAGCCGCCGCTTTTCAACCATACCTTGGATTTGAGTGCCTTGTTGATCTCGTCCTGAATGTTGAACTGTTCGAAAAGCGGCGTGCTCTTGGTATAGAGCTTGACGCGCTTGGCCAGCGCAGGCTGGAAGCGGCCGACGAAGCGCACGATACGCTCATACTCCTGGTCGCTATCCACCCAGATCTGGGAGAAGTCCTGCGTCACCTGGTCGCGCAGAATGCGTTCCACCAGGTTGAGATCGTGATAGATAAGCGCCGGCGACTTGCTGCTCTCGGCGCGTTGCTTGATTTCGTTCCACAGGTTTTTGAGGAAGCGGATATCGGCCCGCAGCTCGTTCTCATCGGCGGCGGAAGCGGCGGTGCGGACGATGAAGCCGCCATGGCCGTTTTCGCGCTCGCTGAGCACAATGCGCTTCAGGCGCTGCCGCTCTTCTTCGGAAGCGATCTTGCGGGAAACGCCGATGTGATTAACCGTGGGCATGTAAACCAGGAAGCGGCCGGGCAGGGCAATGTGGCTGGTGATGCGAGCGCCCTTCTTGCCGATGGGTTCCTTGGCAATCTGCACCAGAATTTCCTGGCCTTCCTTGAGCAGGTCGGTGATGGCAGGCAGAGCACGCTGCGGCTCACGGCGGCGGAAACGGCGGCCCATGCGGCGTCCGCCCCTGCGCTCGCTCCAGGCAGGACGCTCGGCGCGCTGCTGGTAACCGGCGGTTCCGGCGGGCGCCCGCACTTCGGCGCGCGCTTCCATCTCGCCCTGGTGCGGATGCGGTTCGGCCGCCATTTCGGTTTCGCTGGTCTCGATGTGCCCGGCTTCCTCATGCCCTTCCTCGACAAACTCCTCCGCGAAAGCCGCGCGCTCGGCGTCCGTCTCCTCCACCGCTTCGGTTAGCTCTGCCCCGTTGCCTATATGGTTGTGCTCGGGTTCGTGCAGGCCACCCGCTTCGTGGGTCTCCTCTTCCAGTTCCTCGTAATCTGTATCTTCGAGCTCCTCGGCAAAGGAGGGCAGGTCGCTCTCCTCGTCCTCAATCTCCTCTTCCTCCAGGGTGTGTGCCAGGTGGGAAGACTCGGCCTCAGGTTCTTGCTGTTGGAAGGACCGGGCGTCTTCTGAGTGTCGATCCTGCGTGTGCCGCTCCTCTGCTTCGGCGTGCGCTTCTGGGTCACGGTGGGGTGCGAAGGCGGGGTGTTCAGGAGCCTGATCTACCTCATCACCGCCAAACACCGCCGCCACGTTCATCTGCTCCAAGCGCTTTTCGTCCCGTTCCTCCTGTTCGTGGCGCTCCTCTTCGGGATGCGCGTGCTCCTCCACGGCACTGCCAGCTTCGCCAAAAGGCGCTGTCTCGCTGACCTGTGGGTGGGCTTCTGCTTCCGGCTGCGGCGGACGAACCCGATTCTGGTACTTGGAGATGGACTCGCCCGGCAGAATGATGGGCTCATAGGCCGGTTGGCGGGATTCGCGCGGCTCGCGGCTTTCGCGCGCGGGTTCGGCAGGCGAAGGCCCATGGGACTCTCCTCCCCGGGCAAACTTGGATTCGGGCAGGCCGCGGCCACGGCGTCCACGGCGCCGGCGGCGATTGCGCCAGCCTCTGCCCCCCTGATCATTGTCGCGAGCTGAATCTTCATGGCCGACACCAGGGCCAGTAATTTCGGCGCTGGCTTCCGCCACCGATGGCTGCCCTTCGGGGCCGGGCAGCGGCTCCAGCGGAGCCTCTGCCGGCTGGCTTTCGGCGACTACCGGCGGTTCAAACTGCTGCCGGGGCACCGTGATCTCCTGGAATTCCCCCTCCTCATCCTGCAATTCGAAGAAATCGGAAACGTAAAGGAAGGCGTCCCGTTCCAGCCCGATGTCCACAAAAGCCGATTGCATGCCGGGAAGCACCCGAGTGACACGGCCTTTGTAAATGGACCCGGCGAGGGTGTACTCGTTTTCGCGTTCGAAATAAACTTCTGCTAGCTGGTCGTCTTCTACGATCCCTACCTTGGTTTCATGCGGGGTGCTGGAGACGAATAATTCTTTTGTCATGTTGACTCCGGATGTGCTTCCCGCAGGAAGCACACTTTTCCGGCGCCTGGACAGAGAAGGAAGGATTGGCGATATAGGCAGCTAGGAACAGAGGACAACCAGGCCCGGGGAAATTGCCCGCGCACTGCAGTCTTGTCTTGAGCTCAGAAAGTTTTGCACCTATAGCACTCGTTGACACCGGGTTTGTGACCGCTCTCTCCGACTGGCCCCGAGGCCAGTAACTGCCAAAGGGAGGGGGCCGTTACCCGCCCGATGCTTTCCGCTGCAATCCTGTCCGGCCTCTGTTGCGGCCGGCAAAGTGCCCTTTTAACGCGAGGGCGCTCGTAATTTGGCAAATCTTGAAAACCCGCCACGCCCCACGGCGTAGCCCTTAAACCCCTGCTGCCAATGCACTCTAATTTACAAACCGGCGCATGCGAATATTCATCACGATACCCAGCGCCAGAAACGTAAATAGTACCGACGATCCGCCGTAGCTCATCAGCGGCAAGGGTATACCGGTGACCGGCATAAAGCCGACCACCATCCCTATGTTGATGAGGATATGGAAGGTTAACACCGCCACCACACCCATGATCACAAACGTGCCGGCGCGGTCGGGCGCCGTTTGCGCGTTCTGAATCAAGCGCATCAACACCATGAAGTATAACAGCAGTACCCCCACTGCGCCCACAAAACCATGTTCCTCGGCAAAAGCGGCAAAGATGAAGTCGGTCTGAGGGACGGGCAGAAACATGCCGTGAGTCTGGGTGCCCTTGGCGAAGCCCCGGCCCCAGAGGCCCCCGGCTCCTACCGCTATTTTCGACTGAATGACCTGGTAGCCCGACCCCTGGCGGTCAGCCTCTGGCTGCATGAAGCTGGTCAGTCGGTCGCGCTGATAGGGTTTCAGGACGTGCCAGGCCGCCGGCATGGCCATCGCAGCGACCAGCACGATAATTCCGGCGTGTTTGGCCTGCAGCCCACCCAGGTAGATCCCCATCAAGGCGATGGGCATATAAGTGAGCGCAGTGCCAAGGTCAGGTTGCGCCAGGACCATCAGCATGGGCACGCCAACCAGTAATCCAGCCTTGACCATGTCCAAGAAAGACAGTTCGCTGCGCCGCGCGTCGGCGAAGTACTTGGCCACCGCCAGGATGAGAATAAGCTTGACCCACTCCGAAGGCTGGAAATGCTGCCCACCGGGAAATTTGATCCAGCGTTTGGCTCCCAAGTATCGCTGCCCAAAGGCGAGCACGCTCAACAGCGAACCAATGGAAACCAGATACATCCAGTGCACGTTTTCCAGCAGCAACTGGTAGTCAACCACGCTGATCAAGAACATTGCGAAGATGCCGGTTGCTATCCAATACATCTGCTTGATATGCACGCCCGCGAACTTGGTGTTGTAGGTGGCGCTGTAAATCTCCAGCACTCCCAGGCCACAAATGAGGAGCACGAAGGCGAACAGCAGCCAGTCAAAATCGCGGTATGAGACGTTGCGTGCCATAAAACCACTTGTCAGTTCTTAGTGGTCAGTTGTCAGTTCCTGCCCTCGCGCTGAAACTTGAAACTCAAAACTTGAAATTTTGCCGGTTTCAGAGCGGCAAGCGGCACATTCACATAGAAGCGCCCGCCCTGCAGGTCGCTCATGTCGTCGCCGTGGGGATCGTTCCATACCCCGGCAACTTCCACCCGCCCGGAGTCGATACCGGCCACCTTGACGGGTAACCGCCGCTGCTTCTCCACGTAGGCTTTGACCACCTGGGCGGCAATGCGGCCGGCGAACTGGCCATGCTCGCCGCCTTCAAACAGCACCGCCACTACCAGGGTGGGATTGCGCCGCGGTGTAACACCCACAAACCAGGCATTGTCCTTCATGGAGTGAGCATGGCCCATGCGCTCTGCCAGGGCGTTGCTCATGGTCTGGGCGCTGCCAGTCTTACCAGCGAAATCAATTCCTTCCAGGTGAGCGCTGCCGGCGGTGCCGATGGGTGTAGGCACATTGGCCATGGCGTCGGTGATGATCTCCCAGTTCTTTTCAGCAATGGGCACTCGACTTTCCTGGTTGTAATCCATGATCTGGCGGTAATAGGGGGGCAATTGGTCGGGGAAGGCGATATGCGGTCGGCGCAGCACGCCATCGCTGGCGATGGCGCCGATGGCGCGGGCCAACTGGATGGGCGTTACCGCCACTGCGCCCTGGCCGATGCCCACTGAAACGGTTTCACCGGGAAACCACTTCTGGTGGAAGTTCTTGATCTTCCACTCCTCCGACGGCATGACCCCGGAGGACTCCTGGGGCAGGTCAATGCCGGTCTTTTGACCCAGACCGAAAGCGGTGGCCCACTTGGCGATACGCTCAATTCCCAGCTTCTGGGCCAGAGTATAAAAGAAAACGTCGCAGGACTGGTAAATGGCTTTGCTGATATTTACTTCGCCGTGCACGCGGTGCTCAGCGGTTACCCAGCACTTGAAATAGCGTCCATAGAAGACAGCGCCGCCCTGGCAGTTGACTTTCATGTCCTGGGCAATACCTTCCTGCAAACCGGCCGTCGCCATAATTATCTTGAACACCGAGCCGGGCGCCAGCTGCGCCTGGATGGCCTTGTTGAGCAGGGGATGGTTTTCGTCGCTGACCAGCTTGGTCCAGTTTTCTCGTGAAATGCGCACGGCAAAATCATTGGGATCAAAGGTGGGCCGGCTAACCATGGCCAGCACCTCGCCGGTGCGCGGGTCCATGGCCACAACCGCGCCATTGCGATCGCCGAGCGCCTCCTCGGCCGCAATCTGTAGGTCAATATCAATCGTCAGCTTCAGGGGCTGACCGGGAACGGCGGCCACTTCATCCAGCGGCTTCACTTCTTTGCCCAGGCTGTTGACGATTACCCGCCGCGAGCCGTTTTTCCCCATGAGCAGGTCGTTGTAGTACTGCTCGACTCCCGACTTGCCCACCACGTCGCCCGCGCTGTACAGCTCCCACTGGGACTGATTGAGCATGTCCTCGCTGACCTCGCCCACGTAGCCGATCAGGTTGGCCATGAAGCCGTGGCGCGGGTAAAGGCGGCGATGGGCCATGATGGTTTCCAGTTCGGGTAGTTCGGTGCGATGCGCTTCAATAAATGCCAGCTCATCGGGTGTGATGTCGTCCTTCAGATAGATAGGCTGATACTGCGGCATGTGGCGAAACTTGCGGATGCGCTCGCGGACTTCGTCCGGCGACATGTGCAGGCCGGCGGCGATCTTGTCCACGTCAGCATCAATGTCCCGCGTCTGGTCGCGCAGCAGCAGCGCGGTGAAGGACGGATAGTTGTCTACGATGATGCGGCCGTCACGGTCAAAAATTTTGCCCCGGGGAGCGAGAATGGGAACGGTGCGGATGCGGTTGCGCTGTGCCAGTTCGCCGTAGTACTGGCTGCTCATCACCTGCAGACGCCAGAGGCCGAAAGCGAGGGTGAGGAATACCCCCAGGATCACGTACTGGATGAACGTGAGCCGAAGCTGCGGGACTCTGTCGTCGCGGTTTAACATCAGTTATGAGTTCTCAGTTCTCAGCGTGCAGCTCTTGCCCCTGGACTGAAGCTGCTGGTTGATAGCTGATTAGTTATCTGTCAATTGTCCTTACCCTCTCTGCTTGAAGTGGTCCAGGACCATAAACAGCGGTACTGCCAGCGCGGCGTTGCAGAAAGCGGCAAAGGCCATGTGTCCCCAACGCCAGGCGAGATCCTGGCCGACCATGCCCCGCGCCACTATCAGGTAGATCACCTGGTGCACCAGGTAAAAGCCAAAGACCAGCAGAAAGCGCGAGCCAGAGTTTTCTACGTCCAGTTTTACGCCCAGCGAGGATGCGCCGTAGCCCACCACCGTCTTAGCGATGCCGTAAATGCCGATGGGCTGGTGCGTCAGGCTGTCCTGCAGCAAGCCAATGACGCTGCCGGTAAGCAGGCCGGTGGCGGGATTGCGCCGCGAAACAGCCATGAAAATCGTGACCAACAGCGGTAAATCAAACATTTCGAAGAAATGCAGCCGCAGAGGCAAAAAGGCCTGCAGAAAAAGAGCCAGCAGGGGGATGAAAATGGCGGCCGGCAGGCTAAAGCGGTAAACCTCAATCTGTTCCCGCGAAGTGTAGGAAACGTTCACGGCTGCGGCTCCAGGGGCGGGGTAACTGTCGGCGGGCTCTGCGCCACGCCGGCGGGTGTTTTTTGCGCCTTGGGAGCGGGCGTAGCGCTGTCCGTGGCGCCACTGCCGACCTCAGGCTTAGCCGGCGGTGCCTTCTGAGTAGTTGGGGTAGCCACCGCCGGCACGGCAGCTCCAGTTGCTGGCTTGGCGAGCCGCGGCTTCTTCACGGCTGTGGCTGCTGGAACGCCCGCAGAACTCCCACTCGCGCCTGCCGGGGTATTGGCCGTTGAATTGGCGACTTTAGGCTTCGGCGAAACTTTGACCGCTTCACCCGTGAGTTGGACTTCGGCGGTTTGCCCAGATTTTGCATGCGGCTTGGCAGCGCTTCCGGCCTGCGTGGCCGCTCCCGGGGGGCCTGATTTGGCCCCTGGCGAGGGCTTCGCGCCCGCAGACTTGACGGCCGGCGGACTTACTCCCACAGGAAGCGGCACGCCCGTAGAGGGCAGCCGGGGATGGTCGGGTACCGAGGGCAGACGCGAAGCCAGAATATCCACTGCCCGCACCGAAGCTTGCGCTTCCTGTGCCGTCGGCTGCCGCTGCATCACCTGAGTAATGACCAGCACCTCTTCCAGTCTGCTGAGCTCCGCTGCCGGTTTTACCTGGACGTTAAGAAAAACGTCCTTCCCGGGAGACACCTTTTTCACCATGCCGATAGGCAAACCTTTGGGGAAAATCTGGTCGCCGCCACTGGTGAGCAACTGATCGCCCGCCTCGACACGCTCATCACTCATCATCTTCTCCAGCAGCAATTCCCCGTTAGCGGTGCCCTTGATCACGCCCTGCAGGCGCGATTTCTCCAGAATGGCGCCCACACCGCTGGAAGGATCATTGATGAGCAGGACCTGGGAGGAGGTGGGAAACACCCGCAAGATTTTGCCTACCACGCCGTCGGCGGTAATGACGGGCATATCCTGCAGAACGCCATCGCCGGCGCCCTTGTCAATGTAGACGACGTGCGACATGTCGCTGCCGCTGGAGCCGATAACCTGCGCCGCCAGCGTGTGGGCAATGAACTGTTCTTTGAAACCCAGCAGGCGCTGCAGGCGGCGAGCCTGGCCGGCGTCCTCCGCCAGCCGAACCTGCTGTAGGCGCAGTTGCTCGATTTCGTCCTGCAGTTTGCGGTTTTGCGTGCGCAAGCCACGCAGATAGAAATAATTGTGCCAGGTGTCGCTGATGCTTTCCTGCGCGGCGACAAAGGCCTTTTCAAATGGACTGATGGTGGTGACGGTCCAGACCCGGATCAGGCGGCTGGAATCGGTATCGGCCGTGCGCTTGACCTGCACCGCCAGGCCGACGACTTCGGCAAACAGCACGACCACCAGGATGGTGACGTTGCGATGACGGGTGAGGAGGTTTTCCACTTCAAGTCCAGTTGCCAGTGGTCAGTTGTCAGTGGCCAGTTGTCAGTACCTGGTACCCAGTACCTAGTACCCAGTCACCGGAAACTGGCATGCGCCTGCAGTCCTGAAATCCGTTTTCAATACGCGGCAAAGAAGTTACTCAATCGAAATTTTGCGCAGCAGCTTGAAATCGCTCAGCATTTTGCCTGTGCCCAGCACCACGCTGCACAGTGGATCGTCGGCGATGGAGACGGGCAACCCGGTTTCTTCGCGAATGCGTTTGTCCAGGTTCTTGAGCAGCGCGCCGCCGCCGGTGAGCACAATGCCGCGGTCGCTGATGTCGGCGGAGAGCTCAGGCGGGGTGCGTTCCAGGGCCACGCGAATCGCGTTCATGATGGTGGAAATGCACTCGCTCAGCGCTTCGCGCACTTCGCTGTCGTCAATGGTGATGCTCTTGGGCACGCCTTCGATCAGGTTGCGGCCCTTGATCTCCATGGTCAACGGCTTCTCCAGCGGATAGGCGGAGCCAATTTCGATTTTGATCTGCTCGGCGGTGCGCTCGCCCACCAGCAGGTTGTACTTGCGCTTCAGGTAATTCATGATGGCCTCATCCATCTGGTTGCCGGCCATGCGCACGGAGCGCGAATAGACGATGCCGCTCAGGGAAATAACGGCAATATCGGTGGTGCCGCCGCCGATGTCCACAATCATGTTGCCACTCGGTTCGGTAATAGGCAGGCCGGCGCCGATGGCTGCCACCATCGCCTGCTCCACCAGGTGAACCTCGCTGGCTTTGGCGCGGTAAGCGGAGTCCATCACCGCGCGCTTTTCCACCTGCGTAATCTCTGAAGGCACGCCGATCACGATGCGGGGATGCACCAGCATCTTGCGGTTGTGCGCCTTTTGAATGAAATAGTTGAGCATTTTTTCCGTGACTTTGAAGTCGGCAATCACGCCATCCTTCATGGGCTTGATGGCCACGATGTTGCCCGGGGTGCGTCCCAACATCTCTTTGGCCTCTTTGCCCACGGCTTCAACCTCGCCGCTGTTCTTGTTGATAGCGACGATGGAAGGCTCGTTGACCACGATGCCCTTGCCGCGCGCATACACCAGGGTGTTCGCGGTCCCCAGATCAATGGCCAGGTCGCTGGAAAACATGCTGGCCAGGGAGCGGATATTGCTGAACCACGAACCGTTCTTGTGGAAGCCGTTGGATGATGACATACGTTGCTCTCTTCAGGACCTGGGCCCTCGCGCCAGCGAGGGGCAACAGGAGATGGCGATGTTGCCGGTCGCCCGGCGCGCGCATGACTCGCCTCAGCATGCGCTACTCTGGATTTTATGTGAAGTTGCTGTGTAGTGACGGGGCACGAAAGTCCCGGCACCCCCGGCGAACCTACTGAATCACCACCGTCTTCTGCTGTGTATTTACTCCTCCCCGGGCATTTTGCGCAGTGATGGTAATCACACTCTCCCCGTTGGGCAGCGGCGGGGTGAAGTAGTGGAAGCTGCCATCTCCCGCAATCAATGGCACTTCCCGGCCATTCACCATTACCCGGGCATCGTTTTCGGTTTTTCCCCGCACTTCGATCACGTGCCCATGCTGGATGAACGGATCCAACTCCAGCCGCATGCTCATGGCCTCGCTCCCCTTGGGGATGATGGTGAAGCGATTCTTCTCGCTCTCAATGGATTCCTTGCCCTGGGCGTCCACCGACTGCACCGCCCAGTAGTAGGCGCCGTTGCTCAAACCTTGTATCTGCACGTCCGTCCCACTCACCCGCTGGTCATATACTGTGGACGAGAAGTAGGGGTTTTTAGAGATGCGCAGCCGATAGGTGGCGGCGTTGCTCATGGGCGTCCAGTTGAATTCCACCGTTTTGCTGTTGCCGGAACTGAAAAGCGGCATCATGTTGGCGGGCGCGATCAGGGTGGGCGGCCCTATTTCTTTGGTCTTGACCAGGGCCTTGGATTCGGAGCGGAAGCTGACCTTCTCGTAATCCGTCAACTGCACGACTTGGCCATCGCGGCTGACCTCGCCGGATCCTTTCTTCACCAAGATTTCGTGCTGGTCGGCGCGCGGATCGTTATGCACCATAGCCGCCGATTCCGGAGCCAGCGAGGCGGTAGCCCCCGCCACCATCACCCGCGAACTGGAACCCTGGCTGTAAGTGGCGGTAGCCAAGTCCACGGTACCGGTAGTTACGTTCACCGCCACCTGGGTCTGTTGGGCAGTGGCCGAATTCTCTTCGATAACGATTAACGAGTCCTGCTTGATGGTGTAGCTGGTGCCGTCGTTGAACACGATGCGGGCCATGCCCTCGGAGCCTGTCTGCACCACGTCGCCCTTCTCGAGAGGCAGGCTGTAATCGGCGGCAACCCAGGTATTGCTGTTGGCCTTCTTCACCCGAACTGTGCCATCGTAATTGGTGAAATGGGCCTGCTGAGCCACCGGGCCGCCGCCGTCGTCGCCTTCGCCCGCATTGCCCGCCACCTTCTCCAGTACGTTGTTAACTACCTGCAGGCCGGCGTGGGTGGCTTGTGGAAAGACCAGGTTAACGATGGCCCCCAGCAGTAATAGAATGACGGCAATCCCCACCGCCACGCTGCGGTAGGTGACCGTTTTCCACGCAATGTGGATGTTCGAATTGCGGTCGCGCGCCACGAATTCGGCTAAGCCTAATGAAAGTTAGGGATTTCCAGCGAGAGTACCATACCGCCAAATGACGGGGTACCGCTAATTACCTTAGTGTCGCAAGGGCCTTACAGTACCCGGTAAATGGCGCGCCGATGTCGGCCATTTGCTGTCGGCTTTTGGCTTTTGGCTCTTATCAGATTGCGCCCGCGGACGTTGGCAATACCGATCACTTCCTCTTGTGCCGCCTATCACTTGCGACCCCACAGCGCCGCCTTGTACGATGAGTGGTTTGCGTGAATAAAAGGGAGGCAGTATGGCCACCGACACTCTTACGGCATCCATCGGCACCAGCTCCAGTGTCAAGGTTTATAAGAACTTCATAGACGGCGAATGGGTGGAATCCCGCACCGGGGACATGTTCGAGGACCGCAACCCCGCCGACACTCGGGAAACTGTCGGCATTTTCCAGAAATCCGGCAAAGAAGACGTGGATGCGGCCGTGGACGCGGCCAAGCGGGCCTTCAGGAAGTGGCGCCTGGTGCCAGCTCCGCGGCGGGCCGAAATCGTCTACCGTGCCACCGACATCCTGATCGAACGCAAAGAAGAGTACTCGCGCGACATGACCCGGGAAATGGGCAAGGTCATCAAGGAGACGCGGGGCGACGTGCAGGAAGCCATTGACACCGGCTACTACATGGCCGGGGAGGGCCGCCGCATGTTCGGTCCTACCGTGCCTTCGGAGCTGCCCAACAAGTTCGCCATGGCCGTGCGCCAGCCCCTGGGTGTGTGCGTGATGATCACGCCCTGGAACTTCCCCATGGCTATTCCCTCCTGGAAACTGTTCCCGGCCATCGTGGCGGGAAATACCTGCGTAATCAAGCCGGCGCAGGATACTCCCCTATCAGTATTCAATTTTGTGCGCGCGCTGGCGGATGCCGGCCTGCCGAAAGGTGTGGTCAACATCGTGACTGGTTTTGGCTCGCGCATTGGCGGACCGCTGCTGAGCAATCCGGAGGTGCGCGCAGTATCCCTCACCGGCTCCACTGATGTGGGCCGCATAGTGGGTGAAGCCGCCGCCAAGAGCTTCGTCCGCTGCTCCCTGGAACTGGGCGGCAAGAATCCCATGATCGTGCTCGACGATGCCAACCTCGACCTGGCCATTGAGGGTGCGCTGTGGGGCGCCTTCGGCACCACGGGCCAGCGCTGCACCGCCACTAGCCGCATCATCCTGCAGAAGGGCATTTACGACGAGTTCACCAGCCGCCTGGTGGAGCGCGCCAAGGAGCTCAAAGTGGGTAACGGGCTGGATGAGACGGTGGACATGGGCCCGGCCATCAATGAAGGGCAGCTCAAGACCGACCTCGATTACGTGGAGATCGGCAAGAACGAAGGCGCCAAAATGCTGTGCGGCGGCAATCGCCTGGATTCGGGTTCCTATACCCACGGCTGGTTTATGCAGCCGACCGTGTTTGGCGAGGTGGACCGCAAGATGCGCATTGCCCAGGAAGAAATTTTCGGCCCGGTGGTTTCGCTGCTGCCGGCCGACGACCTGGAAGATGCCATCGAGATCGCCAACAACATCAAGTACGGCCTCTCCTCCGCCATTTACACCCGCGACGTCAACAAGGCGTTCGCGGCCATGCGCGATTTGGAAGCGGGAATTACCTACATCAACGCGCCTACCATTGGCGCCGAGGTGCACCTGCCCTTTGGCGGCGTGAAGCAGACAGGCAACGGCCATCGCGAAGGCGGGCTGGGCGCCATTGATTTTTATACCGAGTGGAAGTCGGTTTACGTGGATTATTCGGACAAGCTGCAGAAGGCGCAGATAGACCGGCCGGAATAAAGCACATCCATGATCATCGGCGTTCCTAAAGAAGTAAAAGACCACGAATCGCGCGTGGGCATTGTGCCCTCGGGCGTGAAAGCGCTCACCGACGCGGGACACAAGGTGCTGGTGGAAACGCATGCCGGCCAAGAATCCTCCATGTCGGACAACGACTATAAGCAGGCCGGCGCTGAGCTCATCGGCTCCGCCGCCGAGGTCTGGCAAAAAGCCGACATGGTGGTGAAGGTCAAGGAGCCCATTGCCAGCGAGTTCAAATACCTGCGCAAAGACCTGACACTCTTCACCTATCTACACCTTGCTCCCCTTCCCGACCTGACTAACGAATTGCTGAAGCACACCGTCACGGGCATTGCTTACGAAACCATCCGCGACGGCCACGGCTCCCTGCCGCTGCTGACGCCCATGTCGGAAGTGGCCGGCCGCATGTCGGTGCAGGTAGGCGCTGCTTACCTGGAAAAGGAGCGTGGCGGACGTGGGGTACTGCTGGGCGGAGTGCCGGGCGTGCCTCCGGCGCAGGTTTGCATCATCGGCGGCGGCATCGTGGGTACCAACGCAGCTAAGATCGCGCTGGGTATGGGCGCCATCGTTACCCTGGTTGATTTGAACCTGAACCGCCTGCGCGAACTGGATGACATCTTCAACGGCCGGGTCTATACCCTGGCGTCCAACTCTTACAGCATCGCTAAGTCAACGCAGCATGCCGACCTCGTCATTGGCGCGGTGCTCATTCCTGGCGCCTCCGCGCCCAAGCTGGTCACCAAGCAGATGGTTTCGCAGATGAAGAAGGGCGCAGTCATAGTGGACGTGGCCATTGACCAGGGCGGCTGCATCGAGACCGCTCATCCCACTACGCACAGTGATCCTTCCTACCTGGTGGACGGCGTGGTCCATTACTGCGTCACCAACATGCCGGCGGCCGTGCCTCACACTTCCACGCTGGCGCTCACCAACGCCACCTTCCCGTATGTAATGAAGCTGGCGCAGATGGGCGTGACCAAGGCCGTCAAGGCCGACAACGCCATCCGCGAAGGCGTGAACACCTTCCAGGGGCACGTCACGTATCCGGCGGTGGCCCAGTCGCAGGCACGGCAGGCGAAGAGCGTTGCGGAGTTGCTGTAAGTTGTTGGCGGTACCCAGTACCTGGTACCTGGTGAAAATCGACCTTTGGGGCGTGGACGCCTCGCCCGCGAGCATGCTCCTCCTTTGTTACACTTTTGCGGATTTGCTGGAGGTGCCAACATGTCCCCCGATCCCGCCATTCAGCTTCTGCGACATACCGTAGCCACGCTGGCCTATCGCGGCGGCAAAGCAGTACGCGGCGCACCTGTCGATTTCCAGCGCTTCCAGGCGGCGCCGGGCACGCGCACTCCTGGCGAGATCCTGGCCCACATCGGCGACCTGCTGGACTGGGCCGTAGCCCTGGCCGACGGCAAACATGTGTGGCATGATTCCAAGCCGCTGCCGTGGGAGCAGGAAGTCGCGCGCTTCCACCGCGCATTGGAGACGTTCGACACTCGGCTGGCGACCGGCAAGTCTCTGGGATTCTCTGCCGAGAAATTGTTCCAAGGCCCCATCGCTGATGCACTCACGCACGTGGGCCAGATCGCCTTGTTGCGGCGCATGGCTGGTGCTCCCATTCGCGGCGAAAACTATTTCCGGGCTGGAATTGAAGGCGGCCGTGTAGGCCAGGCCCAAGCCGCCGCTGTGCAGGAATTCGAGTAATCCCAGGAGTCAGGAGTCGGTAGTCAGGAGTCAGGCACGCCGTCTTCGGGGGAGAGATCCTTGGTATGAAAAAAGGAGCTAAAGCCTGCGTATGAAAAAAGGAGCTAAAGCCTGCCCTTCGAGGGATGATTAGCGGACGGTGGCGCTCCGCGCCAGGCGCCCCGACGTTGTAATATGGCTACTTCGCCCGCATGGCACCCGGCTCACGCCCCGAAACGGCAGAGGTTGCGCCTTCCATCCAGGAGGTGGCACGCCTGGCCGCTTTGCCGCAGGTGCAGTCCGCCTTGCGCTGGTTTCTTTCCCAGGAACCGCAAATTGCGGAATGGCAAATGCAGCTTGCCGGCATTGCGGCACCTCCCTTCGGCGAAGGCGAGCGTGCTGCCTGGCTGGCAGAACGTTTCCGCCAACTGGAACTCGACGACGTTCACCTGGACGAAGTGGGCAACGTCTTCGCCATCCGGCGCGGTCTGGAGCCCAGCAACCGCTTCCTCGCCATCACCGCCCACATTGACACCGTCTTTCCCGCGGGCACGGTGCTACGCCCGCGCCGCGAGGGCAGCCGCCTTTACGGTCCCGGCATTTCCGACAACGGCGCCGGAGTCGCCGCTCTGCTGGCCACCGCGGCCACGCTGCAGGCCTCCAGCATCCGCCACCTGGGCCCGCTGGTCTTCATCGGCAACGTGGGAGAAGAAGGAGAAGGCGACCTGCGTGGCATGCGGCACATTTTCTCCGACCCGCACTGGTCGGAGGCAATCGTCGCCACGCTGGTGCTGGACGGCGCGGGGTCGGATTCTGTTGTTGCTGAGGCGCTGGGCAGCCGCCGCTTTGAAGTGGTGGTGCGCGGGCCCGGAGGCCACTCCTGGAGCGACTTCGGCGCGCCAAATCCCATCATCGTGCTGGCTCGCGCCATCGAGCGCTTCGTGCAGGTGCGGGTGGCGGCTGTGCCCAAGACTACATTCAACATCGGCGTGATCCGCGGCGGGACTTCCGTGAACTCCATTCCCGAATCGGCCAGCATGCGGGTGGACGTGCGCTCCACCTCATCAGCCGAGATTGATCGTCTGGAGTTGGCGCTGCGCGCCGCGCTGGACCAAGCACTTATGGCGGATGCGGGCAAGGCGCGCAGCGGCGCCCTCACCTATGAGGCCACCATGATTGGCAGCCGGCCGGCCGGCGAACTGGATCCCAATGCCCGCATCCTGCGCGTGATTCGCGCCGTAGATTCGCACCTCGGCAATCCTTCGCAGGTGCAGCGCGCCTCCACGGACGCCAACATTCCCTTGTCACTGGGCCGCGAGGCAGTGGCCATCGGCGGCGGTGGCGCGGGCGGCGGCGCGCACACCGTACAGGAGTGGTTCGATTGCGCCGGCCGCGAAGTGGCTCTGAAGCGCATTCTGCTGGCCGCCCTGGCCCTGGCCGGAGTAGCGGCATGAAGACGGCGCTTGTTGTTTCATTTCTGGCAACAGCCATGATAGCCGCGCAGGCTCAATCCGCGCCGGAAACCATTTATCTCCACGGCAACATCTACCCCGGAGCGGTACAGGCATTCTCACCCCCCTACGTCGAAGTGAAACCGCGGGCCCAGGCCATGGCGGTGAGCGATGGACGCGTGGTGGCAGTGGGCTCGGACGCGGATATCTCAAAGCTCAAGGGTAAGCGCACGCAGGTAGAGGATCTGGGCGGGCGCTTCGTGATGCCCGGCTTCAACGATGCTCATACACATCTGGCCTCTGCCGGCTTCGGCAAAATGAATGTGGACCTCACCGGGACCCGCTCGTTGCAGGAGATGCAAGCGCGAATAGCGGAGCGGGTGAAGAGTGCGCAGCCGGGCGAATGGATTCGTGGCCGCGGCTGGGACCACACGCTGTGGCCGACGCAGAAGTTGCCCACCCGCCAGGATCTCGACGCGGTAACGGGGCAGCACCCCGCATTTTTCGGGCGGGTGGACGGCCACATTGCCGTGGCCAACAGCGCCGCTCTGCGCGCAGCGGGCATTACGCGCAACACGCCCGACCCTCCGGGCGGCAAGATTGACCGCGACGCCGCCGGCGAACCCACCGGCATCCTGCGCGAAGATCCGGCGATGGAACTGGTCATATCGAAGGAGCCCGCACCTACGCCCGCGCAACATCTGCGGGCCATGCAAATCGCCCTCCAGGATGCAGCTCAGTGGGGCATTACCTCCGCGCAGGACAACTCCGGATGGGACGATTTCCTTGTGGCGGAGGAACTGGAGAACGAGGGCAAGCTTACACTGCGGTTATCCGAATGGCTGCCGTTCCCGGATTCCCTTGAGATTTTGGAGAAGCACCGCGCTTATCACTCGCAGACCGACCCCATGCTGCATACCACCATGCTCAAGGGTTTCATGGATGGCTCGCTGGGTTCGCGCACGGCGGCGCTGCTGGCCCCCTACAGCGATGACCCGCAAAATTCCGGCATCCCGCGGCTTGACCAGACCAGGCTGAACGCGATGATAGATGAGCGCGCGGCGGCGGGCTTCCAGGTCGGCTTCCACGCTATTGGAGACCGCGGGGTGGAAATGGCGTTGCAGGCATTTGCTGAGGCGGACCGCTATCTGCAGGAGCGGCAGCCCCAGGCAGTGCGCTCCCCGGACCACCGCTGGCGCGTGGAACACGCGCAGGTCCTTGAGGCAGGCCAGTTCGCCCGTTTCCGCGAACTGGGTGTGATTGCTTCCATGCAGCCCAACCATTTGCTGACCGATATGAACTGGGCGCTGGCCCGCCTGGGACCGCAACGCGCCCGCTACTCCTATGCCTGGAAAAGCTTCCTGGAAAACCGCGTGTGGCTGGCCTTCGGCACCGACTATCCGGTGGAACCCATCACCCCGTTCCGCGGTTTGTATGCTGCCGTGACTCGCAAAAACGAAGCCGGCACCGCCGAATATTTTCCGCAAGAGAAGCTGACCATAGACCAGGCCATCGCCGCCTACACCACCGGCTCCGCTTACGCCCAGTTTGCGGAACGCGATAAGGGCATGTTGCAGCCCGGCATGGGAGCGGATTTTGTGGTGCTGGACCGCGACATCACTCGGGTGCCGGCGCCGGAAATTCTTCACACCCGGGTGCTGCGCACGGTAGTGGCAGGCAAGACAGTTTTCGAGGGCAAGTGACGTGGTTTACGCCATTAACCTGGGACGAGCGGGAGAAGTTATTTTTTCGCGGCTCCGTGCTGGCCATTGTTTCCGCCCTGACCATCGTTCCGGCGGTGATGTTCCTGATTCTTACTCCGCGGCTGCCGCACTCCTATTTGGTGGCCGCCTTAGTACTTCCGCTATTGATGTTTCTGGAACTTTGCGGATTGCTGAAGCTGGTGCGCTGCTGTGTTCAGCAGGTATTTGATTTGCTCACCGTCCTGGCGTTTGGGGCGCTGGTGATAGTAGCGGCGATTGCCGCCTATAGTGGGCTATTCCTGGCCGTGGTGGCGGGCAAGATGTATTGAATTTTCTCGCACGACGACGTCGAGGCTTTACATTTTCCCGCGTTATATCCCGTGAAAAAAGGCATTGTGGCGGATCTCGCTTCGATAACGAATTTCCGCTTTTCTGCGTCTAAAGCGTAGTGAGTTCCAGCTTCCTTAACTGCAGTGGTTTTCCCGCCGGCGGGAACGGCAGGTATAATCTTATTTTGCGCACCATTTCTGGAGGCAACGTATGAATGCCCGCTCGTTTTGGGCAAGGCTGACGGCGCGTCGCCCGGCCTACGCTATAACTATTCTCATAACCCTGGCCGTCGGAATTTTGATCGGCACAGTGGTGTCCTACGGCGTTCGAGGGCAGGAGAGCAAGAATGCCGCCGCCGACGCCACCCCTCTGCAGGTGCCTTCGCCGCGCCAGATGTCGAATTCTTTCTCTACCATTGCCAAGCAGCTGGAACCGAGCGTGGTCAACATTAATACCGAAACTACCATCAAAAATCCTCACCGCCGCATAGGGCCTCCCAGCGGTGGCAATGGCAATGACAATGACGAGGATCAGAACCCCTTCCAGGACTTCTTCGACCGATTCTTCGGCGGCCCAGGCGGGCAAGGTGGAGGACAAGGCCCGGATGCATTCGGCAACCCTGACCTGCGTGAACGCTCGCTGGGTTCAGGCGTAATTGTTGATTCCAAGGGTTACATTGTGACCAACCGCCACGTGGTGGAGAAGGCAGACCGCATCCGGGTCAGGTTGAAGGACGATCCCCCGGGCGTGACCCACGACGCGAAGGTTATTGGCACCGACCAGGAAACTGACCTGGCAGTGATTAAGATTGAGGTGAGCCATGCCCTGCCAGCGGCCAAGCTGGGGAACTCCGATGGCATGGTGCCAGGCGACTGGGTGCTGGCCATCGGCAGTCCCTTCGGCCTGCAGGAAACCGTGACCGCCGGCATTGTTTCAGCCACGGGACGCAACATCGTTCCTGCGCGCCAGTTCCAGAATTTCATCCAGACTGATGCTGCCATCAACCCTGGTAACTCGGGGGGACCGCTGGTCAACATGGAAGGCGACGTGATCGGCATCAACACCGCCATCTTGACCGAGACCAATGCCTACGCCGGTGTCGGTTTTGCCCTGCCCTCCAACACTGTAATCCATGTTTATGACCAGTTGATTGGGCCGGAACATCGTGTAACTCGCGGCTCTATAGGCGTCGAGTTCAATGCCCAGGCCATTCCCGCTATCGCGCGCGTTTATGGAGTTAATTCTGGCGTAACCATTTCCAACGTTGTGGCTAATGGTCCTGCCGCCAAGGCAGGCGTGCAGGTGGGCGACACCATCATCGCAGTGGATAATAAGCCGGTTAAGACGGGCGACGAACTGGTAGCCGATATTGCCGCTCGCAAGCCCGGCACTCGGGTGACTCTAGGCATTGTCCGTGGCGGCAAAAAAATAGACTTGCCGGTCACCGTGGCCGATCGCCAGAAATTGTTCGGCGCTCGCCTTGGTGAAGAGCCTGAAGGGGGCAATGAAGTCCAACCCACCGAAAGCAAACTAGGCGTTACCGTGCGCGATCTGAACAAGGATATGGCGGACCGCCTAGGGCTGAGCAGCACCAGCGGCGTGGTGGTCAGCGACGTAAAGCCAGGCTCGTTCGCCGACGATATCGGGCTGAACCGCGGTGACGTTATTCTCGAGGTCAATAAGCAGAAGGTTAACAATGAGGACGACTTCAACCGCATTATTTCTGGACTTAAGAGCGGTCAGGATGTAGTCTTCCTCGTCCATCCGCGGGGGGTAGGTCCCCAGGGTGGAACCATTTTTATGGGCGGTACACTTCCGTAACCGGCCGAAGTTCCGAAAGAGTGCTGGCATGCCGGCATCAAATCAGGGATGATGCTGGTAGCCAGCCCGTATCGGCTTCCCCGGCCGGGGTACTTGGTTGAGCAGCCGCTTTCACACGAACTGGCTGCCAGCACAACTTCTTGAGGTGAACGCTTGCGGGGTAACAGATCGCGGAGAATACTCGTTGCCTTTTCAGCGCTGCTGCTGCTGACCACGGCTGCGGCGGCAAAGACCAGTAAAACCAGCCACAAGCAGACCACCGCGCACAAGTCTAGCAAGCACGTGGCTTCCCACCATGCGCGGCACAGCCGCTCACGGCACAGCCGCAGGATGGCCTGGAAATATCGCGGGCAGCAGCGGCCGGACTCGGAGCGCACCCGCGAAATCCAGGAAGCGCTGGCGCGGCAGAACTACCTGCACGGCACGCCCAGCGGCGTTTGGGATCAGAACACCCGCACCGCTATGGCCCACTTCCAGGAAGATCATGGATGGCAGACGAAGATGGTGCCGGATGCGCGCGCTTTGATCGCTTTGGGCCTGGGTCCGAGCAATAACGGGCTTATTAATCCGGAAACGGCGATGACCAGCGCTCCTCCAGCAGGCGGGGCCGCCGATCGTGACCTGCCTTCCTCCGGAGCACCCTTCCGACAGTAAGTTTTGAGCTTGGATTTGGGGCACGGCTTCACGCCGTGCCCTTTTTATTTGGGAGGGAGCGCACTCAACGCGCGCGGTTCACGAGTTTCGTTTGATTTCCGCTGCCGCCTGGCAACACTCCAGGATCTCCGCTTCGGTGAGCAGGCGATCAGAAGCTTTGGCGCGCTTGTAAATGCGGTCCACAACTTCGTCATTGGCAGCGATGCCGTGGCGGTCGAGCCAGAAAATTACATTGGATTTGCCGCTCATGGGACCAACATCAATCACCTGCTCCATGCCGAAGTAATGCGCGGGCACGCCCGAGTAAATGGCATTGGCCAGTTCGGTGTCGTTCTTCTTGTAGGCCTTGATGACGGCGGCGGCATGCACCCCAGTAGCGGTGCGAAATGCATCCTCCCCGAGCACGGGGTAATTAGCCGGAATGGGCACGCCAGTGGCCTGGGAAATCGCCAGGCAGTAATCGCGAAGTTTGGTTAAGTCCTGCTCCTTCCACGGCGGTACGCCCATGAGCTTTAAATTGACCAGCATCTGGTCCATCTGGGTGTTACCCACTCGCTCGCCGATGCCCAGCCCGCAAGCGTGTACGCAATGCGCTCCCGCCATGAGCGCGGACAACGAATTGGCGACCGCCAAGCCGCGGTCGCAGTGACCGTGCCAGTCCACGCGAATCTTCTCGCCGGAAGGCTTGACCACTTCGTCCATCACGAACTTCACCAGCGCGAACACCCCCATGGGCGTCGCGTGCCCACAGGTATCGCAAATCACGATGGCTCTTGCTCCATGGCTTATAGCAGTAGCGTAGAGGCGCTTAACCATCTCCGGCTCACAGCGGCTGGTGTCTTCGGTGACGTACATGACTTCCAGGCCGAGTGAGATCGCGTACTTCACCGCCTCTTCCGTAGTTTTGAGAAGGAACTCGTCAGTCCAGCCTTCGGTGTAGCGGCGGATGGGGCTGGAGCCGATGAAGGTCGCCGCCTCAATGCGCAGGCCCACGCGCTGGGAAATTTCGGCAATGGGACGAATGTCGTTCTGATGAGTGCGAGCGGCGCAGTTGGGCTTAATTTTGAGCCGCGAACCCGCAATCTCCCGCGCCAGCGCCTCCACGTGCTCACAGGCGCGCGGCCCCGCGCCGGGCAGGCCCAGGTCAAGCATGTTGATGCCCAGATCCTCCATGAGGTGGAGAATACGTACCTTTTCGGCAATCGAGGGGTCGCGTACGGAAGGCGACTGCAGGCCGTCGCGCAGACTCTCGTCATTCAGCAACACCGGGCCAGCGGGCCGCAGCGTCATGGCTGACTGGTTCCAATCGTAGATAAGTTCGGAAGCGCGCAATTGAATGAATTAAGAATGAAGAATTTTGAAAAATGATCGAATAAAGATCAGAGGTTAAGCGCCGCGCCCGCGCCGCGCCCGACATTCATTCTTCATTCTTCAATCATCATTCTTCAATTACTTGGGCGGAATCGTCAGCCCGAACGTCGAGATCTGCCCCTGCCCGGCCACATTGGTGCCGCGCGGATCCTCGGGATTGGGCAGGTACAGGGTCTTACAGTGCTCGCAGCGATAGATTTCCGCCTGCGGGCCGAAGGCCTGCTCCACGTCGCCACACTGCCGCTCCAGCACGTCGTCGTGGTAGTACCAGCGTTTCAGGTGGCCGCCGCAGAACTTACCCTTGGCGTCCTTCTCATTGCAGGAGCGCTGGCCCGGCTTTTTGATTTTCACTTTATGATGGGGAAGTTGTTGCTGCGCTAACTGGAGATTGGCAGCCTGCATACCCGGTGTGGCCAAGAACCTACCTCTCTCTCTTAAGATGCGCGGCAGGGCCGCTGGAAGGCCATTTTAGCGAACAATAGAAATGAAAACCACAAAGGACGCGGAGAAAGGAAGGTTCAGGGAAACTGGATAAAAACGGCGGCGAACAGCGCGCCATAAACCCAAATAGAATGAAATGTGTTGCTTGGCGTCCTCAGCATCCTCTGCGTTTTTTTAAAGCCAGTTGGATCGAAAATATGCCTTCACCGCCCGCATGCCGCCAGCCAGCCGCGCACCCCAGCGCCGGGAGAACAGGAAATCCACAAAGCCTTCCATCTGGCCGATGAACTCGGAGCCATAGCCATACCACCACACTTTGCACGTGCGCGGCAGAAGGTCGGAATCCATGTACTTGACCCACACCATCTCTTCAAGGCCAAAGCGGCCATGGGTGCGGCCCAGCCCACTGGCCTTCACGCCGCCATGCGGCGCCTCGCTGATGCCGTAGCAGGAAATAACGTCGTTCACCATCACCGTGCCCGCCTGCAGGCGCGCGGCAATAGCTTCCCCACGGGAACGGTTGCGGGTCCAAATGCTGGCCGCTAGGCCAAACTCGGAATCGTTGGCCAAGCGAAGCGCCTCCTCATCAGAGTCAAAGGTCATCACCGGCAGCACCGGCCCAAACGTTTCTTCGCGCATGAGCCGCATTTCGTGGGTTACGTCGGCTATTACCGTAGGCGAGTAGAAATTAGGTCCCAGCGGCGGCAGGCGCATGCCCCCCGCGAGCACGCGAGCCCCTTGCGACCGCGCTTCGTTCACCTGGGATTCCACGCTCTGTAACTGCCGTTCGTGGATCATGGGCCCGACCTCGGTTTCCGGGTCCAACCCATTGCCCACCCGCAACTTGCCTGTCTTCTCCACCACCTTGGCCAGAAAGGAGTCATACAGGCCGCGATGCACATAGCAACGCTCCACCGAAAGGCAGGTCTGCCCGGCGTTGACGAAGGCGCCCCAAACTGCCGCGCTGGATGCGACTTCCAGATCGGCGTCATCCAGCACCAGCATGGGATCCTTTCCGCCCAATTCCAGCACCACGGGAAGGAGGCGAGCCGATGCCTCCTGTGCCACCTTCTTGCCGCTGGCCACGCTGCCGGTGAAGATAAGCTTGTCGATCTGGGAGTTGGCCAGAGCCGCCCCAGTGGCACCCGCTCCTACCACCACCTGAAAAACACCTTCCGGCAAGCCGGCTGTACGCAGCAGTGCCTGCAACTCCAGCGCGCTGAGCGAGGTAAACTCCGAGGGCTTTACCACCACAGCATTGCCAGCAGCCAGGGCCGCCAGGCCTTCGGTGGCTGGGATGTTGAAGGGATAGTTCCAAGGAGAAATAATGCCGATCACGCCATAAGGTTCGCGCCGAACCCGGCCTCGCTTGGCCTTCATCACCAGGTTGGCGTGCCCGACACTTTGGTCGCGCAGCAGGTCGCGAGCGTTGGCGATTAGGAACTGTGTCGCATCCAACACCACCAGAACTTCAGTGAGCAAAGATTCGACATAGGGCTTGCCCGCTTCCCGGGTGATCAGGCGGGCGACGTTGGCTTTCTTTTCCTGTAGAAGGGTCTGGAACCGGCGCAGGACCTGCAAGCGCCTGCTGATAGGCAGCTTCTGCCATGACGGTTGCACAGCGTGGGCGCGCTCCACCGCCGCACGTACCTCTTCTTCGCTCGCGCAGTCAAACTCGCGCAGCAACTCGCCGGTGGCGGGATTGACGGAGACAATGGACGCGCGCTGCGTCGCGGTGGGCATAGGTCGGGTCAAATACAGTCTAGAACAGCCGTTGGCGCTTAGCAGTGAGCTCTTGGCTTTTAGTTCCTTGGCCGACGCCCGGAGCGAGTCAGTTCTAGTAGCTAAAAAGCCAAGACCTAATAGCGAAGAGCCGGTACTTAGTATTCCACACCCACCAGATACAACCCATGCGCCGGCGCTGTGGGTCCCGCTGCCGAGCGGTTCTTAGCTTCCAGAATGCGGCCTGTATCCTGCGGACGCAGCGTTCCTTTGCCTACCAGCAAAAAGGTGCCCACTAGGTTGCGCACCATGTGGTGCAGGAAGCCGTTGCCGCGCACAGTGTAGATCAGTTCCTCGCCTTGGCGCTGCCAGGCGGAAGAAAACACAGTGCGCAGGTTGGAAACCTCCTCTGGGTTGGTGGCCCCGCGCTCCGGGTCAACCGCCGCAAAGGAAGTAAAATCGTGCTCTCCCACAATCGCGGCGGCCGACTCAGCTATAGCGCTTTCATCCAGCGGATACGGATGGCAGTAAACGTAGCGCGCGAGAAAAGGCGGGCAGACCGCGCCGCGCCAGATGCGATAGCGGTAAGTCTTGGCTTTGGCAGAGGCGCGGGCGTGGAAATCAGGTTTTGCTTCTTCGATGGTCAATACGCGCACAGCCGGCGGCAAAAGATCGTTCAGCGCAATCACCAGGTTGGCGGTGGGAATGGGCGACTCGATAGCGCAGGAAGCCACCTGTGCCAAGGCATGCACGCCGGCATCCGTGCGGCCCGAACCCTGCGGCAGCATGCGCTCCCCGGTCACCCGCTCAATAGCGTCGCTGAGCAGGCCCTGCACTGTGAGAAGGCCCGGCTGCACCTGCCAGCCGTGAAAGTCAAAGCCGTCATACGCCAGCATGATTTTCAAATTGCGTGCCATTTGCGGTGCACAGTGCTTTGAGGCTTGCGTTGCCGCGACAAGAACCAAAGCGTCTCTGCTTACAAATCTTTACAAAGCTTTACGTGAGATGGCCGGTGTTCCGGTCACCTTCGCTATACTATGGAGCTTCCGGAATATGGACCCCCAGAGGCGCCCAACCCCCGAACAGTCTGCCGCAGCCGAGGAACCCTGCGACAGGAGCTTGCGTATCACCGTGGTGACATTTGTGTTTTCTCCCAGTCCTTTAGGTCATTAGCCATTGTGATGGAGATAAAGCATGAGCTTTCCGCGTTTGGTCACAATTAAATCCATAACCGCCGCGCTGGCCATTGCCGCCTTGACGGCGCTGGCCGCAGCCCAGCAGACCGGGGTGGCTGAGAATTACAACTTTCAGAACGGACGCTCTTATTTTCCCAACCCGCTGGCACCTTATAGCCGCTGGCATGTGCCGCCGCCCAGTTTCGGTAACAGTTCGCGCATTGACACGCTCCTGAAAAATGGGCAGCTCATGCTTTCCCTGGACGACGCCATTGCCATGGCCTTAGAGAACAACCTAGATATCGCCATTGCCCGCTATAATCTGCCTATTTCTGATACCGATGTCCTGCGCGCCAAGTCCGGGCAGCAGATTCTCGGCGTCAATACCGGCCTGGTGCAGGGTACTCCCGGGGGCGGCGTAGGCTCCACCACCGCCGGCGGATTGGGCACCCCCACAACGGGGGCAACCGGGGCCGGAACTGGGGGAACCACCACGGCCGCGGGTGGCGCCGGCAGCGGCAGTTCCGGCCTGGTGCAGTCTACCGAAGGCCAAGGCCCACCCATCGGCTCCTTTGATCCCATTTTCACGGCAGGGCTCAGCCTGGAACACCTGACGGAACAAGCTTCAAGCCCCTTTGCCGGCGCACCCACGGTCCGCCAGAACACCGGGCTCGCCAATTTTCAGTATCAGCAGTATTTTCCAAGCGGCACTACCTTGACGGTCGGATTCAACAACCAGCGGCAAACCAGCAACAGTCTGTTTACCAGCTTAAACCCCCTCATCAACACCGGATTTCGCGCCACCGTCACCCAGCACCTGCTGGAAGGATTGAGCTTCAATGCCAACCGCCGCCTTATCCGTATCGCCAAGAACAACCGAGAGATCTCCGATGTCGCCTTCCGCAACCAAGTGATCCAGACGGTATCTCAGATTGAGAACATCTACTGGGACCTGGTAAGTGCTTACGAGAATGTACGCGTGCAGGAGAGTTCGCTGGCCCTGTCACAGAAAACGCTGGCCGACAATAAGAAGCAGGTCGAGATCGGTACCCTGGCGCCCATTGAGATCGTGCGCGCGGAAAGCGGTGTCGCTGCCGCCAATCAGTCGCTCATCACCGCCCAGACCAACCTGCAGCTGCAGGAACTGCTGATGAAAAATGCCATCAGCAAGAACTTGTCCGATCCCACCCTGGTGACCGCGCACGTGGTGCCCACCGACACCATGACCCTGCCGACGACGGAACCGGTCGTGCCAATCCAGGACCTGATCAACGACGCCCTTTCCCACCGCCCGGAGCTGGCGCAATCACGCATTGACCTGAGCAACCGCGAGATCACGCGCAAAGCTACGGCCAACTTGCTCTTGCCTAGCGTGGACCTGGTGGGCTGGTACGGCTCGGCGGCTCTGGGCGGCATTACCAATCCTGGCGTCATCTGCGGTACGCCTGGTGCCCGCACTCCTCCTTTCTGCTTCTCCGGCAGCACCACCCCGCCCGGAGGTTTTGGAGGCGCCTTCAGCAACCTGTTCGGCTATAACTACCCGGATTACGCCGTAGGTTTCAACGTAAACATCCCGATCAAAAACCGCTTCGCACAGGCCACTCAGGTGCGGTCTGAGCTGGAATATCGCCAGTCGCAAATGCTCTTGCAGCAGTTACAGAACCAGATTGCCATCCAGGTGCGCAACGCTCAGTTCACGGTCCAGCAGAACCGAGCCCAGGTGCTGGCTGCACAAAGCGCCGAAGAGCTGGCACGGCAGTCACTGGATGCGGAGCAGAAAAAGTACGCGCTCGGCGCCTCCACTACTACCCTGGTTCTGACCGCGCAGCGTGACCTCGCCCAGGCCCAGTCCAACACCGTGGCCGCTCTAGACAACTATGAGAAATCGAAGGTGCAGCTCGATCTGGCCACAGGCCTGACCCTGACGCATAACGGGATTGAGATGGCGGACGCGGAAAAGGGCAAGGTGCAGACCATGCCGCACGTACCTGGAGTTGTCCCGCGTCAGCCTTCGCAGGAACTGCAGATGCAGCAGGAGCCGCAGTCAGGAGCGCCGCAGCCACCTCCAGCCGGCACGCAGCAGCAAGGCACGTCGCCGCAAGCTCCCAATCCCCCTCAGCCGCAGACTACCCCGGAACCGCAGGCCCAGCCGCAACCACAAGCGCAGCCCCAGACGGCCCCGGAACCGCAGGCCCAGCCGCAAACGGCGGCACCGGGCACGGTGGTGCCCTCGGGCGGGCAGGTGTCGCAACCAGCCACGCCCCAACCGCAGCCGAACCCGCAACCGCAAACAACCCAGCCGCAATTGCAGCGCTAGGCGCTTGTAACATCTGTGTGGGCGCGGGGCTTCGCCCCGCGCAGGACGGGGCGAAGCGTCGTCCCCACACGGTCAGCTGCAGTGGAAGCTGCTCAGCCCCAAAGTACTCAGCACCGGCAGTCGGTATTGCCTTTTCTAGATACTAGGTACTGGTTACTGCCAACTAGTATCCTTTCCCCGTGCAACTCTCGGTCGTCATAATTACATTCAACGAGGAGGCCAATCTCGGGCGCACGCTGGCCAGCGTGGCCCCACTGGTGCGCGATGGCCGCGGTGAAATCATCGTGTTGGACTCAGGCTCTACCGATCGCACCGTGGAAATCGCCCGCCAGCACGGCGCGAAGGTGTTCATCGAGCCCTGGAAGGGCTTCAGCGCGCAAAAGAACTCCGCTTTGGAGAAGGCCAGCGGGGATTGGATTCTGAGCCTGGATGCGGATGAAGAGGTTGAACCCGTTTTGCTTGCTGAGATTGCCAAATCGATGCAGGGGCCATCAGAGCTTCACGAGTGGTGCCTGACCGGTAAGCTTCAAAGTTTGGGACAAGAACAAATTCGGCAAAAACTTTCGGATGTGCCGTCCGCCTATTACTGTCGTCGTAAGAATTATTTTCTCGGCCGCTGGATAAAACACGGCGGGTTCTGGCCGGATCCAAAGCTCAGGTTGTTCCTTCGCGGGACAGCTCAGTTCGAAAGCCGGGCCGTGCACGAAGATGCTCGGACAACTGGGCGGACCAGTGTCATTGCGGCGGGGACACTCCTCCACCACTCCTACCCGGCGCTCAGCGACTATATCGAGCACATGAACCGCTACTCCTCGCTGGCGGCGGAAATGGCCGGCCCGCGCGGCTTTAGCGTGATCAACATCGTGCTGCGGCCCCTTGCGACATTCATCTACAACTACTTTTTCCGTCTTGGCTTTCTCGATGGTCGCGAGGGCATGCTGCTGCACCTCTACCACGCGGTGTACGTCTCGTGGAAATACGCCAAGGCGTGGGAGCTAAGAAAAAGTAGTCAGGAGTCAGGAGTCGGGAGTCAGCAGAAAATGCTCTAGTAGGTTGGCGTCATTCTGAGGGGCTTCAGCCCCGAAGAATCTCGCGCGCAGCGCCCCGATGTCGAGCTCGTAAACAGCAGGTCCTTCGCTGCGCTCAGGACGACAATTGGAAGTTGCGGTATCTTTTCCGCTGATCCCTGACTCCTGACTCCCGATTCCTGACTCCCGACTCCTGCTTTTATAGCCTTGTACCCCGCCCCGCGCATCTCTATGATTGAGGAGCGCAGATGGCACCCGAGAATAAGAAAACCGCCAAGACGCTGGCTGAATCCCCCATCCACGATGTCTTCGAAGGCCGCAGCCCGGCGGAAGGCGAAAAAGAGTGGGCCGAGCAGACCCTGGCCCCTGCCCTGGAAAAGGCCTCGGAAAGGCCGATTGGCGCACCCACTGGCGTGAACGTGGACGAGCACGGCCATGCCCGCTTCACCACCATTTCCGGTGTGCCTGTGCGCCGCCTCTACACCCGCGCCGACCTGCCGGAAGACTGGTCCTACGAAAAATATCTTGGCTATCCCGGCAAGGAGCCGTTTACCCGAGGCATTCATGCTTCCGGATACCGCGGCAAACTTTGGACCATGCGCCAGTTCTCCGGCTTCGCTTCGCCGGAGGAGACCAACCTCCGCTACAAATATCTGCTAGAGCACGGCGGCAACGGGCTCTCCGTCGCCTTCGACCTGCCCACACTGATGGGCTACGACTCCGACCATCCCTTCAGCGAAGGTGAAGTCGGCAAGTGCGGCGTGGCTATTGATTCGCTCGAAGACATGGAAACTCTCTTCTCCGGCATTGACCTGGAGAAGACCACAATATCCATGACGATCAATTCGCCCGCCTCGGTGCTGTGGGCGATGTACCTGGTGGTGGCGGAAAAGCAGGGCGCCGACTGGAAGAGAATTTCTGGCACCATCCAGAACGACATTCTCAAGGAATACATCGCGCAGAAGGAATACATTTACCCGCCCGCGCCCAGCATGCGGCTGGTGGTGGACACCTTCGAGTTCGGCTCGCGCTTCACGCCTCGCTTCAACACCATTTCCATCAGCGGTTACCACATACGCGAGGCCGGCTCCACCGCGCTGCAGGAACTGGCGTTCACGCTCTACGATGGCGTGGAGTACGTGGAATGGGCGCTGCGCCGCGGCCTGGCCGTGGATGAATTCGGCCCGCGCTTAAGCTTCTTCTTCAACGCGCACAACGACTTTTTCGAGGAGATCGCCAAGTACCGCGCGGCGCGCAAAATCTGGCACCAGGTGATGAAGGAGCGCTTCCACGCCCGCAACCAGCGCACCCGGCTGATGCGCTTCCACACCCAAACCGCGGGCGTCTCGCTGCCGGCGCAGCAGCCCAGGAACAATATCGCCCGCGTAGCCCTGCAGGCACTCGCGGCGGTGCTGGGCGGCACGCAGTCGCTGCACACCGACGCTTACGACGAAGCCCTGGCTTTGCCCACAGAACAGGCGGCGGGTATCGCCCTGCGCACGCAGCAGATCATCGCTTATGAGTCAGGGGTGGCCCAAACCGTGGATCCGCTCGGCGGCTCCTACTTCCTGGAACGCATGACTGTGGACATGGAGAAGGGCACCTTTGACTATTTCCAAAAACTGGACGCCATGGGCGGAATGGTCAAGGCCATTGAGCGCGGCTATCCGCAGAAGGAAATTGCCGAGTCTGCCTACCAATACCAGCGCGCGGTCGAGGCCAAAGAGAAGATCATCGTGGGCGTGAACGACTTTACCATCGATGAGCCGGCGCCGCCCATTCTCTACATTGACGAATCCGTGGCCCGCCAGCAGACAGCCAAGCTGAAAGCCTTACGCGAACGCCGCTCCAACGAGGAAGTGCGCCGCCGCCTGGACGGCCTGAAACGCGCCGCCGCCCAGGAACCGCGACTGCCAGCCAACGGCGGTGTCTCCGACGCGAATACCATGCCTTACATCGTGGATGCCGTCCGCGCCTACGCCACCATTGGCGAAATCTGCGACGCCTTACGCGATGTGTACGGAACGTACACCGAAGTCAGCATCACCTAGGCGTGGAATCTAGCAGTCGCGGCGGCACAGGAATCCAAGAATAAAGGCGACGGATGGCGCTCTCAGTCTGCCGCCATCTCCGCCGGCATGAGCCGTTCCTCCTTCTTGCTTACCGTCACCAGCACCACGCTGGCAATCACAATGGCCGTTCCCAGGAGCATGTTGGTGGTGACCCGCTCGCCCGCCAAAGCCCAGCCCAGAAACACCGCCACAATGGGATTGACGTAACAGTGCGTAGTGACCCGGGCGGCGGTCGTCACTTTCATTAGCCAGGTGTAGGCGCTGAAGGCTAGCAGCGACCCGAAGATAATCAGGTAGACCAGTGCCGCAATCGAGCGGAGGGAGACCTCAGCCACGCGCACACGCTCCCCGACGGCTCCTCCGGCCAGCAACAGCAATACTCCGCCGACCACCATTTGCAGAGCCGCGAACATGACAGCGGAGGCGCTGCTCACCCTGCGCGCATAGATTGCTCCCACTGACCAGAACAATCCCGCCGCCAGCACGGCAGCGGCTGCCATCGTGCTTCCCTGCCGTACTCCGGTTTCAAACAGCACGGCAACTCCCACCACGCCCAAAGCGAGCGCGCCCACGGTACGTAGTGAGAGGCGCTCCTGGCCAGCCAGTCGCGCGAGTACTACCATGACCAGCGGTTCCGAGGCTACCAGCAGCGCCGCCAAGCCGGAACTGACCCGGACTTCTGCCCAGGCCAGCAACCCGTGTCCGCCCAAAAACTGCAAGGCCCCGCCAATCACGGCCGCACCCCAGGCGGCTCGCGCCGGTATCCTCTGCCCACGCAGGAACAATATGCCCAGCAGCAAGAGGCCGGCTGTGAGGTGCCGCGCCCCCATCATCAGCAGCGGTGGCAACCCCTGGACGGCAAAGCGGATGGCCAGGTAAGTAGAACCCCAGATCACATAAATGGCAAAAAACGCCGCCAGCAGCTTGAAGGTGGTCGCGTTGGAATAGGTTTGCCGCACAGCCACGCTGCCTGCCCTTCTTAACTGGCTAACTGACGATTGGCAGTTAGAGTATTCTATTCGAGTTTGCCTAACCTGTCAAATGGGGTTTAGGGGTTATAATAAAAGGCGGTGGCAGAGCCTGAACTCCAACCCGACCCGCTGTGCGTGGGCTTTGTCAACACGGTCGACTGGCGCGACGACCCTGTCCGCCGCGCGGATCCGCTGAAGAGCTACGCTGACCTGCTGCACTGGGCCCGCAATGCCGGCGCCATTCCACCGGGAATCGCCAAGAAGTTGGCCTGTGAGGCCGACCGGCATCCTGCAGCCGCACAAGCCGGCTTTCTACGCGCGATTACAGTTCGCGAGGCGATTGCGGCCGTGCTGGCGGCTGCAGTGGAACATCGGCAGCCTCCTTTGGAGGACCTGAAGCGGTTCAATGCCGCCTTGGGGGAAGCCGGGGGGCATCTGCGCCTGGCCGGCAATAAAAGCGAATTTTATTTGGACTGGGACAGCGACAACCGTTTCGATCGCGTGCTCTGGCCGCTGGTGCGTTCCACCGCCGAATTGGTAACTTCCGGCCAACTCGAACGTCTACGCCGATGTGAAGGTCAAGGCTGCGGCTGGTTTTTCCTGGACATGACCCGGAACCGCAGCCGTCGCTGGTGCAACATGGCCGTCTGTGGCAACCGGGCCAAGGTCAAACGCTTTTACGAAAGGCACAAGGAGCAATGAAACAAGCCATACGTCACCTGCAGCAGGCCGATCCCGTCATGGCTGGCATTATTGAGCGAATCGGACCGTTCAAGATGCACTACCGCGAGCCCAGCTTCGAGGCCATGGCCCGCTCCATTGTTTTCCAGCAACTGCACGGGAAGGCGGCCGCCACCATCTTCGAACGTGTGCGTACCGCGTGCCACGGAGTGTGTGGGCCCGGGTCTTTGACCCAGGCTGGACGTGGCGAAGCCCCGCCCCCACACGGCCAGGACGGGCTCACTCCCGTTTCCATTTTAGCGCTTAGCGAAGAGCAGTTGCGCGCCTGCGGGCTTTCGCGGCAGAAGCTCAGCTACCTGCGCGACCTGGCCCAGCGCACCGCTTCCGGAGAAATTGAATTTGCCCGCCTGCCCAAAATGTCGGACGAAGATGTCATCGAGCACCTGACGCGGGTGAAGGGCATCGGTGTGTGGTCGGCGCAAATGTTCCTGATATTCGCGCTGCGTCGCCTCAACGTCATGCCCACAGCTGATTACGGCATCAATCTCGGCATCAAAAGGGCTTACCGTAAGCGCCAGATGCCCAAGCCGAAGCAGATCCTGAAAATCTCTCGTCCCTGGCAGCCCTACTGCTCGATCGCCTGCTGGTATCTGTGGCGCTACTCCGAACTGAAAGAAGGAAAATGAATATCGCCGAGAACGAAAAGGACGCAGGGTCTTAATTTCTATCTCTCTCCAGCGGCCTCCCATCCTTTCCGGTGTTCATTTGCCTTCGTGACCGGCTCCGCCCTTTGTGGTTAAAATGAAGGGTTCAATGGTCGAAGACCGCAAAATCCGTGTGCTGGTGGCCAAACCAGGCCTGGACGGTCACGACCGGGGCGCCAAAGTGATCGCCCGCGCTCTGCGCGATGCGGGCATGGAGGTCATCTACACCGGCCTTCGGCAGACCCCAGAGATGGTGGTCAACGCCTCCCTTCAGGAGGATGTGGACGTGATCGGGCTCTCCATCCTCTCCGGCGCGCACAATGCCATCGTGCCCCGGGTTATGGAACTGCTGCATCAGAACAAAATGGACGACGTGCTGGTGCTGGTGGGCGGCATCATTCCCGACCAGGACATCGAGGGATTGAAGAAAGCCGGCGTGGGCGGCATCTTCCAGCCCGGCACCTCCATGGACGAGATTGTGGAGTTTATTCGCAAACACATACGGCCGCATAGAGTGGCGGTGGGGTAAAAACACCAGCCATTAGCAATTAGCACTTGGCATTTAGCCCCTGAGCTTTCGTTGCAGTTGCGAAACGGTTCAGGGGCTAAGTGCTAATTGCCAAGTGCTAACGGCTGCTTTTATGACCAGCCATCAACGCGAACTAATCGAGAACTCGGTCGGACCAGCGCCCTGGTACTGGATGACTTTTCCGGTGGTCGCCGCCAATTCCGGCCAGGATTTTGAGTGGCGCTACCACGGCGAGCAGGGTGAACTGCCCTACCTGGTCACCCTGGGCCTGGCGAAGGAACCGCATACTCCGCGCCTGGCGCTCAATACCTATTGCCGTGCCTTCCAGCTTCCGCCCAAGCTGTTTGGCATCTGGTGCCCGGAGCCGCGTTCTCTGCGCCTGCTGTGCTTCGACCCCGACCAGCTCAAGGCGTTCTCTTTTGTGGACATTGTAGGCTGGTTCAAGCAGTCCACGGAACGCATTTACTCCGCCACCGAGCCTCTGGCCGAGTTCGAAATTAACTCCGCTCTGCCCGAAGGCGTGCACAAGGTGGAGGTGCCCGAAACTTTCCGTGCTCTCGACGAACTGCTGCTGCTCACTTCCTATCCGGCCCGCACCCGGGACGATGCCGCCTGCGCTATATACGTTATTTATCCCCAGGCTGGACTGGTGGAAGTCGTACCGCAGAAGTGGTTCACACCTAATCAGTACGATGTGGGCCGGCAGTGGATTTCGCGCGTGGCTCGTGATCCCGACAGCCACCGGATTCTGGGAGAAGCCGTACGCGTGGGCAACTTCGAATTGACCGAGGACGGCACAAACATTGCCCGCTGGCTTAGCTCCAGCACGTAGCAATCAGCACTCAACAGCTGGTCGGCAAAGCTCAGGGGCTGACTGCTGAGTGCTGAATGGTTGCAGCGATTTGCAATCCAGCAATTAGCAATTTGTAATTTGTCATTCGAACCCGACCGTGCCGGTGGCCAAATTTGCAAATTACAAATTGCCAATTACAAATCTGCGCCTCGGTCCGCATCCTGCAGCTCTGCTCCTCCGACGGCACCAACCGCCTCACCCGCACCTGCATTCTGGAGCTCACCTCCACCGCACGCAACTTGGCACGCGACGGCCAGCCCCTGATCATCACCGGAAACGACAGGTTCTTCTCCGCCGGCGCCGAGTTGCATGAAATTGCCGCCCTCACCGGCCCGGAGGCTCTGGAATTTTCCCGCCACGGCCAGGAACTAATGAACCTGATCGCCGCCTTTCCTGCCCCGGTTTGCGCGGCCATTCGCGGCTACGGCATGGGCGGCGGCTTGGACCTGGCGCTCGCCTGCCACTACCGCGTGGCTGCGCCGCACGCCATGTTTGGTCATCGCGGCGCCGCCCTCGGCCTGATCACGGGCTGGGGCGGCACGCAACGCCTGCCGCGGCTGATAGGAAAGGCTCGCGCCCTGCAGATGTTCGTAGCGGCGGAGAAAGTAAATGCTGAGGAAGCCCTGCGCATCGGCCTGGTGCACGCGGTGGCAGAGGAGCCGGTCACGTGGGCGGTGGGCAAGCTGAAGCAATTAGTAAGTAACACTTAGCATTTAACCGCTAGAGGATTTGCCCGGTTGCTCAAGAAACCGACGGGCTAAGTCCTAATTGCTCGCTCCCTCCCCGTTGCCCCCACTCCCTCGCCTGTATTACCGTAGCTAGTTTCTGTCTCTCGCCCCATGCCCGACCGTGCCAAGCCTGTTTCCGAAGCCGCCGACAACCTGCTTCTCACCACCGTGGACCCCACCTCGCAGCGCTTTGAGAAGAACATGCGCGCCATGGCTGACCTGGTCACACGCCTTCGCAATGAAGAAGAAAAAATCGCTCAAGGGGGCGGCCCCAAGGCCATCGAATCGCAGCACAAAAAGAGCCGGCTCACCGCCCGGGAGCGCATCGCTTTGCTGCTCGATCCCGGCACCGAATTCTTCGAACTCGGCATCTACGCCGCCAACGGCATGTACGAAGAGTGGGGCGGCGCGCCCGCGGCTGGGGTCCTGACCGGCCTGGGCCGCATTCAGGGCCGCCTCTTCATGCTCATCGTAAACGACGCCACCGTGAAGGCCGGCGCCTTCTTCCCCATGACCGCCAAAAAGGTCATCCGGGCCCAGAACATTGCCATTGACAACCACATCCCCACCATCTATCTGGTGGACTCCGCCGGGGTCTTCCTGCCGCTGCAGGAAGACGTGTTCCCCGATACCGACGACTTCGGGCGCGTCTTCCGCAACAACGCCGTCATGTCCGCCATGGGCATTCCCCAGATCGCCGCCATCATGGGCATGTGCGTAGCCGGCGGCGGCTACCTGCCCGTGATGTGCGACAACGTGCTCATGACTGAGGGCAGCGGCCTCTTCCTGGCGGGCCCGGCGCTGGTGCAGGCCGCCATCGGGCAGCAGGTTTCCGCCGAAGAACTAGGTGGCGCCAAAATGCACGCCGCCATCAGTGGCACCGTGGACTACCGCGAGCCCAGCGACGAAGCATGCCTCGCCCGCATCCGCTCGCTGGTGGAGAAGATGGGCCACCGTGCCCGCTCGCCTTTCGACCGCAAGAAAGCAGAGCCGCCACGCTACTCCCCCGAAGAGCTATATGGCATCTACGAAGCCAATCCCGCCCGCCCTTACGACATGAAGGAGGTGATCGCCCGTCTGGTGGACGCCAGCCGCTTCGACGAGTACAAGGCGGAATACGGCAAGACCGTGACTTGCGGTTATGCGCGCATCGGCGGCTTCGCCGTGGGCATCGTGGCCAACCAGCCGCAACACCAGCAGCAGGTGGACGAGCAGGGGCACAAGCGGGTGGAATTCGGCCGCGTGGTTTACACCGAGTCCGCGGAGAAGGCGGCCCGGTTCATCATGGACTGCAACCAGAACCTGGTGCCGCTCATATTCCTGCACGACGTGAACGGTTTCATGGTCGGCCGCGATGCGGAATGGAGCGGCATCATCAAGGCGGGCGCCAAGATGGTGAACGCGGTCTCCAATTCCGTGGTGCCCAAGATCACGGTCATTATAGGCGGCTCCTTCGGCGCCGGACACTACGCCATGTGTGGCAAAGCTTACGACCCGCGCTTCGTATTTGCCTGGCCGTCAGCCCGCTACGCCGTAATGAGCGGTGAATCGGCCGCCGGCACCCTGGTCGAAATCAAGATCAAGCAACTGGAGCGCGGTGGCAAGAAGCTGAGCGACCAGGAAAAACGCGAGCTGTTCGAGTCAGTGAAAAAAACTTACGACGAGCAGCAGGACCCGCGCTATGGCGCCGCCCGGCTCTGGATTGACAAGATCATTGACCCGGTTGAAACGCGCACCTCTCTGATCGAGGCGCTGGAAGCGGCTGCGCTGAATCCCAACGTGCCCGAGTTTAAAGTGGGAGTATTGCAAACATAGCAGTCAGCACTCAGCAGTCAGCAACTCAGCCCTGGAAAATAGTATTGAGAATATGTTGACGAAGCACACGACGATATTGCTCCTCGTTGGGGCCCTCGTGGTCACGATCTTTTTGTTGTGCATTGGCGCAATTAGGAGGTCAGCCTACCCAAGCGAACGCTGCCAAAGATCTGGAGTAGTAGAAGATGCGACGAACAGCTGGGAACCGCGTGGTTGGGTGGACCCGCCGCCTGCCCTGAAACTCCTTTGGATTTCACGGACCCTTGCTATGGTTACCGGTACTATCTCGGTCTTAGTTGATGTCCATCGGCGACGTACACAGTCGGGATTACTTGAGTAGGCAAGAGGTTAAACGGCTGAGTGCTGAGTGCTTTTTGGCGGCCTCTGTGTCTCCGTGGTGAAAAATGAGTGAAGTCAAACTCATCGAATGCCCCCGCGATGCCTGGCAAGGGCTGAAGGGCCAGATACCGACTGACGCCAAGGTCAGCTATCTGAACGCGCTCATCGGTGCAGGTTTCAAGCACATTGACGCGGTCTCGTTCGTTTCGCCCAAAATCGTGCCGCAAATGGCTGACTCAGAGAAAGTCCTCGAGGAACTCGATCCTCCGGACGATGTGGAGATCATTGGCATTGTGGTCAACACCAAAGGTGCGGACCGTGCCATTGCCACCAACGCCGTGCGTAGTCTCGGCTTCCCTTATTCGGTTTCGCCCACATTCCTGGAAAAAAACCAGAACCAGACATTGGAGGCCGCGCTCGACGAACTTGAAGCCATTGAGAAAAAGGCAGACGAAGCCGGCTTGGATGTTGTGGTTTACATCTCCATGGCCTTCGGCAATCCTTATGGCGACGACTGGAGCATAGATGAGGTCGTAGAAGCGGTGGGCTTGCTGGAATCCTCCGATATCCACATGATTTCCCTCGCCGACACGGTGGGCGTTGCGGGCGCGCAGCAGATTCGCGAACTCATTTCCGCGGTGCTGGCCAAGTACAATTACCTGGAAATTGGCGTGCATCTGCACAGCCGTCCAGAGCAGGCAATAGAGAAGGTCTTGGCCGCCTACGATGCCGGCTGCCGCCGCTTTGACTCCGCACTGGGCGGGCTGGGAGGATGTCCCTTTGCCCAGGACGCACTGGTGGGCAACATACCAACCGAAAAAGTCTTGGAGGCTTTGAAGCAGCGCGGCGTGGCGCCACCCATTCAGCGCTCGTTGGAGAACCTGCTGAAAACGTCAACGCAGATTGGGGCGAAGTTTGGGAAGTAGCAGTTAGCAATTTGCGCTTTAGCATTCAGCCCTTGAAGAGGGCCAAAACGATTGCCGCGCGTGGATGGCTGAATGCTGACGGCTGCTTGCTGAGTGCTATGTTTCTTCATCGAAACAGTTCGTCGGCTAAGTGCTAATTGCTGAAGTACAAAATCTCATGCCCAAGAACCTGCAGCTCGTTGCCGACGACCTCCTC
>DATFDP010000117.1:0-2806 GCA_035252015.1 Terriglobales bacterium
CATGAAATCGGCATTCGCATGGCGCTCGGTGCAGGCAAGCGAGACATTTTTCGCCAGGTCTTGGGACGAGGCTTGCACTTTGCGGGCTTGGGGCTGCTTCTCGGCCTGATGATCTCACTTGCGCTTACCTGCGGTGGACCCCAAGGCTGAGACAACCAGTTAACCCACTGTTCGCCGTCCGCTGAGAATTCATTGTACGGCGGGTGCCTTCGACTTCAGAATTGGGTCCATGTTCGACCGTGGACTCAATCTGACCTTGCGGGCGGTGCAGCGCCAGCTCTCGGCCATGCCTCACGACGTTTACCTGGTCCGCTTGATTCACCAGCAAACCAGGAGAGCTTTCCCCGGAGAGCGGCTCTGGACCGCCTCTCAGCTTCTTCATCCGGCGACATTGCGGTTCATGCGTCTGCGCAACCGCGAGGGCTGTGACGTATACATTCAGCCTTATGCGGAGCGCCACAATCCGGGCTATATCCTGGTGGACCTGGATGGCAGTGGCCCGGAGGCTGTCGAGGCCATGCGGGCCGATGGCCTCGCGCCCAGTGTGGTGCTCCAGACCAGTCCCGGCAATCTTCAGGTGTGGATGCACGTCAGCACCACGCCTCTGGAGCCGGCGGTGGCCACCTCCATCGGCAAGCAATTGGCCCAGCGTTATGGCGGCGATTTGGCCAGCACCGATTGGCGTCATCTCGGCCGCTTGGCCGGTTTTACCAACCACAAGCCGCAACGACGCAACCAGCGCGGTCACGCTCCTTGGGTGAAGATACTGCACGCTCAGCCCGGCTTGGCGGCGCAGGCTGCGGCTTTGCTCCTCGCGGTCCCAGCGGATCTGCCTAACGCCGCGACGTTGGCGGCGGCTGCTGGTGCACAATGGCCGATCCCCAACACCGACACTGCCACCCAACCGGCAGCCCGCAGCATCTATGCCGATTGGTTGCAGCGGTTGCGAATTCTCCAACGCTTCCCCCAGCCGGATTGGAGTATCGCCGATAAGTGGATCGCCAAGGAACTGCTGCGCCACGGCATGTCGCCGCCACAAGCTGCCGCCATTCTGCGCGCGGGCAGCCCGGGTTTCCCGCGCCGGCATTCTCACCCCGACGACTATCTCCGCCGCACACTGGCGCGCGCTTTCCTCGAACTCCAGACCACACCTTTTCCCCGGCGCCATGGATCGGTGCCCACCTTGTGATCGCGCCCTCCTCCCGCCGCTGTGTGGACTCTTCATGCCGATATCCTCGCCGCCGGGGACGCAGCCAGCGTATTCTCGAACTGCACCGGCGAACGGTAATCCAGCGCCGAGTGCAGGCGCTTCTCGTTGTACACCTTCTCCAAAAACTCGCCGATGGCCGCACGGGCGTGGGCCATATTCCGATATTCCCTTCTATATACCTCTTCGTATTTCAGCGTCTTCATGAATGACTCACACGCCGCATTGTCCCAAGGGTTCCCTTTGCGGCTCATGCTGATTTCGATGCCGTTCGCCTTCAACAGCTCCGTGTAATCCCCGCTGGCATACTGCACCCCACGATCGGAATGATGCACCAACCCAGGCCGCACCGCTCTCTGCTGCAACGCCATGTGCAGCGCCGTCAGTGTCAATGAATCGTCCAGCCCGTCGTTCAAGTGCCATCCGACCACACGCCGCGAATACGCATCCAGTATCACTGCCAGATAGACGAACTCCTCCTCCAGCCGCAGGTAGGTGATGTCCGCCACCCACAGCTGATCCATGCCCGTGAGCATCATCGCCCCAGCCAGGTTCGCGTAAACCTTCCGGCCATGCGCCGAGTCGGTCGTCCTCACCACGAACTTCCGCTTCACCACGCACAGCAGATTGTCTTCCCGCATCAGCCGCTGTACCCGCTTGCGATTCACGTCCCAGCCGCGGGTCTTCAGCTCCCGCTTGATGCGCCGGCTCCCATAGCTCGGCCACTCCAAGGCGATCTTCTGGATCTCATCGCGCACATCCATCTCCGCCGGCGCCGCCTTCACCGGGTCCAGAAAACGGTAGTAGCCCGCGCGGCTGAACCCGGCCACCTCACACATGTGGATCACGCTCATCCGGGTTTCGCTCTTCACTTCTTTTTGGACCTGCTCGTAGAAAGCGCGCCGTTGTTCAGTGCCCGCAGCAGGCGCTGCTCCTCGACATGCTGCAAGGCTCGCTTTAAAAAATCGATCTCCATCGCCTGCTGGCCGACCTTTCGTTCCAGATCCGCAACCTGGCTTTCTTCGACGCGCTTCTTGCCCACCCCGCCGAACGCGCGCTCGCCATGCTCCTGCAACTCACGTCGCCAACGGTATAGTTCACTCGGATCCACCTCCAACGCACGCGCCACCTCTGCGTTGCTTTGTCCGCTCTCCAAGCGGCCTACCGCCGCTAGTTTGAATTCTTTGCTGAATTTCCTTCGAGACTTCATTGTCCGATTTTCCCCTTTCGCTGATTTTTAGAGGTTAACCGGTTGTCTCAAAAATGGGGTCCACTCCACCTTCTGGCTTCATGCTTCTGGCTTCATGCTTCTGACTTCACGCTTCCGGCCTCAGCCTTCTGGCTTCAGCCTTCCCGTCCCCCACCCGACATCAGGCGAGCCGGCGAATCAGCTCGACAATCTCGTCCGGCGTCGGCATCCGCCCAGTCTGCTTCTTGGAATAGATCTTCTGGCGGTCGACAAAAATGTCCAGCGTCCCCGGGCCGCCCAGCCGGATTCGAGTCGGAAGTTTCAGTTTGCTTTCGATGCTCTCTTTCAGGCTCACGGCCTGTAGCTGGATGTCACGTCAAAAGAAACAGCGCTTGATTTCTACGATCACA
>DATFDP010000118.1:0-5578 GCA_035252015.1 Terriglobales bacterium
GGACGAAACCTGCAGCAGCGAGCGATGGCCGACGTGCACAAAACTCAGCTCGCGCGCCGATAAGAGCGCGTTGAGCGCATCCTTCGTCTTGAAGCGGGGCACGAAGTGAGCAAAGAATTCTTCCACTTCCTGCGGTTCCGCTGCAATCACGCAATCCAGATACTTCGAAATCAGCGCCGAAAGCCCCTCCGCCACCGACATGTTAATGCCCTGGCGCACCGCTTCGGACGACCAGCGATAAAGCGCATCCCAGGAAGCGCCGGCACGGGGTTCATAGTCCACGCGCGTGATGCGCAGCCGCGACGAAAGCTCCCCCAGGGCATGATCCAGCGCCGCCGCCGAAACTCCCCCGCCCAGTGCCTGGAGCAGCTTTTGGCGCGAAACGGGCCCGTGCTGGCGGATAACTTCAAAGGCATCACGCGCCAGTTCGCCATACTCGGAGCGAACTCCGGCCTTGGGCGTGCGGCGCGGGCTGCGGTCTCCGACCAGGGCGTAAAAATAAGGAAACACCGAGGCCGCCATCAAGAAATTATTTTCTCCGAAGAGATTAGCCTCGTAGGCGGCACGTTGCCGCAGCAGGCGCACCATCAGTTCTGTGGCATCGCGCGCGTGCTCATCGGAGAATGCGGTTTGCCACGTGGGTAGCTGGTCTTCCTGGCCGCTGAACGCACCAATGAAAGTTGGGACTAGCGGCATGGGCTTCTGCGGATACATTAGGCAGAAGCCGACCGACTCCAGGAATTCTGCGAGCGACTCCAGGGTGCGCGCGGGATTCCCCGCCACGCGCCATTTCTCCCGCCGCATCTCCTGCAGTTCCCGGTCCGTCATCTGTTCCGGCTAGCCGCTCTGGCTGAGTCCCGACTCCTGATTTAGATTCTCTTGAAGGCGCGCTGAATATCCTTCACAGAATACCTTAAGACCACCGGCCGGCCGTGCGGGCAGCTCATGGGACATTCAGTTTTGGCCAGCTCCGCCAGCAGCCACTCCATTTTGTTCTGCTCCAGCGGCATGTTGACTTTGATGGCGGCGTGGCAGGCAATGGAAGCGGCAATTCGGCCACGGGCCTTTTCCAGGTTGAGCGCCTGCTCCTCGCTGGCAAACTGGTCGAGCAGTTCGTACAGCATGTGCTCCACCTGCGCCACGTCCACGCCCGCGGGGGAAAGCTTCACCGCGATGGTGCGCGAGCCGAACGGCTCCAGGTCGAAGCCGTTGCGCCGCAGTTCGTCGGCAATTTCAGTGAACACCGCCTGCTGCGCCGGGGTGAGCTCCACAATTATGGGCATAAGCAACCGTTGGCTCTCCACCCGCTCCGCTGCGCGCTGGCGCAGAATTTTCTCGAACAGTACGCGCTCGTGAGCCACGTGCTGGTCAACGATCCACAACCCATCTTCATTTACTGCCAGGATGAATGAGTTACGAATCTGACCCAGAGGTTTCAGAGTGGAGAGCGAGGCCAGGCTGGATTCGGTTTCCCCTTCCGGCTCAGGCAGCACGTTGCCGCAGCTGTCGCCGCCGGCGAAGGTCTGGCGCGGAAACCGCGCTACTGCGACGGCGGCGTTGCCTTCCACGACGATGCCGCCTTCAAACTGCAGGTGCTGCGATTCCGGCGGCAGCTCCGGAGGGCGCAGGGTGAAATCGCCTGCGGGCGCGTAGAGCTCGCGCCATTGGCCTTTAACCGGCCCGGAACTCGCTCGGGCGGCGCTCGCTAGCGCGGGAGTAGCGGTTGGCCGGGCGCCAATTTCGGCGGCGAACTGCGGTGCCGGGCGCGCCTTCATCAGCGCCGCGCGCACCGAATCGCGCACGAAATCGTGGATCACGCTCTGCTGGCGGAAGCGCACCTCGGTTTTTGAAGGATGCACATTCACGTCCACTTCCGCAGTGGGCAGCTCCAGGAACAGCAGGACCACGGGAAAAACCGTGGGCGGCAGAATGTTGCGGTAGGCCTCAGTAATGGCGTGCTGCACCAGGCGATCGCGGATCAGACGCCGGTTGACGAAAATATAGATAGAGCTGCGGTTCAGCTTCTGAATTTCCGGCTTGGAAACGAAGCCGTGAACGCGGACTTCACCGGGCTGCTTGGCGGCGCCATTTTCCTCATCTTCCTCCTCGCGGCGTGCCCAGGGGGGCGGCTGGGGCAGGCCGATGCGCTGCAGTTCGACCGCAGCGGCAATCGGGATCAGCTGGTCTAGCGTCTCCTTTCCGAAGATCTGATACACGCGCTCGGCGTGCGTGGTCACCGGCGGCGCCACCAGCATAGCGTTAGTGAGGGAATGTAATTCGAAGTGTTTGTCGGGATGGGCCAGCGCGTAGTGCGTAACCAGGGAAGCAATGTGGGAGAGTTCGGTGCTCTCTGCCTTCAGAAATTTTTTGCGCGCGGGCACATTGAAGAAGAGATCGCGCACCGTGATGGATGTTCCCGCCGGCAGGCCGGCTTCCTCCACCCGCAGCAGCTTGCCGCCGTTGATTTCTATGACAGTGCCCGCGGTGCTCGTGTGCGGGCGGGTCTCCGACGCGCCCATGGAGGGAGGCCGTCCCAACACAGGGTGTGCCTCCTCCGGAGCCGGGCAGGTTTCCAATCGCAGGCGCGAAACCGAGGCGATGGAGGGCAGGGCCTCGCCGCGGAAGCCGAGCGTGGCCACGCTGAGCAGATCGTCGGCGGTGCGTATTTTGGAGGTGGCGTGACGCTCGAAGGCGAGCATGGCGTCGTCGCGGCTCATGCCGCAGCCGTCGTCGGTGATCTGAATAAGCCTTTTGCCGCCTGCCTCTACGTTTACCCGGATGTGGCGCGCGCCCGCGTCCAGCGCGTTCTCCAGCAGTTCTTTCACTACCGAGGCGGGGCGCTCCACCACCTCGCCGGCCGCGATCTTATTGGCTACGTGCTCCGGGAGTACGTGGATTTTGCCCATGAACTTGTTCGCTGCGGGTGAGGCTGATGAGGGCAGATTAAATCAAAAGCCGGAAAAGCAGAAGAGCGCAGATACGCCGAAAAGGGGAACGGGCTGAGAGATTTTGGGTGGAGCAGGCCTTCAGGCCTGCAATAGAGAGCTAGACTTACCCGGGTGGAGCAGCGCTTTAGCGCTGCATTAAGAGGCCAGCAGGGAGACCGGCTTCAGCCGCTGAGGTACTTCGTCCAAAATAAAACCCGGATTTGCAGAGCTATACGGGTATTCCTGTGCGCGTCCCGCCAAGCCTCGCTGTACGGGATTCTCGTGGAGGTACCGCCTGAACCGCTCATATTCCTCCCCATCCCGCACTCGGCGGTCATAAAAGCTCTTTTGCCAAATTTCATAATCACAAACTCATGAAGCAAGTATTTTTCCTGTGTCCAATAGTGTTGGAGGACATCCAGAAACAGTCGTGCCATGCGCTCAGTTTGAAGTAGATTCTGCTTGAGATAAGTAGAGGCTGTAATGAAGTAGGTGCCTTGACCGGTATGGCCACGATAAGGAATTGTCATGTGGCACCGCAGCGGCTAAAGCCGGCATTCCTGTTGACATGTTAATGCAGCGCTAAAGCGCTGCGCCACCCAATTCCAATCCTTCTACTTCTTTCTTACTCCAATCCCCAACTCCTTCAGTTGCGCCTCGCTGACGGGAGTGGGCGCGTCCACCATAAGGTCCACAGCCTTGGCGGTTTTGGGGAAGGGAATTACCTCGCGCAGGCTGTCGGCGCCGGCCAGAATCATGACAATGCGATCCAAGCCCAGCGCGATGCCGCCGTGGGGCGGCGTGCCGTACTCCAGCGCTTCCAGGAAGAAGCCGAAGCGCGCCTTAGCTTCCTCGTCGCTCATGCCCAGCGCGTGGAAAATTTTCTTCTGAATGTCCTGCCGGTGAATACGGATTGAACCCGAACCCAGCTCAGTGCCATTGAGCACCACGTCGTAAGCCAGCGCACGCACCGAGGCCGGATCGGACTCCAGCTTGTCCATGTCTTTCTCGTGTGGCGATGTGAAGGGATGGTGGGCCGCGGCCCAGCGCTTGTCTTCTTCGTCCCATTCGAACATGGGGAAGTCGGTCACCCAGAGGAAGTGGAAGTCACCGCTCTGAAACGCGCCGTGGCGCTCTGCATATTTTTGCGCCAGCGCGACGCGCAGGGCTCCCGCGGCGGTGTATACGGCGGCATCGTGCTGCTTGACCTCAGGACCTACGATGCTCTCCGAGGGGTGCTCGCCGGGATGGCCGTTGCCCGCCACCAGCACCAGCAGGTCGTCGGCCTGCGCGCCGCTTAGCTCACGAACTTTGGCCATGGCCTCAGCAAAGGATTTCTCCAACCGCTTGGCGTCTTCGAACAGCTTGGCGTTCTTACGTTCGCCGAACAGCGGCTTGATGTCGTCGCGCTCCTTGCGTGAAAGTTCGCCCACCTTGGGGATGCGGATAGCCACCACCGGCAGGCGCGGGTCCACGTTCAACGTCTTCAAATTCTCCGGCGCGAAGGCCTGGCGCACATCAGTCATGGCGGGCAGGCGCAAGTCGGGCTTGTCGGAGCCGTACTGGCGGATCGCCTGGTCGTAGCTCATGCGCGGAAACGGCGTTTTGATTTTGCAGCCCGCGGCCTGAAAAGCGGAGGTGAGAAAGCCCTCCACCACTTCGTAGACGCGGTCGGGCTGGGGGAAGGTCATCTCCAGGTCAATCTGGGTGAACTCGGGCTGGCGGTCGGCGCGCAAGTCCTCATCGCGAAAGCAGCGCACGATCTGGAAATACTTGTCGAAACCGGAGATCATCAGGATCTGCTTGAAGAGCTGCGGCGACTGGGGCAGGGCGTAGAACGAGCCGGGATAGACGCGGCTGGGCACCAGGTAGTCGCGGGCGCCCTCGGGCGTGGAGCGGGTCATGAACGGCGTTTCGATCTCGAAAAATCCCTGCTCGGCCAGGTATTGGCGAATGGCCAGGCTGACCTTGTGCCGCATCTCAATGTTGAACTGCATCTTCTCGCGGCGCAGGTCTAGGTAGCGGTACTTGAGGCGCACTTCCTCGTTGGGCAACACCGATTCAGCAGGCAGAAACGGTGGAGTTTTGGAGACGTTCAGAATGCGCAACTCTTCCGCCACCAGTTCGATTTCGCCGGTGGAGATGTTCTTGTTGACCAGGTTGGGCTCGCGCTTTTTGATCGAGCCGGCTACGGCAATAACGTACTCCGAGCCCAGGTGGGCGGCTTTTTCGTGCAGCGCCGGGCTGAGTTCTTTGTTGAACACCACCTGGGTCACGCCGGTACGGTCGCGCACATCCACAAAAATGAGGTTGCCGTGGTCGCGCAGACGGTTCACCCAGCCCATGAGCACGGCGCGCTGTCCGGCGTCAACCGGGCGCAGCGCCCCGCAGGTATGGGTGCGTCGCAAGTCGCCGAGAAAGTCGAGCAAGAGTTGGTTGCCTTTGTTGGGAATGCCCGCGTAAGCGGAAGGGTAATTATAAATGGGCGTATGTTGACAGGCGGTGACCTGCCCTTATTGCGCCGCCGTCGCCTGCTGAAACTTCAGCAGCCACTTGCCGCCCTGGTTCACCCACACCGAGCTGACGTGCTGGTACCGGGGCGCATGCTCGTCGCCGACGCTCATCTGCACGATGGCATCGTAGGTCACAAC
>DATFDP010000119.1:0-95920 GCA_035252015.1 Terriglobales bacterium
AAGCACGGCATCAGCGCCGATTCCGCCGCAGGCAGGCTGGAGATCGCTGCGCAACGCCACAACGGCAGAGTTTGTCTCTGCGTCCGTGATGACGGCCCGGGCCCGGCACCGGTATCGCACCTGCGATTCGGCGTCGGACTCACCAATGTCCAGTCACGCTTGAAACAGCTCTACGGGGACGAGTCGTCGCTGGAACTTACCCGGGGCGACGGTCGAGGCTGTGAGGCCATCATCACCATTCCACTGCGGAGTTCGCATGAAGACCCGAGTCCTCATCGTCGATGACGAACCGATTGCCCGCCGCGGTATTCGCCGCTATCTGGCCAAACACAACGACATTGAAGTTGTAGGCGAGGCGGCGAACGGAGTCAGTGCGGTGGAGCAGATCAATGACCTTCATCCTGACATCGTTTTTCTCGATGTGCAGATGCCTGATCTGGATGGTTTTGGAGTAATCGAAAATGTAGGGCCATCGACCGGCCCCGCTCCCGTCTATATCTTCGTTACGGCCTATGATGTGCACGCCATTCGTGCATTCGAAGTGCACGCTGTTGACTATCTCTTGAAGCCGTATGATAAGGAGCGATTTGCCAGCGCCCTGGCGCACGCACTCCAGGTCGTCCAACAGCGCGGGACAGCAAATCGAGGTCTCGAACCACTGCTCCAATCCCTCCGTAGTCTCCGCCCGTTGGAACGCTTTGTGGTGAAGGACAGGAAGCGGATTTTCTTTGTTCCCGTCTCCAATGTCTTGTGGATCGAAGCCACGGGAAACTATGCTTGCATACACACCGCCAGAGACAGTCACCTGTTGCGGGAAACCCTGGCACACCTGGAAGAGAAGCTGGCGCCACAACACTTCATCCGGGTGCGGAAGTCGGCCATCGTGAACGGTGCCTGCATTAGCGAGATTCGTCCGATGCTCGATGGGGTTTACGACATCGTACTGGCAGAAGGAACGGTGGTCACCTCGAGCCGCAGATACGCTCACAAGCTACGGGCGCTGCTGGAATCCTAGCCTTGGCAACTGGGATGTAAATTGGCGCGCCGTCTTGGAATGCCAGCGACGAAGATGATACGGTTCCATAAACGTGCGCAAGATGGCTGGTTACAAGAACAATTCTTCCTCCAACGCTCATTCGCGCCTGCGCCCCGTTGACCAAATTTATCTGTACGGTAGGGTTCAGTCGCATCGCATAGTCAGCCGATTTACCTTGTTCGAGCCCCCACTTGCATTCAGAATGAGGAAATCGAGCTTCTTTCACGCCGCTTTTATCCGTGCGAAGATCGGGTGTGACGTCATCGGGATCAGTGATGTCAACCTAAAGAAGAAGCGCTCGCTGTACTCCGGAGAGACGTTTTAGTCTGTTTTGTGCTATAAGCTGCACAAGTTTGTTCGGGCTGATCGAGCTACCCTCCATTTCAAATCGTTTGAGTGCGGGCATGAGCAAATACCTTGGGAGAAGGCAGCTTTAGCTTAATGGCCCATCTGACGTTTGCGTCACGGCAACTCTGATGCCGCACGAGCTTCCGCAAAATAACCCACAGTTTCCAGTATCTGCAGCGCCAGTGACTTAAGTCATGGCGAGCAATTCATGCTCAACCCACAATGAGCACAGTACGGAGGTGAACGTAAATTTCAGCAGAAAAACCAAAGTAAACGATATTGTGCTTTCCAACCCGCGCAGCCAACAAACACTGGAAGAAGCGGGCTTGGATTACTGTCGCGGCGGAAGGAAGGCTTTCGATGAGGCGGATGCTTCGCCGGATGAAATACTGAACCCACTTTGGGAGAAGCAGAAACGTCACTCGTGAGAACCAGAACTGGATCGCGATGCCGCTCTGTGATATGACACCACCGTGAATTTGAAGCGGACCTTCACCAGTATGTACATCTTGAGAACAATGTTCTTTCCCTCGTTGGAAGGCGCTGGCGCAGCAAGGAGCGTTCGCGGAGGATGCTATGGTTCATTTCGATGAGGAGCACAGAGCCGTTCACTATCCACCCGACCGCCGCTTTCGCATTTGGATTCGCCCTTCGATTTTGATCGGGATTTGCTGTGCGATCCTTGCTGTAATCGCAGCCGCGTGGATCGAAGTCGCCATTTCAGGAATGCCGGGCGTTCCGGCGGTTCCCCAGATCTATCCCAATAACTTCTCTGGGCCGCATGGATTTCCTGTCTGGGTGCGCTATTGCCACTTCTTCAATTTTCTTTTCGTGATGATGCTCATCAGGAGCGGCCTCTCGATCCTGATGGACCATCCACGCCTCTATTTCAATGATAGCTGTATTCCAGGCAGCGAATGGCTGCGGTGCACTCCGCTGAGAGTCCCGCGCGACCGCTTGTGGACCGCTAAGGATGACGCTCGATACATCTCGCCGCTCGTGGGTACTCCTGGCTATCGGCACACCATTGGCATTGCACGTGTGTGGCACTTCATCGATGTCCACGGCTTCATCATAACTGGCATCATCTTCATCATCATGCTTTTCGATACTGAGCAATGGCGGCGCATCGTGCCGACATCGTCTCTCGTGTTTTTGCAGGCTTGGAACACTTGGGTACACTACGCCACATTTCATCTGCCGCCCGAGCCGAATGGATTTTATGGCTACAACGCACTGCAACAGATTGCGTACTTCACGGTAGTCTTCGTATTCGGTCCGCTTGCCATCGCAACGGGAATTGCGATGTCGCCGGCGGTGGTGAACCGGTTTCCCTGGTACGCGCGGTTGTTCGGCGGCCGGCAAGCGGCCCGTTCTATTCATTTCCTCACGATGTTCAGTTTCCTTGCATTTCTGGTGGTGCACGTGACCCTAATTGCAATGACGGGATTCGTGCGAAACATGAACCATATCGTGATGGGCACCGATGATCAGGGCCATTTAGGAATGTATCTGGGATTCGTGGGCATAGCTGTTGTGGTTCTCACCTGGGTGATCGCGCATTACGTTTCCTGGCATCATCCACGGGGATTGCAGCACGCTCTTAAATCTGTGACCTTTCCCATGCAGCTTCTTACTCTCAATCGCCTTGCTCCACAGCAGAAGTACAGTGAAGCACAGATATCGCCATATTTTTGGCCGAATGGAAAACTGCCAGTTCGCGAAGACTGGATGGAATTGGCGGAAACTCAGTTTGAGAATTTCCGACTTAAGGTTGGAGGGCTCGTTGAAAAGCCGGTTGAATTATCGCTTGCTGAACTGGAGCGACTCGGCGAAGTCGAGCACATCACTATGCATCACTGCATCCAGGGATGGAGCGGCATTGCCAAATGGGGCGGGATTCCCATGAAAGCCCTTATTGATCTTGTCAAGCCAAAACCGCAGGCGCGAGTCGTAGCTTTTTTCTCATTTGGCCCAGCTCTTTACGGTGGCGCCTACTACGACACACAAAGCTTAGAAAACGTACTGAAGCCTCAGTGTCTTCTCGCCTCGCGGATGAACGGGCAAAGGCTTCCTTTGGTGTATGGAGCGCCCTTACGGTTGCGCGTCGAAAACCAGCTTGGCTACAAGATGGTTAAGTGGATTGAGAGGATCGAGTTCGTTGAATCGGAAAAGACTCTCGGTAAAGGAGAAGGCGGCAAAAACGAAGACGATGAATATTTCGACTTGCTGCCCAACATTTGATGCGAAAGCTCGATTCCACTCCTCGGGAACACGCAGGCCCAGATCACATTCTCTTCTTGCTTGGGCGTCTAAGGCTCCATTGGCTATTGCAGCACTTTCCGGAAAGGCTCGTCCGATCCATCTATGTGTTTGTGAACAGTTTCATCACGATTGCCGTCCTTGCTCTGCTGGCACTTGTAACCCGCAATCCGTTCGTGTTTCCGTCGCTCGGCCCAACGGCATACTTGTTGTTTTTCTCTCCACTCGGCAAGAGCTCGAGCCCGCGCAATACAATCCTCGGTCACGCGATCGGACTCGTGTGCGGATATGCCGCATTTGTTCTCACAGGGGCTGGAGCACTGCCGTTTGGAGTCCATCAAGGCATATTCTGGCCACGCATTTTGGCCGCGGCTCTTTCACTTTCTTTGACGGGCGCTTTGATGGTGCTCCTCGATGTCAGCCATCCACCTGCTGGCGCTACCACTCTCATTGTTTCACTTGGGATCATTTCTAAACCGCTAGAACTTGTGATTATTGAAGTCGCGGTCTTTGTTCTTGTTGCGCAAGCTCTTGTAATTAACCGCTTGGCGGGATTGCCGTATTCCTGGTGGAATGCTGCAGATTCATAAAGGGAGCGGACCTGCAGGCCGGCACCCGGAGGGATTGCGTTCCATCGACGGCACAAGGTCCTTTCCGCTTACTGCGGATGGGACGCTACCCCCGCCAGCGCGACCAAAAGAAACCCAATCGCGGCTGCGCTATCATCAGCGCCTATGCTTTCCCAGGTCTGTCTGGAGGTAACGGGGCCAGCATCGACGGACGGCCCTGACTCCCGGCGCTCATCGCGCCACGGCATGCCAGGGAATGATGGCGGCAACCCGCTGATCCTGACACACACAGAGGAGCACTCAGACTATGCACACGAGGTGGGCCTTCATCCTTGTAATTCTGGCGTTCGCATTGCCCTCAGCCGCACAGGCGCGGCGCAAAGTAATTATCGATCAGGATGCCCGTGGCCCCGCAACCACCGATCAACAATCGATCCTGATGTTCATACAGTCACCCAACGTGGAGCCGCTAGGGATCACAGTAGTGAGCGGTGACATGTATCGCGATGAGGAAGTGGCGCACACGCTGCGCATGCTGGAGATCATCGGCCGAACCGATATTCCGGTAGTGCCAGGCGCCGTGTATCCTCTAATCAACCGGGAAACGGCGATCCAACGCTGGGAAAAACTCTACGGCAAAGTTTCCTACAAGGGCGCCTGGAATCGTGTCCCGACTGGGGACGGCCAGCGCGGCGTTTACCATGGCCCGTTTGAAGTGCCTAAACTGGTGGAAGGAAATCCCATAACTCGGCCCGCTAGGGAAGACGCGGCCCACTTTATCAGCCGCATGGTGCACAAGTATCCGCACGAAGTCACCATCTACGCCGCCGGTCCACTCACCGATATAGCGCTCGCCATCAGCATTGATCCGCAGATTCCCGAAGTAGCCGAGGAACTGGTGCTCATGGGCGGCAGCATCGCGCCCGTGGTGCCGCCGGAGTGGGTGCCCGAAAACCGGCGCGAATTCAATTTCTGGTGGGACCCTGAAGCCACGCACATTGTGTTGACCGCACCGTGGCACAAGGTCACCGACATTACGGTTGATATTTCGGTAAAAACCTGGCTAAGGAAAGCCATGATCGCGGAGATCGCAAAGTCTCCAAGCCCCGCCGCGCAGTATCTGGCCAAATATGCAGACGAGGAGTACCGCTGGGACGAGCTGGCTGCGGCGGCATGGCTCGACCCCAGCATCATCACTAAAGAGGAGCAGCTTTACTTGGATATCGACTATTCCCACGGACCCAGCTACGGAAACACTCTTGCCTGGGCTCCTGGCACGCAGCCCGGCCTCGCCGAGCAACTGGTGCACGTGCCGACGGATTTAGACCTGGTAAAGTTTGATAGGCTTTTTGTTGATCTGATGACGCGTCCCACGCCAAAAGCGAAGTGAGCACAAGTTGCCGCCCATTTCCGCTAATCGGGGATCCCTCCTGGCAGATCACCCACACACGCTAACCGATGCGCTTGCGGCGGGTGGAGGTGAGGCCAAGCGTGCCTTCGCGGCGATGATGACGATGAAGAAGATCGACATTGCCGCGATCGATGAGCGCGGCGAAAGCTGAAGTGAAGCCGACGATGTCTTCCTATTAGTGCACTTTCTTCTTCCAGAATCACGGACAATTCGGAAGTAGCCTTTCTGCCCCGATAAGGGTGACGTCGTGGACTTGCGCCTGTCCCCCGTGTCTCTTCCGGCTGCCCTCGGCTATATCGGGCCGCCTTCTGGGCCAGGAGCGCCTCGGAAGTACCTTCCCGCTTTAGAATGGCCTATCTCCTCGTATAATCAGATACGAAACGGAATCTCGTGTACCGGCTCGCCAGCTAGGCATTTCAATGGCTGCATTGCCCGGTAAACCAGCCTGTTTACCGGCAGCATCACACGTGAGCAAAGGCTGGCGAAGCTCCCAGCCTGAGTTGCAATGAAGTCCGGCCCAACGAACCGTTTGTTTGTCGCAGCCCTTTCACTGGGTTTTATCCTGACACTCCAAGCCTGTGGTGGTGGAGGCAACCAGACGCCAACTGCACCCGTGCCATCCCCCACGCCCGCAAGTATCATGCCCTCAACAACGTTGGCCGCCGAAACCGGCAACAATACCAGCGCAGCAGGCTCCTTCGTCGCCCAGACCAACGGCAATGCCGGCGCGACGAACGTGAGCAAGCTGCCGATCCGATCCCTTCTTTACCCCGGTTCGACAACCAAAATTTATGCCCACCTTGTGGCATGGTTCGGCGGTTCAGGGCACATGAACGTGGGCTACAACTCCGCCGACCCCAGCCAGGTCCACCGGCAAGTCGAAGACATGATCAGCCGCGGCATCCAAGGCGCCATTCTCGATTGGTATGGTCCTTCCGCCACCGGCGTCAACCAGGCGGCAATGGCCTTGAAGGGCGAAGCGGAGTCTCGTCAGGGCTTCGAGTTTGCCATTATGGAAGATGGGGGGGCGCTCTTTAACTCAGCAGTCGAAAACCACTGCGATGTCACCGACGAATTGCTGAGCGATCTCAGCTACATCGCCAGCCAGTTCGAAGGTTCTCCCGCCTACATCCGCATGAATGGCCGGCCAGTTGTCTTTATGTTCGGAGTAGAAACATTTTTTATTGACTGGAACCGTGTTCTGGCTTCCGCTACCAACCAGCCGCTGCTGCTGTTCCGTGGAAGCGAGGGATTCACCGGTAACATCGCCAATGGGGGCTTTCAATGGGTTGATATCAACTCCAATAATCCCTTCAATCCGGAACTTGCGGCTCAGGATCAGTTCTATTCCGAGGCTGTGGCCAATGCCGATCGCACCGCCATCGGTTCCGCCTACAAAGGATTTAATGACACGCTAGCGCTGTGGGGCACCAACCGCTTCATCCACCAGCGCTGCGGACAAACCTGGTTGTCCACATTCAAGGAAATTTCTAAGTACTATTCGGCTAGCCGCCAGTTGGCTGCCCTTCAGCTCGTCACTTGGAATGACTACGAGGAAGGCACCTCTATTGAAAGCGGAGTAGATAACTGCGTCTACTTGAGTCCGTCCATGTCAAGCACCAACCTCAATTGGGTGGTTGGCGGCGGGAGTGAAGCCACCATTGACCACTACACCGTCTTTGTTTCTAAGGACGGGCAGAATCTGGCCAAGCTGGCCGATGTGCCGTCAGGCACGCATTCCTACGATCTCGCACGGCTGGGGCTTTCACTGGGCAATTATGTTCTGTATGTGAAGGCCGTCGGTTTGCCCAGCTTTCTGAACAAAATGTCTCCACCCATCACTTTCCACCCTGGCGACAAGCCACCGACGGCATCTCTGGCGGTCACCCCGGGCGGCACACTGACGGTGACTGCCTCAACTGAGGCTTCCACAGATCCGGATGGCAGCGTCACGAAGTCAACGATTGACTTTGGCGATGGGGTAGTCGCCGCGGGTCCAGTTGCATCACACACTTATGCGGTTCCGGGAACACACAACATTACTGCTACGGTTTTCGATAATTCCGGATCCGCAGCCGTCGCTATCCAGCAGTTATCGGTCAAGTCACCCACACCGGGAGTAACCCTGTTCACACCCGGCAATGGTTCGACTGTGAACTGGCCAACCAGTTTCGTCGCCTCCTCGAACTCCACTGCACCTGTAACCATGATGAGGGTCCTGATAGATGGGCAGCAGGTCTATGCCATTGATCGGGATACCATCAACACCGCGCTGAAGGTCTACCGTGGCTCACACCAGATAATGGTCGAGGCGACCGACGCCACGGGCGCGACTACAAGCACGGTCGAAAACGTTGTAGCCGAGCCTGGCGACCCGACGCCAACGGCCATTTTACAGCTGGTGCCGATGTCCTCAATTGCGCCCAACACGGTTCTCGCATGCACTGCCCAATCTGTCGCACGCAATGGCTTCTTCATCAAGAGGCAAATACAGTTCTCGGATGGCGCGGTGGCGTTTGCCGTGGGAACGCTGCATACATTCGCCTCGTCCGGAACCTATTCCGTAACCGGCATTGTCACGGATCAATTCGGTGCTACGGCATCGGCATCACAGATGTTTGCGGCCACCGCAGGCGCCCAATCGATCGTTCGTCCCGAGCTCCAGGGATGGCCTGTTCCGCGATATACATTTTCACCTTTGCGCCGGCCCTAAGGTGCACCGACGGAGATTGGGGGGCCGCTTGCTTACTACTTCAAGCCTTTAACTGAGTACATATCAGTAAGGTATCTAGCAAAGCCGTAGCTGTAGTGGCGCAGATCGGGCGTAATCTGAATCGGGCCAATACCCTGGACTCCGGCAGTATCTCCCGGTGTGAATTGTTTTATGAGGTCTCGGTTTCCACTGCTGATGTCGACCCGCCAAAGCTTTGCTGGCATGTCCAATGGATGGGTGACATACAACGACCTCCCGTCTGCAGACCAGCGAACAACGACATCGTCCTGACCCGTTCCGCGGACAGGACGAAGCGCGCCTCCGTCCGAGGACAATAACCATATTTGCTGCTGATTTTTAACAGCGATCAGTTTGCCGTCAGGCGAGCATCGGAGGGTGCCGCTGAACCCCTCTGGACTAATCGGACGTGGTCCACCGCCCTCGATTGACTGTATGTACACTCGCGGTTTGTGTGCAGGCTCAGTCCCAGAGAAAACGATGTGCTTACTGTCGGGCAGCCAGTCACCGGTGAGGTGGTCGATGTTATCCCGGGTTAATACACGTACCTGTCCGGCTCCGGTGGGGAGGAGCATCAATTGGCTAGGAGCACTCAACGTGGCCCCGAGGACCCACTGGCCGTCAGGAGAAAGGCTCCAAGCCTGCGCTTCGCCTAGCCGCACGGGTTGTGAGCCATCCGTCTTGCGTAGGTAGACAGAGTATTGTCCGTTTTCGTTGCCTTCTGCCTCTTCTTCGATCAGCAGGGTGGCGCCATCTGAGGTGAGGTCCTGGTTGAGGGACCAGTCCGCTACGGCGAGGTCGTGCTCTGCTGACTGTCCTGGCCCCAGCACCATGGCGGCCCGGCGGACGTGGCCTTGTGCCATGATGATCCGCCCGTCGCGGTTGACATCCAAAAGTCTGAGGCCGCCTGGCACGCGAGCCAAGGTGCGGACGTTTCCGCGAAGATTGACCGCGTAAAGATCGGCCGCCGACCCTGTCGTCGCCGCACTGAACCACAGTTCATTGCCTTCTGAGTTCCAGGCCAATGCTTGCGTGCTGGCGTATTCAGGTGAAAGGGTGCGTTTGTGGCCTGCCAAATCCACAACTGCGACGGCACCGCGATCATCCCCAAATATGGAATGATCGAGAAACGCAACCATATCGCCCTGGGGCGACACCCGGGGAAAGCTGATCCAGCCGGCGGTCTCATACAGCACTTTTCCTATCGGATATTCAAGCCGAAATCGCTGATCGATATACCGCGCCACTGCAATATCGTTTCCGTCCGGCGACCAATCAGCATCTTGCACGTTCTCCAAGATGGAGCGCGGGGCTGATCCTGACAGGGGAGCTCGTGCAAGAGTCCCGGGCCGCACGAATGCAAATACGAAGTACCGATCGCGAACTAGCAACAGTTCGCCAGAATGAGATATCGACTCGATGTCGGCGTTGCGGATGCCGGTCGAAGCGGACCCGCGAGCTGCTGTACTGGTGGTAAACACTTCCGGCGGATTCCCCTCCCATGCGGCCGTATAGATGACCTGGCCGTCCGGTGCAAACTGCGCCGTATGTATAGTCCCGCGCCGAAACGTAAGCTGCTGGTACGACGGTACACTCGGCTGTGGAGCCGTGCGCCTGCCAATCAGCAATCCTGCCGAAACCAACACCAACGCTGTCACAAGTGCAGCCGCAATCCAAATGGCCCGTTGGCTCATAACCGGACGCTTCGTTGATGCGGAGGCCATGGTGCTGGACACTGAGGTTAGCGTTTCCAGGTCAAATGCAACGTCGCGCACGGATTGGAAACGCTCAGCCGGTTTCTTCTCCAGGCAGTGTCGGACAATGCGCTCCAGCGCCGGGGCGACTCGGTGTGTTGCTTCGGTCAGCTCAGGCGGGTCCAGATGAAGAATGGCGCTCAATGTGTCGGCAGGCGTGCCGCCGTGAAAGGCGCGTTTACCGGAGAGCATTTCATAGAGGATAGTGCCAAGAGCAAAGATGTCGGAACGGTGGTCGACATCACCTCCCCGGACCTGCTCAGGCGACATATAGCCCATCGTCCCCAAGACCGTCCCGGCATGAGTGTCAAGGGTGGCGGCGCTCGACCCGACAGGAGCATTATCCGGATAAGTCAGCTTGGCGAGGCCGAAATCCAGAATCTTTACACGCCCGTCTTGGGTGATGAAGATGTTTTCTGGCTTGAGATCGCGGTGGACAATCCCTTTGTCGTGCGCCGCAGCTAATCCCTGAGCGATTTGGACTACAAATTCGATGGCTTTGCGCTGGCTGAGTGGGCCATAACGTAGGCGGTCGCGCAGGGTCTCTCCTTCGAGTAATTCGGAGACGATGTATGGCGAACCTTCGTGATTCCCGACATCGTGAATCGCGAGGATGTTGGGATGATTGAGCGCGGCTGCTGCACGCGCCTCCTGCTCGAAGCGGCGCAAGCGCTCGGTATCGCTGGAGTATGAGGCAGGAAGAACCTTCACAGCAACGTCACGGCCGAGCCTCGCGTCGCGTGCGCGATAGACTTCGCCCATGCCACCGGCGCCGAGCGCAGCAATGATCTCGTAGGGACCGATGCGACTGCCTTTTGAGAATGCCATCTGTGCGGCGAATTATAGGCCAAGTGCGATTCGAGGGCTACCGGACTCGACCACGACCGTACAGCGGAGGTGGCACATGCAGCGCTCAGATCGCACTCCGCGCTTCTTGCGGCTGCTCGCCGCTATATCGGGGCCGCCCGCCAAGCTCACAAGGACCTCCGAAGTACCTTCCCGCATCACGACGATATGTCCCATATAGCAAGCAGACCTGCGCCCTGTCACCCACGGGTAACATACTGTTGGCGGCAAAAGCCCACAGAGGTAAGTGATGGCCGAGACGCAGGGCGTTCGGAGCGCGTCACCCCACGGCCCCAACACTATCGTTTGTGGACAACGCCGCCTTTCATCACGAAGGACACACGTTGGGTGACGCTGCTATCGAGGGGTTTCCGGGCACCACAACGATGTCGGCAAAGTACCCGGCCTTCAAAACGCCGATCTGCCCCTGGCACATGAGTACTTTCGCGCCTTCGAGCATGTCCGCCTGCAATACCGCCAGCGGCTTCGTCCCGTACTGGACCATGAGCACCAATTCGCGTGCTTGGGTGCCATGCGGAAACGGCCCTACGTCGGAGCCGACCGCGAAAGGAATGCTGGCTACTCGAAGCTGCGCAGGTGTCCCTTGGTGTCCGTGAGTTGCCACGCTTCACCTCCGCTGCGGTCCATGAGCCAGACTTGATCGTGCTTGGTGGGACTTGGTGGTCCATTAGTCCGAGTGGGACCGCAGCGGACGCTGGTTGGCTTTTCGACTGGAAGTTCTTGGTACAGGCATTTACGATACCGACGCCGTCACGAGGTGTCCATGTCCAAGCTTCGCCCGGTGTTTACTGTCATCCTGCTCGCCACATCCAGTTTGTTTGCCCAGGGAAAGCGCCCACTCAAGCTTGATGACCTCGCTCGCATTCGCGAGGTGAGCGATCCGCAAATCTCGCCTGATGGGAACTGGATCGCATACGTTGTGGGTGCCACCGACGTGAAGGAGGACAAGAGTCATACTCATGTCTGGGTCGCCAGTTATGACGGGAAAGAGGACCGTCAGTTCACGTTCAGCCAGGACAGCGAGTCCTCGCCGCGCTGGAGTCCAGATGGCAAGTACCTCGCCTTTATCTCCGACCGCCCAGGCCCCGCCAAGCACGATCAAGTCTGGCTCATGGACCGCAACGGAGGTGAAGCGTGGCAACTCACCGACACCAAAGGACACCTGCGCAGCTTAGAGTGGTCACCTGATTCAAAGCGGCTCGCCCTGGTCATCGAGGACCCTGACCCTAATAATCCCGAAGATCAGGAAGATCAATCAGTTGCTGCTGCGGGAACCAGCACTGCAGCGGCAGCCCATCGTAAGCCGCCCAAGCCAATCGTGATTGACCGCTATCATTACAAACAGGATATTGAAGGCTACCTGCTTTCCAACCGGCACACCTATATTTACCTGTTCGATCTCACGACCAAGAAAACGGCACGCCTGACTAAGGGCAAGACTGACGAGGTGTCCCCAGCCTGGTCGCCGGACGGCAGGTGGATCGCTTACCTCGATGATCACAGCCCAGACCCCGACCGCGATGAAGGCAGCCACGTCTTCATTGCCGAAGCCAAGCCCGGCTCTGCCGAACATCAAATCACGCCCAACAGCAGCCGCGACCAGCGCAGCCGCCTGGAATGGAGCTTCGATGGTAAGCGTGTGATGTTCATCGAAGGTGACGAAAAGAAGTATGCCGCCTACAACATGCCCCATCTCGCGACCGTTCCGGCGGACGGCAGCGCCGCGCCCTCTCGTTTCCAGCCAATTGAAGCCCTGGACCGCGGCATCTCGGATCCACGTTTTGTTGGGGACACGATCGAGTTCCTCGTGGTCGACGATCGATCGGAGTATCCGGCAGAACTCCGGATGGGCACCGACAAGGTCGAGCGCCTGATGAAGCCGCCGGTTGTGCTCTCGAACTGGACCATGGCCGCCGGCCACACCGCGGCGCTTTGCCCTACTGATGTGCGCCCCGATGAGGTCTGTGCGTTGGAGAATGGCGCATTGCGCCAGATTACGCACCAGAACGGTGCACTGTTTTCCGAGCTCGAGCTCGGCCGCACTGAGGACATCAGCTTCAAAGCGAAGGATGGCACCGACGTCCACGGTCTCCTCACCTATCCGGTGGGCTACATTGAGAGCACGAAAATTCCGCTTCTGCTGCGCATCCACGGGGGTCCGGACGGCCAGGATGAGCACTCGTTCAGCTTCGAGCGCCAGTTTTTCGCCGCTAATGGGTACGCTGTTCTCAACGTCAACTATCGCGGCAGCGCCGGACGCGGGATGAAGTATTCGCGCGCTATTTTTGCCGACTGGGGTCACTACGAGGTGGAGGACCTGGAAGCCGGAGTGAATCACGTAATAGAAATGGGACTGGCGGACCCTCAGCGCCTTGGGGTGGGCGGCTGGAGCTACGGTGGCATCCTCACCGATTACATGATCGCAAGTGATACCCGCTTCAAAGCCGCGACCAGCGGCGCAGGCACCGCCTTCACGGTGGCCTTCTATGGCACTGACCAGTACATCGTCCAATACGATTACGAGATCGGTCCGCCCTGGGAAGCGAAAGCCTGGGAAACGTACGTCAAAATCTCGTACCCGTTCCTCCACGCCGACCGCATCCAGACGCCGACCCTATTCCTAGGGGGAGAGCGTGACTTCAATGTGCCTGTTCAGGGCAGCCAGCAAATGTATGAGGCCCTCCGCTCCCTCGGCCGCGAGACCCAACTCGTCATCTACCCCAACGAGTTCCACGGGATTAAGCGGCCCAGCTACATACGCGATCGCTATGAGCGGTATCTTGCCTGGTACGACAAGTATCTCAAGCCTCCGCCACAGCGAAAGCAGCGTAGATCGCGAATCCCAGAAGCTCTACCTACAACCACGAACTCGCTACGTGGTCTCGTGCCACGAGCCAGCCCATCACATCGACGAGAGGCATGCCCACAAGAAAAACGGCAAGCCAGGTTGGCTCAAAATTCATCGCCCCCATCCGCCCCAGCGCGTCAGCCAAAGGCAAGCCACCGTAACCGCCCCGGCAACAGCGGCGACGCGGATGGATTGTGAAGTTGGCAACGATAAGCGCGTTTAGCGGGAGTTGGGCCTCGCACGCGGCCTTCTCATGCACAGTGCTATGATTTCAACATGCTCAGGAATGGTCCAGCAAAACCAGAAATCGTATAGATTGGGAGGAGACTTGCCTCCCAATTCTCAGGCGAAGAATGGCCCGGAGCGTCGATGGTGTGAGGGGTTATGAATTTTCGCAACCGTTATCTGGTGATTGCTGCCCGAATATTGCTAGGCCTGATCATGCTCGCAAGCGGCATTAGCGGGCTGCTGATGGGCAACTCAACGCAAGGCGTCCCGGCGAAGATGGTCGCCTTCACGCAAGTATTCTGGGCTTCAGGCATTTTCCAGATGGTGAAGGTTACTGAGATCGTTGCAGGGTTCATGCTGCTGGTTGGCATCTTCCCGGCGTTAGCAACATTATTCCTTGCGCCCGATGTTGTAGGAATTGTTATAGTCAACGCCCGGTTGTTGCCCTCATTCTTATGGGTTGGTGCAGTTGTCTTTGTGCTGACCGCTTATTTGGGGTACGCCTACTGGGACAAATACAAATCAATTTTCTCCCGCAATTGATAGAGAAAAACCACAAGTCGACGAGTTATTTTGCTCTCGGAGGCTGGTGTTGCCGATTGCAGTAGTATTGCCTTCGGTGTCGTCGTTGATAGCTGGGGTGGTCATGACTTTCGGCTCACGGATCGCCCCAGTCGCCTGCCTTCTTCGGCCGTGAGCCGGTTGCCAATGCGAACACCGAGCCGGCGAGCGCCCTTTACGTGGCGAATCCCGGCAGCCAAGTCAGGGCTGAGGAGACCGCAATCTGCAGCTTCGTAAGCCAACCGACCCACTGCCGCCAATCTCAGGTTGATTGTCGAGGGAGCGTATTGTCGCTGCGCCCAGCGGGTAATTCCCTTCCGCGTTCTCAAAATCCGCCGGTGCTTAGCACCTTGGGGGTTCAACTCCCCTCCTGGCACCAACCCAAAAACCGCGCCGGACGCGGCCCTTCGGCGGAATCGGCCTCTTAGAACTCGATCCCGTTCGGACGGCCTCAGCGATGGTTTTGTGACTGCGTTGTGACCGGAGCCGGGCGCAAAGGAGCGCAATTGAGAGCACTCCAGACAATGGCGGTGAGTGATGTCGGCGTCTGTGTGGGCACCTTCCGGATGGCCGACAACACGCAAGCTGCGTCGTGCTACAGCCTCCTGCCAAAATGATTTCTGTAAGATTGATGTCTTCTTGTGTTCGCTGCGCCTTTTGTGTGTGGTCTTATCAGAAGTGTGAAAGCAGAGAAGGATCTATGGAGGTACTGAGGCATGCCGAAAACGTTCTCAATGATTTGCGTGATCTGGTTGGCCATAGGGGGATATGCGCAAAGCATGAATGAAGCTCAAACGCCCTCGCCCGAAGTGAAAAGGACAGTGGACGCGTTGGTGGGACAGTGGAGGTTTGAAGGGAGCGATGCCGAGCCCGGAGTCAAAGAACAGCTAAAGGTAACAATGGCCTTCGATTGCAGGCTTGCCGCTCTTGGTGCAGCCGTCGCCTGTACTCTAAGCGGTAATGTAGCCAACTCAGGTCCGGTCGAGGCAGCAAGCATTGTCGGATATGACTCCGATGAGCAAATCGTGCACTGGATGGAGATTTCCTCGACCGGGGAATACCACGATCACAGAGGCAAATGGAAAGGTGAGATGATTGCCTTCGAGCCCTTGGTTTATAAGAATGCCGGCAAGAAATATATGGAAACGTTTACTCTAAGTTTTCCGTCTTCAGGCACATTCGTTCTGAAATCTGTAACAGACATGCCTGAAGGCCTATCGACGATTACGGGCATCGCAAAACGACAATGACCTCTTTACGATCTGTCTGGATGAACTCGTAAGGGTGGTCGTCGCCCTCGCTTTGATTAGAGGCTAGCCGTGGCTCCGGCCGAGTCACGGGCAATCCGGAAGTGATCGGCTGCCAGCCCCGGCGAATGATGTGGTCGAGGTCTGGTGGCCTTCATGCTTTTTTTTGTCTGACTTCCGCTATATCGGGCTGCCGACACCCACCGAGCCGTTCGAAACTACATTTCCGCTGCAGGACGATTTATCTCTTTACGCATTCAGACTTGCAGCGGCATCCCAGTTGGCATCCATCGGAGGTAAAGGCCTTATCAAAGGCTCGTCCACTTAGCTCCGATGGGATGCACCCTCACAGCGTGCGGCAGGTGGCCCCGGTTCACAGGTGCCCGTGTATTCTGGCGCTGATTTCCCCGATCGGCATCAGGCCGCCGTGATCCCACAAACTCTCGTGATAGACCTTGATACCGTTCACATCAGCGTAGCCGCGCTTACAGGTTTCATCTCCGCCTCTCCTCGAACGAGGCGACGATAGCCCTCTTTGACCTTCTGGCTGTCACTAATATGTCACATAGGGTTCGTAGGCCGTCTTTATCTCTTTCCTTAGCGGCCAGCGGTGCGTTCCGCTATGCCTTTCAGCGCCCCCAAGATGAGGTTATAGGCTGCCTGGCGCGAAACTCCCGTTTTGTCATCGTCCCCATAAGGAGTAGATGCAACGCCGAAGGCCGCGGCCTTTTCGTAATGGAAGATCTCCGTCAAGGCGGCCGCCAGTTCCATGCTGGTCGGTCCACCCGGCACCCGCAGGTGATGGCCGGGCACTTCGTCTGGGTCTAGAGCATCCATGTCTACATGCACATAAATAACATCGTTATTCTGGGAGAGCCGTTCCATCGTGTTCCGCAAATTCTGCGAACGCGTGCGAATGTCTGCGACCGAAAGCTGCTGAATCGGCGAGCGGTCGAGCAGGTCTTGCTCCAGCGGATCAGTGTCACGAACGCAGGCCTCCGCGATATTGCGGGGAGCGATGGGAGGATCCAGACCCGCCTTCAGCCGCATGCGGGTAAGCGCCATGCCGGAAGCAATGGCCACCGGCATACCGCCCAACATGCCACTCAGAGTGGTTTCGGGTGTATTGAAGTCGCCGTGCGCGTCCACGTATACCAGTCCGAGCCGCAGGGGCTTGGCGGTTGGTCCGGAATGTTGCAGGCCAGCCAGCATTCCCGCCAGCGCGCTGCAGTTGGCCAATAGTCCTACGGGAAAATATCCTCCTCGCCGCTGCTCCGCCACCAGCTTTCCCAGTTCGCCGTTAGCCAGCGCTAGCCGGTTCCACTCTCCATAAGCCTTCTGCTCGTCGGGCGCCAGTGCCACGGTGGAAATTGCCTCAGTTCGATAACCGCGCTGCTCAAGCAGCTTCTGAATACCTCCCGCTTCCAGGTAATCGGGCCCGCTAGAGAGCTCCGGAACGTTGCGCTCGCCCCGGTAGGGCATTTTGATCAGCGCCACTCGGACGTTGTGGGCAGCGTTCCCGCTGGTTTGCCCCAGAGCATTCGTCGCACACGACATGCAAGCGAGCATCAATAAGCGGCATATTTTCATTCCTGCGTTTCTCGATTGCACAGTTGGACCGTTGAGAACCAGAAGTTTTCTTCGACTCGTATACCACCTGCCAAGGATAGTCAACAGATCCATGGTCGCGAGGAATCGGTGAGTAGCGATGGCAGTACGAGCGGGAACCACAAGCAGTATAGCTGAGCCCTTGACACAAGCATTTCTAGGCGGAGATAGCTTCCTCCAGAAATTCGCTGATCGTAACGGTGTGAAATTGACCAGAGCTGGTGGCCCGTATTCAACTAAGTCGTGGAACGTCGGGTGTACGGTCTCTCCCAGTTGCGAATGTATTCGCGAGCAACGCACCGATCGCGACCGACGCCTTGGCCTTCCCGGACTTAGATTCACTGATCTTGCCCCGGATAAAATGCCGACGGAGATGAATCTGGTAGTTTTCCCCACCAGCCGTCCTTACCTCCCGCATCTCCCGCGAAGAACACTAGCATTTTTAACGGAAGAAGCAATACTATGCAGTCCACCGATTTTGTGTAGAGAGGATCCGTATGAGCCGACGGCGCATTTCTGCTGTGATCCTGATGTGCGTGCTGACTGGGATGACGGTTGCCTTTCGTCCCACGGTAAGTCCAGTGACCGATGCCGGCGACGTTAACGACTCGAGAGTAGCTTCCGAATCCTCTCAGGGTGCCAATTGGATGCTGAACGGACGCACGTTTGACGAGCAGCACTTCAGCCCCCTCCGGCAGATCACCGACAAAAGTGTTTCCCAGCTCGGCTTGCAGTGGTATCTGGACGTGGATACCGCAATGGGGGTGGTTTCCGAGCCTATCGTGGTGGATGGAGTCATTTACGTCAGCGCCCCTCTCTCAGTGGTGTACGCGGTGGACGCTACTTCGGGGAAGGTGCTTTGGAGATTTGACCCCAAGGTGCGGCTGAACATGGCCATCAACGGTTCTTACTCGGCCCGCACCAATGGAGGCGTAGCCGTCTGGAATGGCAAGGTGTATGTGGGCACGGGCGATTGCCGGCTGGTAGCTGCGGATGCCGCTACTGGAAAACAGGTGTGGGAAGCTCCGGTTTGCGACGCGACACAAACCGGCATCACGGGGGCTCCCCATATCGCGAAGGGGAGAATTCTGATCGGCTATAACGGCTCTGATGATGGCGTGCGCGGCTCGCTGGTAGCTTACGACCCTGATTCCGGCAAGGAGGTTTGGCGCTTCTGGACTGTCCCCGGCGATCCAGTCAAGGGCTTCGAAAACAAAGCCTTGGAGATGGCGGCGAAAACCTGGTCAGGAAAGGACTGGTGGCGGGTAGGTGGCGCCGATGTTTGGAACGCTATAACCTACGACCCGGTCACCGATCTCGTCATCTTCGGCACTGCGGGTGCGGGAGTGGACTATGGCGAGCTTTCCAACATCCGCCCCGGCGGTGACAAGCTCTTCTCGGGTTGCATTATTGCCGTCAAAGCTGATACCGGGGAATACGTTTGGCATTTTCAAACCAGTTCTCCGGGCATGCAAACAGAGAACAACCACATCGTCATGGCCGATTTAGCCGTAAACGGCGAAAAGCGGCACGTGGCCATGACGGTGCCGAAGAACGGGTTCTTTTATGTGCTCGATGCGGGCACAGGTAAGCTGCTGGCCGCGAATCCTGTGGTGAAAACCACCTGGGCCACTGCCTACAATCTGCAGACTGGAAAAGCCATGGAGGTGCCGGCGTCCCAAGGCGGCGGCAAACAATGGACGGTGCACAACTGGTGGCCGATGAGCTACAACCCGCAGACTCGGCTGGTGTATATCCCCACGACTGACCGGCGGCCCGCCTCCCAGGGTCCGGTGGAATCAGGCGAATGGATGCAAAACACCGAGGGAAGATTGATTGCCTGGGATCCACTGGCCCAGTCCGCGCGCTGGTCGGTGGAGGAGCCCATAGCCACGAACGGCGGGGTGCTCTCCACCGCCGGCAATCTCGTATTTCAGGGACAGGGCAATGGTGAATTCGCCGCCTATGCCGCTGACAACGGGAAAAAACTCTGGTCAATTCAGACGGGCTCGGCCATTGACTCGGTTCCAATAACCTACTCTATAAAAGGCGAGCAGTACGTCCTGACACCCGTGGGATGGGGTACAGGATCCAGGTTGTTCGCGCCTGCCTGGACCATGGCCACGCCGCAATCCAAGCGCGGGCCGGCGCGGCTGCTGGCATTCAAGCTGGGGGCTACCACTGCCTTCCCCACTCCACCGGACGTGGTACCGCCTGTACCCAAGCCGCCGGTACAGACCGCGAGCCGTGAAACCATCAAGAAAGGCGAAATGCTCTATGGCAAATTTGTCTGCGATGGTTGCCACTCCCCTGGCGTGGACGGCAGCGGCGCCTGGGTAATGAATGGCGCTGTGCCTGACCTGCGCTACGCCCCGCCTCAAGTGCACCGGCAGTGGAATGCATATGTGCTGCAAGGCGTGGACTGGAATAACGGAATGCCGGGTTTCGCCGATCCTCCCAAATTCGCTTTCCCGCACGCCAGGATGACGGCGGAAGATGCCGCTGCAATCCATGCCTACGTCATTGATCAGGCATGGAAGGCGTACAAGGGAGAGCACGAGCAAGCAGGCTCGAAGCGGGAACATTACTGAAAAGCGGTATAAGGGACCGCAGACAAGTGTTGCGCTGGCGCTTGGTCACCGCTGCTAGCGCACCAACGCCCATGGATACATGCCCACGTTGATCTTCATGATCATATAGCTGAAACCGCCCACATCCGGCTTCGGCTGATGCGGTGTGTTGGGTGGAATAAGCAGCCAGTCCCCAGCCTTTACTTTGAAGGTCTTACCACCGACGACCGGCTGGCCACGGTACTCTCCCGGGATTACGCCATCTTTGTCGTGGAGGTTTTGCTGGTTGGCGATCTTGCCGCCGACGATCATCTCGCCGGTACCGCCGGTAAACACGTAGAAATCATAGACTCCGGCGTGCTGCTCGGCGTCGTCCCAGACACTGTTGACCTTGGTCAGGCTGAGCACGGGATGATCACGGTGAGCGCGATAGAGCATGAACATGCTCAGATTGCGGGTCTGCAGATGCACTGGCCCACCGCCGAACGCCTGGCTACTCCCGGTTCCCGCCTGGGTTGCTGCTTTGGCTGCTCGCGCCGCGAGTTGCAGGTGTGCCGCCTTAATATCATCGATGTTCCAGTAAGTAGTAGGGGGAGCATCGGGGGCGAGGGCCGGATCCCGGGGAGAGTTGTAGCCAAAAGGCTGGGTTTCCTGTTTTCCCGACTGAGCGAAGGCCTTCTCCACCAGAGAAAAATCATTCACGTGGCCACTAAGCATCGGCTGCGGCGTTGGCCTGTTTGCCTGCCCGGCAACATAACCTATTAATGCCGCACCCAAAACGGCTACTGGGAACATTCGTTTCATACATTCGTCTCCGCCCGTCATCCAACCTACGGTTGTGACGGTTTTTCGCGCTCAGGTTTGCTTTCCTCAAACTGAATCTGTTTCAGCCACTCCGATTGGTGGCGAAGTTCGCTTTTGCCGGCAGGAAATTTGTTGAAGCTAAGGATGTAGGCCAGCACGTCGGCCTTCTCCTGCCGTGTCAGCCGCCCCGGTTTGTCTTGCGGCATAGTTTTACGAATGCGCTCGAACAGATCGCCTACCGTTAGCCCATTCCAATTGGAAAGGAAGCCTCCGCCGCTGAGCGCCGGAGCTTCCCCTGTTCCGTTCAGCCGGTCACCATGACAGGTCGAGCAATCCTTCTGATATAGAGCCTCACCACGCCTGGCTTGCTCCTCGGTGTAGACGCCGTCCCAGACGGATTGCGATTCCGCGGCCTGCTGCTCGTCTTGTGCGAAGAGGCGCGGCTGAAGACCGCGCCCGGCGCCGAATACTCCGCTAAAGGCGCACGCGACGACCAACGCGATGGCAATTCTGCTCTTCATCTTGACTGGCTGGAGCGAGAAATCAATAAATTCTAGTCACTCAGACGGCAAAGCATAGGCGATGTATTCACCCGAGTAAGCGCCGCCGCTGACCGCGATTACGATGTATTGCTTTCCGTTCACCATGTAGGTCATGGGGGAACCGCTCTGCGGTCCCGGCATGTATACTGCACCCACTTCTTTCCCCGTTCCTTTGTCGTAGGCGCGCAGCATCGCTCCGCGCGGATGCTCGGTCGTAGTGGTGACCTGCGACTCGCCGGCGATCACCAGCGTCTTCGTTACCAGCGTGCCCACGGTGTAGCTTTCCTGGCCGGTGCGTGGAATGTTCAGGCCGTGCAGTGCCGGGCTCTTTCTTACCAGATCAGGGGTTTCGCCGTGCGCGATCTGCCAAACGATTTCGCCCTTGTCCAGGTTGATGGCGGTAATGGTCCCATAGGGCGGCTTCACCAGGGGCAGCCCGTCCACGTTCAGCTGAACATAGTCGCTGGTGGCCTTTTTTTTCGAAGGCATGGGCGCGTCCGCTCCGGCGTTTTCACCCGGACCGTGAATGGCCTTAACCTCCTGACCCGCTGTTCCGTAAACGTACCGCATATCGGAAACTTCTTTGGGCGGCTGCACCAGACCGACGGGTTCCAGGCAGGAGTTGCAGGCGTACAGGTATGCGATATGAGTTTCGGGATCGTAAGACCCGCCCGGCCAGTTGGTTCCGCCAGAAGCCGTGCCCAGAGTCAGCGTTCCCAGAGGGCCGTTAAGCTCACTCACCACAGGCGGAGTGAAAACGGGGCCCAGGCGGTACTTGGCAGCAATTGCCTTTGCCTTTTCGCGAAGTTCCGGCGTGAAGTCAATCAGATCATCTACAGAAACACCGTTGCGGCTATAGGCGGGTGGCTTGCTGGGAATCGGTTGGGTCGGCGAATACCACTCGCCGGGCACATTTCCCACAGCTACCGGCTGCTCTTTGATAGGCCATACAGGCTTGCCGGTGACGCGATCGAAAACATAGAGAAAGCCCTGCTTGCTGGGCTGGGCGACGGCCTTGACCGGCTTGCCATCAACTGTGATGTCGGCCAGGATGGGAGCAGAAGAAATATCCATGTCCCACAGGGGATGATGGACGAGTTGGAAGTACCATTTCCTCTGCCCTGTCTGTAAGTCCACGCAGACCAGGGTCTCGCCAAATAAATCATTCCCTGGCCGGTGGCCGCCGTAGAAATCGCCCGTAGGCGATTCAACCGCAAGGTAAACCAGCCCGAGCTTTTCATCCACCGTGACCTGCGTCCACACGCCGGTGTTGCCGGTGTATTCGGCGGAGCCGTTAAGCCAGGTGTCGTAGCCGAGTTCGCCTTTCTTGGGAATCGTGTGAAAGATCCAGAGGCGTTTGCCTGTGTGCACATCAAACCCACGCACATAGCCCTTGTTGTTGCGCATGCTCTTGGGCGTGAACCCTTCACGGAAAGCCGCGCCGATGATTATCGTGTCCTTAGCGACAACCGGGGCCGACTGTATTCCGATTTCGCCGGTAGTCAGGTCGGGCTCAATGGTCTGATCGTCATTGAGCTTCAGGTCCACGGCGCCGCCATCGCCGAAGCTAAAGATGCGCGTGCCGGTTTTGGCATCGAGGCAGATAAGTCGAAATCCCGGAGTCACATAGAAAATGCGCTCCTCCTTGCCGTCGGACCAATAAGCCAGCCCGCGCCCCGAGAGTTGGCGGGGGGCCGCCGCGCCGCGCGCTCCTTCGTGCTCGCCGTGCACCCAAAGCAGCTCCCCGGTGGCCGCATCCAGCGCGATGGCGGCGCGCCGCGATCCCGCGGTGGCATATAAAATGCCGTTGACCATCAACGGCGTTCCTTCCAGCTTGTATTCCGGCCGGTTGCCCAGGTTTTCGGTCTTGAACCTCCAGGCAATCTCAAGATCGTTGAAGTTCGAAGCGTTGATCTGGTCCAGGGGACGGTAGCGGGTACCCGCCAAATCGGCGGCATAGGTGGGCCACTCTGTCTCTTTTGCCTGCTGCTGAGCCGCAACACGGAGCGGAATGCCAATGAAAACCACCACGACCCACAACCACACACAATTCACGCGAGCGGCTTTTATGTGATCCATTGTTCGGGTTTGTGACGAATTAATCTGTTTGGGCCTGCGGCGAACGAAAACCAAGGTCTCGAACCGCGCGTTTCATGCCATCTGCTTCATTTGTCCCCATGCCTCGCGGATCGCGGCCCTCTGCTCCTCGGTGACATCTGTGTTGGGCGGCCGGGGATAGCTGAGGCGAGAACCCATCTGCAGGCTGAGCGCGTACTTCATGGGACCATACGAATCTACGCTCGGTCCCATCAACTTCATCGCGGCTTCCAGCTTGTTCAAGGGGTCGCTGATGTCCTGGCCGGCGCGCTTGGCGGCGAATACGGCGGCGATTTGTTTTGTGAACACATTGCCTTCCGCCAGGATAGCGCCCATGCCGCGGTCCAGGGCAGGTTTGAGGTTTTCCGTGGTCCCGGTTCGCATGTTCAGCTTGGGGAACTCCTGCACGAATCGCTGATAAATCTCCGGATTGCTCTCGGAATCTTTTATTCCGGCCAGGTTGGGATATTTTTCCAGGGCATGCAACAGTTCATGCGATATGGGTATCCCGCTGGCAAAGGGAATGTGATACAGATTTATCGGAATAGAAACTTTATCGAAGATCATTGAGAAGTAGCGCACCAGGCCTTCGAGCGGGGGATGCTTGTAGTAAAAAGGCGGGACAATGAGCAGGCCGTCCGCCCCATTATCGGCCGCATGCTGTGACAACTCGATAGTTTCAGGAAAATTCGACGTCCCCGTGGAAACAATGATATTCAGCCCGTTGCGGTTCTTGAACGCAACCTCGGCGATCTTTCTCCGCTCAACGGTTGAGAAGGAGGGATACTCGCCGGTCGTGCCGAGCACAACCACACCATCCGCTCCATTCTCTTTCAGGTGAGCGAGGACGTCCTTGTACATGGCCTCATCAAAGTTGAGGTTCTTGTCGCAGGGCGTAACTGCCGCTACCCAGAACAGCACTTTTTCGCGGGATGAAGCCGGCGATTTCGCCGCCAGCGCGCGACTGGGTGCCTCTGCTAATGCGGATGCACCGGCAACCCCCATGACCGCGGCCGCTCCCAAGGTACCCAAAAACGTCCTGCGTGTAGTGTCGCTCATGGCGTCCCCCCGAATTGCGCGGAAGTCTAAGACGGCAGGGTCCAAAATGCAAACAATTATTGGGGAGCCACCCGGCGTGTGCTATCATCTGCCCCCAAATCCAGAAGAGAGCGGGCAAGCGTATCGTTTATGAAAAGCGATAATTGTTCCCGGCGGCAGTTTCTGGTTAGCTCCGCTTGCGGCCTGAGCACTGCCTGGGTGACGCTGCACTGGCCGGCCATCTTGAAAGCGCAGCAGCATGTCCACGAGATGGCTGCTTCCGGCCCACCGGCGACGCTGCAGTTCTTGTCGGCTGATCAGGCGGCTGACGTTGAGGCCATCGCTGCCCAGATCATCCCGACGGACGAGACTCCGGGTGCGCGTGAAGCTCACGTCGTCTATTTTATCGATCGCGCCCTTACTACCTTTGACCGCGCCCGCCAGGCGGATTATAGCAATGGCCTTGCCGATCTTCAGACCAGGACCAAGGCTATGTTCCCCGCGGCGGCGAAATTTTCTGAGCTTTCCTCGGAACAACAGGTGCAACTGCTCAGCGCGATTCAACACACGCCATTTTTTGACATGGTGCGCGTCCACACCATCATGGGATTTCTCTCGAATCCCGAATACGGCGGCAATTACGACAAGGCGGGCTGGAAAGTGATTGGCTTCGAGGACAACTTCTACTACCAGCCTCCATTCGGTTACTACGATAGCGAATATGCGCAGAGTCATTCGTCAAAATCAGGATCGGACAAGAGCTGATGACGAAGTATGACACCGGGAGCGCAGTTGATTTTGTAGTGATAGGCGCCGGGGCCGCAGGCGCCGTTGTGGCCAAGGAGCTCTCGGTTGCCGGGTTTCAGGTAGTCGTGCTGGAACAGGGCCCTTATTTCAAAAATGCCGACTTCCGTCGCCACGACGAATTGAAGATCAGCGTCAACTGGGACAGGCCCCAGATCGGGCAGGAGGTACTGACGAACAAGCACGATCTCCAGCCGAACACGTTTCGCAAAACGGAAAAAGATAGGGCAGTGCTGGCCCGCACCGTGCAATACGGACAAGGAGTCGGAGGCGGCACAGTCCATTTCACCGGAAATTACTGGCGGTTTCACGAGATTGATTTTCGGGAACGCAGCCACTGGGGCCCGATTGCGGGCACGGGATTTTCCGACTGGCCGATCAGCTATGCCGACCTTGAGCCCTTCTACACCAAAGCGGAGTGGGAGATCGGCGTTTCCGGGTTGGCCGGGGCCAATCCGTTCGATCCGCCGCGGTCCAAACCCTACCCGCTGCCGCCGCTGCCAGTGAAATCTTCTGGAGTGTTGCTGGAAACGGCGGCGCTCAAATTGGGCTGGCACCCTTTTCCCGCCCCCATGGCCATCCTTTCTCAGCCTTACCGCGGCCGTAGTCAGTGCGGCCATTGCGGTTTTTGCGAGATGATGGGCTGCGAATTTGGGGCCAAATCAAGCACTCTAGTCAGCGTCATTCCTGTGGCGGAGAAGACCGGCCGATGTGAAATCCGTCCCTACTCCTACGTACGCAAGATAGCCCATGACAAAAAGGGGCGGGTTAACGGGGTGATCTACTTCGATCGCGACAAAAAAGAAATTTTGCAGAAGGCCAAAGCAGTAGTGGTTTGCGCGAATGGAGCGGAAACACCCCGCCTTTTGCTCATGTCAAAATCGAACCGCTTTCCGCACGGCCTCGCAAATTCCAACGGAGTGGTGGGCAAGTACCTGATGTTCGATTGCGGCACGGGGGCCATGGGTAACTTTGAGCATCCGCTGAATGAGTACAAAAGCGTGGTAGTGACGCGCGTGGTTCAGGACTTCTACAATGCCGATCCTAAGCGCGGGTTTTATGGCGGTGGAGGCATGGACGCGCGTTTCGATGCCTACCCGATCTCCTATGCCCTTCACGGCGTGCCCTCTGATGTGCCCCGCTGGGGCGCTCAGTACAAGCGCTGGATACAGCAAAATTTCACCCGCTCCATGATGATTCTGTGCCACCTGACTACGCTGCCCATGGAGAGCAACAGCATCAGCCTCGATCCGGAAGTGAAGGACGGCTGGGGTCTGCCGGCCATGCGCATAACTTACAAAAATCATCCTGACGATCTGAAAAACAAGGCGTTCTTCGGCAATCGAGCCCTGGAGCTGCTGCAGGCGGCGGGAGCACGCAAAATGTGGAAGGAAGACGCGGGTGAGGAAACCAGCTCGGTGCACCTGATGGGCACCTGCCGCATGGGCGACGATACCAGGACTTCGGTGGTAGACAAGTACCACCGCACCCACGACGTGCCCAACCTTTTTCTCGTGGACGGCAGCAGCTTCGTCAGCGCCGGCCGCAACCAGCCGACATGCACTATCCAGGCGCTGGCCTACCGTGCCGCCTACTACTTAAGCGAAGCGGCCAAGAAAGGTAACATCCCCGAGCCCGCGTGATTTTAAGAAGCCGCTTTCCCATGAGCACTTTAGGTCGGTCCGGTTCGATTTGCGCTTCCGCGGGAAATTTGCACAGAATTCTTGACACTGCGAGGCGGAATGTCTACCATGCCTCCCCAATTCTTATCATTCGCGCGTCGCAAGCAATGGATTTCATTTTCCTTATCGCATTTGCACCTGGCAAATACGGTTTCTGATCCCGGGCCGCGCTCCAAAGCTTTACTGTCGAGATAAAACTTCTGGTCGAGGTGACCTATGGTACGTTTTTGGGGAGCTCTAACCCTGGTTGTGACACTTGCCTTAGCAGGTTACGCGCAGACCTTCCGTGGCGCCGTCAACGGGACCGTGGCCGACCCATCGGGAGCCGTGGTTCCTGGCGCGAGCGTGAAGATTACTAACGTTGCAACCGGCATCAGCCAGGTCACGACTACAACGACCAATGGCGAGTTCGCCTTCCAGGAACTCCCGCTGGGCACGTACCAGGTTGACGTTGCTGCAAAAGGATTCAGTCCCACAAGAGTAGCCCACGTGGCAGTCACCGCCGGTAAGATTTACACCTTGCCCATCAAAATGGCGGTAGGGCAGCAGGCGACGACGGTCGAGGTTTCAGCCGCAGCTCTTACGGTAGATACCACCACACAAACCGTGACCACCACCATCCCCACCACCGCTCTTCAGAATGTGCCCCTCAATGGACGCGACTTCTCCCAATTGATTGCTGTCTCCCCCGGTTATGGCGGCTACTCGGTGGGCGGGTTTGGATCTCTCAACGGCACTCGCGCCAACCAGATGAACTGGCAGATTGATGGCACGGATAACAACGACCTGTGGCACAACATTCCGGCCGTCAACCAAGGCGGCGTCTCCGGCATCGCTGGCACCGTGCTGCCAATCGACGCGGTGGATGAATTCTCGGCCCAGACGCAATCAAGCGCGGAAACTGGACGCAGCGCGGGCGGGACCATCAATCTTGCCGTCAAATCCGGCACCAACACCGTGCACGGTACGGCTTATATCTACGACCGCAATGAGGCCTATTCCTCCGCCTCACCCTTTCTGCCTTCGGGCACGCGCAAGCCCGAACTGCGCAACCTGAACTGGGGAGGTAGCGTTGGCGGGCCCATCATCAAGGACCGCACCTTCTTCTTTGGCACTTTTGAGCATCAGAACTTCGTGATCGGCTTGTCTGGATTGGCCACGGAACCCTCGCTGGCCTGGCAACAACAAGCGCTGCAGGTCCTGGCCAATCCCGGCCAGATGTTTGGCAAATACCCCGCAGTGACACCGAATCCACTCTCGACCGCGCTCATGGGCCGGCTGTGGCCCAGTGAGATTAATGGACTGCCCGCCACGACCGGCAACTTCTTCTCCTCATCTCCGGAAACCGGCTACAGCAACAATGGGTTGCTCAAGATTGACCATAGCTTCAGTCCCAGCGAAAAGCTATCCGCGCGTGTGTTCCTATCGCGCGGCGACCAGGTAGCGCCCACCGGCTTCAGCGCCGCCCTGGGCACGGCTAGCTCGAACCTGAAGCCCTACTTCGAAGTTGCTCCCATCCGGGTGCAGAACTATAACCTGGTGTTGAACTCGGTGTTTTCACCGCGCATCACCAACCAAGTGCTGTTTGGAGTAAGCTACTTCACCCAGCGCTTCCACGATTTCGACACCAGTTTCGTTCCCGGTTCGGTGGGGTTGATTTTGAGCCCAAGCGCCCTCATCGCGGGCAAGCCGGTCACTGGATCCCCAAATATCGCCATCAGCGGCTTCGAGGAAGTAGGGATTACGCCCCAGGAAGGGCGGAATGACATCACCGGCCACCTGACGGATGCTGTTTCCTACATCGTGGGCGCGCACCAATTCCGCTTCGGCGGCGAAGTTCGTCAAGCCCAGGTGGACGAGTTCTATTTCCGCCATTCCTTGGGTAGCTTCAACTTCACCGGGACAGAAGGCCCCTGGTCAGCGAGTTCGACCCGATGCAGCACGCCAGCATGCCAAGCTTTGAGCACCAACGTCAGAGCCCTGGCGGACTTCTTCCTGGGTACTTCGGATAGCGCCAGTATCACCGTGGGTAACGCGGAACGCCAGGTTTTCCTCAACAATGTTGCGCTATTCGCACAGGACAACTGGCAAGTTACTAGGCGGCTGAACCTCAACTACGGGCTGCGTTATGAGTACTTGGGTCCACTGCACAACGGCGATAAAAACCTGGCAGTATTTGTCCCGGAGTTGGGCGGCAACAGAATACAAGGTCAGAACATTGATTCCATCTTTCCTCCCGACAAAACGAATTTCGCTCCCCGCATTGGCTTTGCATACCAGCCCAAAGAGAACGGCAGCATTGTGCTTCGGGGCGGCGTCGGCATCTTCTTCGACCAGATCAACATGAATCCCTTTCTTGATTTCCGCCCGCCCAACCCTGCCGCCAATGGCTTGGAGAACAATCCCGCGGGTCCAACTCAGGATCTGGTCTCTAACTTCGGCCTCTCGGGCGTCACCTGGCACCCGGGAGTGCAGATCTTCCCCGCCGTCACCAGCTGCGTAACCGGCAATGTGGCTACGGACCCGAATTGCGGCAGCCCAGCCACCAATATCTTCAACATGTATTCCGTAAGCCAGCACTTCGCCACCCCCTATTACTACAATTTCAACCTGAACGTGGAGAAGAGCTTCGGCAACGCAGCCGTGTTGCAGGTAGGATACGTCGGGAGCTTGGGACGCAGGCTCTCGGTTATGTTGGATATCAACCAGGCGGCGCTGTCTCCGCTGGGGGATAACATCAGTACCGCTCAATTACAGGCGAATCGGCCGCTCTCTAGGCAGTTCCCCAACGTGGGCACGGTCAACCAATTGAACAGTATCGGCACCTCCAACTACAACTCCCTCCAGAGCACGTTGAAGCTGCGCGAGTACCACGGGTTGACGGCCCAGTTCGCCTATACCTGGGCCCATGCCCTGGATTTCGTTACCAGCTATCGCGGCGGATTGCCTCAGGACAGCTTCAATCTTAAGGCCGATTATGCCAACAGCGACTTTGACACCCGCCACAACTTCACCACTTACTTGACCTGGGACATTCCCGGTTCCTCGCATGGACCAAAACTGCTCACCCATGGCTGGCAGGTGACCAGCCTGATGTCCTTCCATAGCGGACAACCCTTTACTCTAACGGCTCTGACGGATTCGTCGGGAACCGCTGACTTTCTGCAACGTCCCAACCTGGTGGGCAATCCTTTTGCCGGCGTCGTACACAACTTCAGCGCGGCCGGAGGTGGCATGCCCTGGATCAACTTGAGCGCCTTTGCCCAGCCGGCGCCAGGTACCTTCGGCAATATGCCCCGCAACATGATCTACGGCCCCGGATACTCGGACGTCGACTTCTCCGTAATCAAGAACATCCCCATTCGGGAACGGTTCCGCGCACAACTTCGCGCCGAGATGTTCAATGTGTTCAACCGCATCAATCTGGCCAGCGGGTCATCCGCGACCTCCCTGGCCTCGCCCTGCAGTAATAACCCGAATTTTGCCTGCATTGGCGACACCATTGGCGACTTCAACGGCGCCCCTGGACTGGGCCCCGGCGAAGCCTTCAACATGCAGTTGGTTGTCAAGCTGATTTTCTAATCTTGACGGCTTGGTGCGAAGCGGACGCGCTCCTTACATAGCGCGTCCGCTTTTTTATGTGTCGAAGCAGAAACGTTACCCAGCCAGCCGTCGTTTTCGGAAGAACTCGACTATGCTCATGCGAGAATTGGCGATCTCCAGCGCAATCGCGCGAGAACTACGCTGAGGAGAAGACCCCATGGGGCTGCGTAAGGGTTTCAGGCTGCAGATCCCGATTTGCGTTCTCGTCGTTCTCATTCTGCTTCCGCTGGCGAAGTCTCGTTCCTCGCCTGTCCCACCCACTCCCGGCTTGCTCCTGCTGAATGCCCATGTGATTACCATGTCTGCGGGTCAGCCTACAGCGGAGGCTGTTGCCGTATCGGGCGACCGCATCGCCTGGGTGGGAAGCGCCGCGGAGGCCCGGCGGCTGTATCCCGGCGCAGCTCGCGTCCTGGACCTGCACGGCGCCACCGTGTTGCCGGGAATCATTGATTCCCACACTCACCTGATGGAGCTTGGCAAGAGCTTGATGCGACTGAATCTAAAGGATGTGCCCAGCGACAAGGAAGCGGTGGAGCAGGTCAGACAAAGAGTCGCGACTGCCACCCCCGGGGACTGGATTTTGGGTTGGGGCTGGGATGAAGGCAAATGGGCTGCTCACTACCCTGACAACCGCGCGCTGAGCGCGGTGTCGCCCAACAACCCTGTCTATTTGGTGGGGCTGCATACCTTCGCCGCCTGGGCCAACAAGCGGGCGCTGGAGCTGGCAGGTATCAATGATGACACCAAAGATCCGGAGAACGGGAAGATTCTGCGCGACCCAGAAACGGCAAAGCCTACCGGCATATTGCTCAATCGCGCCCAAAACCTGGTGGAATCGCATATCCCGCCGATGACTCTGCCGCAGGTGGAGCAGGCGATCGAAATGGCGGCGCGCGAATGCGTGCGCAATGGGTTGACTTCCGTTCACGAAGCCAAGGTGACACCGATCATGGTGGAAGCCTTCCGTGATCTCGTCCGGCAAAATCGCATGCCGCTGCGTGTCTACGCCATGTTGGACGGCGCTGACCAGCAACTGGTAGCGACCTGGCTGCAGCGCGGTCCAGAAATAGATCCCCAGCACCGCCTCACGATTCGCGCGTTCAAGCTCTTCGCTGATGGAGCGCTCGGTTCCCGCGGGGCGGCCCTGCTTGAACCCTACAGTGATGCTCCCCAGACTCGCGGCTTGATGACTACTCCCGAACCGGCGGTTTACGACCTGACCCGGCGCGCTCTGCAGTGCGGCTTCCAGGTGTGCACGCACGCTATCGGCGATCGCGCCAACCGACTGGTGCTGGACGCCTACGAACACGCCATGCACGAGGTGCCCGCGGCTCACGACCCGCGACTGCGCATCGAGCACGCCCAGGTGCTAACTCCGGAAGATATTCCTCGCTTCTCCAGGCTGGGCGTGATTGCTTCCATGCAGCCCACCCACTGCACATCCGACAAGGCCTGGGCTGAGGCCCGTCTCGGGCCGCAGCGTATTAAGGGTGCTTACGCGTGGCGAGCCATCCTCAAAACCGGGGCACACCTGCCCTTGAGCTCGGACTTCCCGGGAGAAACTCTGAATCCGTTTTATGGAATCTATGCTGCCATCACCCGTCAGGATCCCCAGGGCAATCCGCCAGGCGGCTGGTACCCGGAACAGCGGCTGACATTAGCGGAAACCTTGCGCGGCTATACGATTGAGGGCGCGTTTGCCGAATTTGACGAAGAGGATAAAGGAAGCATTGAAACGGGCAAATTTGCCGACTTTACAATTGTTGACCTGGATCCTACCAAGGTTGCGCCCAAGGATATCCTCAGCACCAAGGTTTTAAAGACCATCGTTGGTGGCAAGCTTGTTTACGACGCAGCGGCCAGCCAAATCAGTACAAAGGCACATAACGGCACGCCGAAACCCGTGCACCCTAAGTGAATCCTCAGGCATCCCGGAGCCCCGACCTTCCGCTGCTCTTCTTTCCCTAACTAAGTGATAGCAACAGCTATCAACTGTAAATATTGTAGTACCCCCGAAAAGAGCGTAGGGTCGGAATAAGAGTCGGAGTTCCTCCCATGCCCCGCCAACCTGTAAGCTGCCCCGTTTGCGGCAGACTCATCACCGAACCCTTGCTTGAGAATTTCCACATCAGCGCGCAAGGCGACGGTATCGTGCACGATGTAAACGCAATGAAAGCTTTTCAGTGCGAGGAGGAGGGCCACATCTTCTTTATCCGTGCCGCCGACCTCGACAGGGCGGCTGTCTACGCACTACCGCCTAAACTGAAACGCCTCTGACCGAAATCACAGATTCCTTTCCCAATTGGGCGCATGCTTCGAAGGCCATCGCGAGCATGCAATGTCCAATAAAGTCAGCACGTCCCAAAATGGCTGTAGACCTGCCCTGGAGATAGCGGCGCAACGGACAGCGGCAAGAAATAACAGAACCCACCCCACTGGTCTCGAGATCGAAAAGGAAAACGGCGACAAGATGCCTTCGCGGCTCTCCAACAACAGCTCCGCTTGCGCGAAAACTCCGCGAACCTTCTCAGAAACTCATCCAGCCAAGTGCTCGTCCGCGGAAATTCCTGCGCGAGGCACTCAGCTTCTTTCAAAACCAGCAAAAGGTCGAGCGTGCCGCGCTCGTCGGGTACTGGAAGCTCAACGTCGAATCAGACTGAGGAAGAAACTCAGGCGATCCCCCGAGAACCGTAAGACAAACTCCCCACGCAAAAGAAAGGACGGCTACCATTTCACATGCTGCAGTGCTTCCAGCTTGAACACCCCGACAATGAAATGGTCCTGTGCGACAGGCCGAAATGCGAATCCATCGCCGACTACCTCGAAGTTGAAGCAGATGGAACCGAACACCGCCTCTGCGCCTTTCACACGATGAGCGACAAGTACGCCTCGCGCCTGCAGACCCGTGCCCCCGATCCAAACACTCCCTACCGAGCGCTCCGCATCATCTGAACTCGTCATGGTATGCGTACCAGTTCAGGATTGGCATGAGCCAGTCCTGTTAGCGTAAAGACAGGTATAGGTTGGTTTTATAGATGGAAATTTTTGTGCGGCTTTTTGCCCCGAAGTTCTGGTGCATGGGCAAACTTGTTACCTCCGCGCAGGATCAGAGTAACTGCCGTCATCGTGACACCCTGACGCAGCACCGCCATAATATGCGTGGTGCAGTGCAACAACACTGCTCTCGGCGCGGTGAGACATGTCGCAAATCGACGCAAGCGGGCCGCATGGGAGCAATCGCCTTCCGGGAGCCACAGAACATGCAGGCGACCTATGGCGCGATCCGCGACACCGCCGTCGCTTCCAACGGTACGAATTCAGCGGACGAGTGCTGGTGTCTAAAGGCGACCGCTCTAACTTGACGTGGGGTTTGTGCAGCGATTTGGGAGAGGGAGGCCTTGGAGCAACAATCGTCGGGGAACTTGCTGCCGGGGACGCGGTCTGGCTTCATCTCACCTTTCCGGGCATAAACCGCTCAATCGACATTCGGGCCATCGTGAGATACCGGGATCTTCACCACTGCGGCTTTGAGTTCCTCACCCTGAACGAAAGCCAGCAGCAAGCGATCCGCGAAAGCTGCCAGATTCACACTCGCCGGTAGACTCAATACATCGTGGTACCTGAAGAGACGTCCTTGCAGAGCAAATATGACCTTACTGCCCAGAAACCGGGTGCAGCCTAAGTTCGCCGCTTGACGGCCTTGTGACCGGCTTGTGACCGGAGCCCCCCCACGGGAGGACGTTCATCGGCCGCCAAACGACTACCCCGCCCTACGCCGCCTAGCATTGTGGTCGTTTCGGCGGGCTTTTCCCCCCTTGCAGCGTATCGTGACACCGAGGAGTAGTTGGTCGCCGACGAGCTAATCCGACTCTTAATCGGAGCCCAACGGATAGGACTATCCGAATAGATAGTTTTTATCCGATCGGATAGTACATGCTTGCTCCGAGGTGAGCCTTAAAAGCGCGAATCAAGTTAAGTACGAAAATCTCTCCACGGAACTGGGTGAATAACTTGCATCCGCTGCCTGCCCCGACCTGTACTCCGCCGCGACGCATGGTAATCGGATTGCTCATCTCCATCGTGGTTCGATAGAAATGGCCAGTGCCAGTGCTTACATATCACACCCAGCTACCACGGGGTGAGTCGCGCGTCCTTATAGCACGAAAGCGGAGAGGGAAACTGAATCGTTTTGTGTCGACGTGAATCTTTACTCTGTACGATTGATGTGATTGGTGGCACGGTATTGCGGCAACACAGGATTCGGGCATGACTCGATTTAGCAATGCGAAAAGATTTTGGGGAGTTTCTGCCGGAGCGTTCCTCACAGTTCTGATTGTTTTCTTGTGCCCTGTAGAACCCGCTTCAGCAGCTGAGCTTCACACCTTAGACGCTTCTGTCGTAAGTTTTGGTCGGCCAGTGAAGGCCAATATACAGACCTTAGGACTCGGCGCCACGGTAAAGGTCACTACCGTGTTCGGTCACCGGCACTTCCGCGGATATATAACCAGGATTGATGAGGATTCATTCGAAGTCACTGATCGGGCGACACTGTCGCCTAATACGTTTCAGTATTGGACGGTGAATCAGGTTACGGGTCGGCGGCTTCCTGTACCCGCTAACCGTACGAGACCAGGCGTAACAGCTTTATTCCACGCGATATCGAGATTGGGTTTTGGTCCATAGCAATCTGCTATTTTCAGCGGCAGCGACCGCAAAAAGCCAGCGCCTCAGAAGCCCCTCCGAATTACTCTCGCGCCTCGCGCCCCTACACTGACCAAGAATAGGATTTGTTTCGGCGGGTATCTTCCCTCTTGCCAATACATAACCGGAAGAGGTTCGCTGACCCGACCGGGAGGTCGCTTCAGCAGTTGCTGGCATCACGATAGCATTGGTCTATAGCCCGACCTGCGCAACTAAAAATCACTAAGCAAGCTCGCGCCGAAGATATCCCGCCACGTCGCTGACAAAGCGATGCACCGATACCTCTGCGATGCGGTGGCCGACAATCGCGTTCATGGTCTTCCCCACGGTGCCAAACGGAGGCCTATAAACGCCGGAGAAGTCCAACTGTGTTTCCGTCGCAGTCAGCGGATAAACGAAAAGTTCGCCTTTCATGAGCGGGAATAACCGCGGCATTTTTGCGGCTTCCCATTCGAGTGTCAGCTTCGTGCTGGGCATTGAAGCGGAACTGCCGGCTTTTTCATCAACATTCTTGACCCCAATCTTGATATCGGTCTTGACGCCGATTCCAGCAAAATCCACGCGCAGTTCAGCCGCTACCGACTCTGCTCGGGACGCGGCAGTCTTCGTAGCGGCCTGGAACACGATAAGAGCGTCCTGCTTCAACGCATCGCGAACACGTTCATAGGGGTGGTTCACGTAGTCATAGCAGCGAATCTTGCGCCCTTTGTCCTTCAATTTGGCTCCAGTTAATTCGACAAGCCATCGAACCACGCCACTTTACCACAGCACGTATCGAAGAGTTCTTGCCTGCACTGCTAAGGCGCATATGCCCCCCATTCACCCTTCTCCATCTGGAGGGTCCAGTTTTAACACTGATGTCGGGTTTGCCTGTATGATGACAACCGCCTGCAACCCCGGACGCGGGGCTTGACCGCAAGCGAGTAAGGTGCGTGAGTGAGGAGGCCCGATGTCTCACATTGACGTCCCATTGTCGCGCTCCGGGTTTGGACAGACGAAACGCGCAGACCACTGGTGGGTACAACCGCTGGCTGTGTTTCTTGGACTGTCAGCATTTATTGTTTATGCGACGTGGGCTGCCTTCCAGGGACAGCACTTCCGGTTCGGCCCATATCTCTCACCGTTTTATTCTCCGGAATTGTTTGGCGTCGCCAATGAGGGTTGGTTTGGTTCCACGCCAGTCTGGATGCCGGCTTGGGTGACGGCAGCGATGCTCATCCTTTGGGCGCCGGGCGGCTTTCGAGTGACGTGCTACTACTATCGCGGCGCGTACTACAAAGCCTTCTGGGCCGACCCTCCTTCCTGCACCGTAGGCGAGCCCCGGAAAAGATATCTCGGCGAGCGCTCCTTTCCGTTGATCCTGCAGAATATCCACCGTTATTTTCTTTATCTGGCCTTGATATTTCTAGTCATTCTGGCGCGCGATGTGTGGAACGCCTTCTGGTTCAACGGAAAGTTTGGCATGGGTCTCGGCACTCTGGTTCTGTTGGCAAATTTCGTGCTACTCAGCTGCTATACCTTCAGTTGCCACTCGCTTCGTCATTTGGTCGGCGGTCTTCGCGATCGTTTGGCCGGTAACCCGGTCCGTAGGCGAGTCTACGACTGTGTGAGTTGTCTAAACCGCCGTCACATGCTGTTTGCCTGGTGCAGTCTTTTCATGGTCGCGTTTGCCGACCTTTATGTCCGATTGTGCTCGATGGGTGTGTGGAGCGACTGGAGGATCGTTTAGTGGCCGAATACGTCACCCATGAACACGACGTTCTCATCATTGGGGCGGGGGGCGCCGGCCTGCGTGCTGCAGTTGAAGCTTCGGCGGCTGGGGTAAAGGTTGCTTTGATTTCAAAATCCCTCCTGGGCAAAGCGCATACCGTCATGGCTGAGGGTGGCATCGCCGCGGCCATGGGTAACGTGGACGATCGCGATAATTGGCGCGTTCACTTTGCAGACACGATGCGTGGCGGCCAGTATCTGAGTAACTGGCGGATGGCAGAGCTGCATGCCAAAGAATCCCCGGCACGCGTCCGCGAATTGGAAGCATGGGGTGCTCTTTTCGATCGCACACGGGATGGACGGATCCTGCAGCGTAATTTCGGCGGTCATCGGTATCCGCGACTGGCACATGTCGGCGACCGCACAGGGCTGGAGATGATCCGCACGTTGCAAGATCACGGAATACATCTCGGTCTCGACGTATTCATGGAACACACAATCGTCAGACTGCTGAAAGACGGCGAGCGTATCGCAGGTGCGTTTGGATATGACCGCGAGCGCGGACGATTTCACCTGTTTCGTGCCAAGGCGGTGGTTCTAGCCACGGGAGGAATTGGAAGGGCGTACAAAATCACCAGTAACAGCTGGGAATACACGGGGGACGGCCATTCGCTGGCGTTTCACGCGGGCGCTGCTCTCATGGATATGGAATTTGTACAGTTCCATCCGACGGGGATGATCTGGCCACCAAGTGTGCGCGGCATCCTGGTCACGGAAGGAGTGCGCGGCGAGGGAGGAGTGCTTCGTAACCGAAACGGCGAGCGATTCATGTTCAGAGATATTCCTCCCCTCTACGCGGCCCAGACCGCCCAGTCCGAGGAGGAAGGCTGGCGGTACACCCAGGGCGACAAGGAAGCGAAACGACCTCCCGAACTGCTGACTCGCGACCATGTCGCCCGCTGCATCCGGCGAGAAGTGCGGGAGGGACGCGGCAGCCCTCACGGTGGTGTATTCCTCGATATTGCATGGATCAAGGAAAAAATTCCAAATGCTGCCGAACACATCAAAAAAAAGCTGCCCAGCATGTATCACCAGTTCAAGCAGCTTGCCGACATCGACATTACGCAGGAACCTATGGAGGTGGGGCCCACAACACACTACATGATGGGAGGCGTCCGGGTTGACGCCGATTCCCAAATGTCAGACGTTCCTGGATTGTTTGCCGCAGGGGAATGTGCCGCAGGTTTGCATGGAGCCAACCGGCTGGGTGGGAATTCTCTTTCCGATCTTTTGGTTTTCGGCCAGCGTGCTGGAGAATACGCCGCGGCCTTCGCCAAGGAACGCTGTTTAGGCAATGTCGACAATGGTGAACTTAAATCAGCGGAAACATGGGCTTTGCAACCGTTCGAGTGCAAGAATTCTGGAAATCCATATGCCATACAACATACGTTGCAAGATGTAATGCAGGAACTGGTGGGGATCGTCCGGCAGGAGCAGGAGATGTTGCAAGCCCTCGATCGCATTCGCGAACTTAAGATTGCCAGCGAGCGGGTCAGTGTTGACGGAAATCGAGAATACAACGCGGGCTGGCATACTGCGCTCGACCTGTACCATCTCCTCACAGTCTCAGAGATTGTGGCTCGAGCTGCTCTGGAGCGGAAAGAAAGCCGTGGTGCTCACTTCCGCGATGACTTTCCGGAGAAGAATAACCAGTTTGGCGCGTTCAACATCGTTGTGCGAAAGGGGGTCGACGGCGCAATGCGGTTCTCTCGCGAACCTATACCGTCCATGCGATCGGACCTGCAGCAAATCATCGAGGAGATGAAGTAATGGCGAAGGCGACTTTTCGAATCTGGCGCGGAGAGAAAGGCCAGGGACAATTTCGCGACTATGCCGCCGAAGTTGCAGCCGGCATGGTGGTCCTCGACGTCGTTCATCAGATCCAGGCGGAACAGGCCGGCGATCTTGCTGTTCGCTGGAACTGCAAGGCGGGAAGATGCGGCTCCTGCTCGGCGGAAATAAATGGAATGCCGAAATTAATGTGCATGACGCGGCTGAATGCGCTCGCTCTCGATAAGCCGGTCACCCTCGAACCGATGAAGGCGTTTCCACACATCAAAGACCTCGTCACGGACGTCTCATGGAACTATAAGGTGAAACAGCGCATCCCCAAGTTTAAGCCGCGTTCTCCCGACGCTCCGGACGGCACGTGGCGCATCGCCCAGGAGGATGTCGAACGAGTGCAGGAATTTCGCAAGTGCATCGAGTGTTATCTTTGCCAGGATGTTTGCCACGTATTGCGTGAGCATCACATGCAGGAACAGTTCATTGGTCCACGATTTCTCGTTCATGTGGCGGCCTTGGAAATGCACCCTCTGGACGTGGGAGATCGATTGCGAGACTTGAGGACGCAATTCGGCATCGGATTGTGCAATATCACAAAATGTTGCACCAAGGTTTGTCCGGAAGGAATCACCATCACCGACAACGCCATCATTCCGCTTAAGGAGCGCGTTGTCGATCGCTTCTTCGACCCGCTCTCAAAGTTGTTCCGAGTTTTCACCGGCAGGACAGCATAGGAGATTTTTATGCAATTCGAACTGAAGTCCATTTCCGTACAGAGCATCCCCGAAGCCTTGGCGAAGGTGGAGCGCTATCGGCTCTTGAATGAACCCAGTCTCGCTGAAAGCATTTGCCTCGATATCCTAGCTATCGTGCCCGACCACCAGCAGGCGCTAATCTCGCTGCTTCTTGCGCGCACCGATCAATTTCACGCGCACTTACCTGCCAAAGCAGCTCATGAGGTCCTCGCCAGAATTCAGGGGGACTACGAACAAGCGTACTACGCCGGTATCATATGGGAGCGTCTGGGGCATAATCGGATTCGCCAGGGAGGCAGTGGCGGAGGTGCATCAGCATATCATGCTCTGCGAGAAGCGATGGCTCACTATGAGACAGCTATCAATTTGGCTTCGCCTGGAAACGATGATGCCATTCTACGGTGGAATACCTGCGCGCGCGTGATTATGCAGTACCCGGAAGTCCGCCCATTGCCCGATGAAGACCCTGCGCAGACGTGGGTGCGAGACGAAGCCGGATCGAGAATTGCAGATGCTTAGTGGCGAAGCAATATGCAGGGGACGTCCTGTCGGCCCGAATGTGATACCCGAGACGCTGCGAGTCCACGGTGTTCAAACTTATCGTTTATAGGGGATGCCCCCCTTCATTACAAAAGAGACACGTTGGGTGACGCTGATATCGTCGAGTGGATTGCCGGGCACTGCGACGATGTCGGCAAAGTATCCGGGCTTCAAGTCGCCAATCTGTCCCTCCCACATGAGAACTTTTGCGCCTTCGAGCATGTCCGCCTGCAATACCGCCAGTGGCTTCATTCCGTACTGGACCATGAGCACCAATTCGCGTGCTTGGGTGCCATGCGGAAACGGCCCCACGTCGGAGCCGACCGCAAACGGAATGCCGGCAGCGATTTGCCTTTTGAATTGTTGAATGTGGTAATCAAGAGCTTCGTGCTCGGCTTTTGCCGCCGCGGGATTTTCTGCGTGGTTGGCAAAATATTCGAAGATGGTAAATGTGGGAATGGCGGGAATATGTTTCTCCCGCATGATCCGCATGGTTGCATCGCTTAGCTGAGCGGCATGGTCAATGGACTCCACCCCGGCTTGTGCGGCCCAAAGCGCGCCTGGCTCGCCCATACAGTGCACGCCTACCTTGGTTCCCAGCCGCGCCGCCTCGGCAACCGCAGCTGCGAGCTGCGCTTCGGTGTACTGATATTGCGAGGCGAACTTTCCGTCGCGAAAGACATCTCGACCGGTTTCATAGATTTTCGCAAAATCGGAGCCTTCTTTATGCTGCTCGCGAATTGTCTCGATAAGTTCCTCAGTGGTGTTCGCGTAGTCGGCGTTTCCCAGCACATGTTGCGCCGGATTAAAATCGATGGCATCTTCGTGCCCGCCGAGAATTGAAATCGCGTTGCCGCTGATCCGCAGACGCGGCCCGGGAATTTCTCCGCGATTGATCGCGTCGCGCACGGCTGTGTCCGCCGAGCCGGCGCCCTCGGTGCCCATGTCGCGTTCCGCGGTAAAGCCTGCCATCAAATCATCGCGCGCGGCGAGTGTGGCTTGGATCGTGCGCTGCGGCACTGACTCCTCCACGGTTTGCAGGCCCTCATTCCCGGGATGCAGGAACAGGTGCACGTGCGCATCGATCAGGCCGGACATCAGCGTTTTATCGCCGAGGTCAATTGTCAGCGCATCGCTGGGATGCGTCACGGACTGCCCCACCTCGGCAATTTTGTCGCCACGGACCAGCACTTCGCCCGGGCTGATAATCCTTCCTGACTCGATCTCGAGAAGGCGCGCTGCATGCAGCAATATGGGACGTATTGGCGGAGCATATGTGTGTTCCCAACCAGTTTGCATCTGCGCCGAAGCGCTCTGCGACAGCACAGTCCCGATCGCGGGAAAGGCAGCAAGCGACAACACACATACAAGAATATGGCTCAGCTTAGGACGGTTCATGGCGACGGGATGATACCATTAGCCGAAAATAGAAACTTATCGCAGGTAAAAGCACAACTGCTGCTGTGGCTCACAATTCCTGCGTAGCTGAACTGTGAAGCGAGCAGACCTGCAGGCCGGCACCGGGCGGGTGTGGCGTCCTATCAATGGTAAAAGATATCCTCCCCTTTCCGCGCCGAGGCAGGTATATAAAGAGCCGCCCGGTTTGGACCTAGTACCGACCACCTGCCGACTGTGGCCGGCGCAACGTCGCAGTTATTCGCGCCCAATGCGCCCAATCCATGCACGCGAGGTGCCCGGCGGTATAATCGCCGTTTTGAGTACTGTGTCTCAGGAACTTCGTTGCCAAAGAAATGTGTGCCTGGAAGAGACTTGCAGCTCTCGTAGCACTCCTAATCGCTGGCGGTGCCGCCCTCGCCCAGGCCCAGCCACATCCGGTGTACGTGGTCCTCTGGTTTGACACGGAGGACTATATTCTCCCGCCGAGCGATGATGCGGCCAAACACCTAGCCGAATTCCTCAGCGCCGAAAAGGTGCCGGCAACCTTCAAGGTCGTGGGGGAGAAGGCGCGCACCCTCGAACGTCGCGGGCGCTCCGACGTTATTGCCGCGGTTCGTCGTCACGAAATCGGCTATCACGCCAACACCCATAGCCAGCACCCGACTCCCGCGGAATACGAATCTGGCTTGGACTGGGACACCGGGGTCGAGGAATTTACCCGTCGCGAAAGAGGTGGGTTCGAGGACGTTGCCCGCATATTCGGCAAAACTCCTTGCTGCTACGGTCAACCGGGCAGTTCCTGGGCGCCACAATCTTACGGTGCACTCCGGCAATGGGGGGTGAAGCTTTATCTTGACGAGGGTACCCAGATTGGCCTTGATGGCAAGCCATTCTGGTACGGAGGCCTGCTGAACATCTTCAACACCAAGGAGGGCGAACAGCTAAGGCCAAATGAGAAGTGGGACAACCTCGAGCAGTCGAAGGCCAAATTCCGGGAAATCTACGCTCGCATGTCTGCGGATCGTTCTGGAGGCCTGATTAGCCTCTACTTCCATCCGTGTGAGTTCATTCACCAGTGGTTCTGGGACCTTAACTTCGCCAACGGAGCGAATCCGCCTCTCAGCGAGTGGAAACGACCACCCTTGAAGTCTGCCGCCGAGCAGAAGCAGACATTCGCCTACTTTGAAGGCCTGGTGCGCTTCATGAAGAGCTTCCCCCAAGTGCGGTTCATCACCGGTTCGGAGGCGGTAAAGCTCTTTCCTGATCTCGCGCATATACGCGAGTTCTCGACTAGCGATCTGAGAGAGATTGCTGAAGCCGTCACACCCGAAGTCTCGTTCCAAACGCACGGGGATTACGCCCTCTCCGGCAGTGAAGTCTTTGAACTTTTGAGCGCGTATGTAGAAGCGGCAATCACCGAGCGCACCAACACAGCCGGTTCTTTCACGATCAGCAATACTCCGTATGGACCGGCTGTTGATCCGCCACAGCTCGACCATGCTTTAAACGTGCCCTGGGACCGGTTCGCCCGCACGGTACGTGACGTCGCCGATTTCGTTGCTCGCAATGACCAACTGCCTGCTTACGTCTGGCTCGGTAGTGTCGCAATTCCTCCGGAGAGTTACGTCGTCGCTTTGGCGGATGTCTCCAAAACGCTGCTTGCAGGCAATCCAGCGCCACAGACTGTCACTTTCCCGGTCGCACGCCTGGCCGCGACAAACTATGTGGCTGAGGACTCACCAGCAGTGTGGAACTGGCCTATCTTTCCCAGGGGATTTCACTCAGCTCATCTATTGTCCATAGCGCGCCTTCAGGCCTGGACGCTGAAACCTGCACTCTGAGATTAGAAAAGGCATCTGCTTTCCGATACAACGGTGAGTCGGGCACGAAAACGTTCGGGAAAGCAAGAAATACTTGCGCGCTCGCAAGTCTAGCTGGCGCGAGTCATTGGCCGTGCATCCACGCGACGGTTCCGTTGCGATGAGCTATACTGCCGGGCTTCAGACCTGAAAAACTTCGGGCAGGGAGCAGCATGGTGAAGCAGATCACGCGCAGAGAGCTGCTGGGGCAATCGTTAATTGGGGCCGCAGCCTTGGGTCTGCCCCTGGCTGGGCAGACCACCGGGCAGACGGCGAAGCGTCTCAAGGTGGTGGTGGCGGGTGCGCACCCGGACGACCCTGAATCCGGCTGTGGCGGAACCATGGCCTTGTACTCTGACACGGGTCATGAAGTTTCCATTATTTATCTGACGAGGGGAGAGGCGGGAATTCGCGGCAAGTCGGAGCAGGAGGCCGCCGCCATCCGTACCGGCGAATCGCAGAAGGCCTGCGCCATCCTGAAGGTCAAGCCGGTATTTGCCGGGCAGATTGACGGCAATACCGAAATCGATCGCGAGCGCTACGAAGCTTTCGCCAGGGTCTTGGATGCAGAACAGCCAGACATAGTCTTTACCCATTGGCCGATTGACGCGCATCGCGACCACCGGGCCGCGTCCTTACTGGTCTATGACTCATGGCTCGCCGCCCACAAGAAGTTTGAGTTGTACTATTTCGAGGTGGAGCAGGGAACCCAAACGCAGTTGTTCCATCCGACGAACTATGTTGACATTACGAAAACGGCAGAGCGCAAACGGGCAGCATGCTTCGCCCACGCTAGCCAGCAGCCGGAGGACTGGTATCGTCTGCACGACAAGATGAACGTGTTCCGCGGCATGGAAGCTGGCTACCAGCAAGCCGAGGCATTTGTCCGGCACTGCCAGAATCCGGCAGGACTGGAGCTTGTGACCGGCTTATGACCGGTGACGGCTGAGTTCAACTTGATAGGATTTGGTATTACTGGACCGGCTGAGCCCCGTGTGGGACGAGGCTCTAGAACGAATTCACCTTAAGCACCACTCCTCTTCGGACTTCCAGAATTTGGCCTTGTATCTGCGTGAAAACAGGAACGGGGTCGCAATCGCGCCTTACCGTATCGGGACCTTTTTAGGAGAAGCGCCTTTTTGAGGAGTGCGTGCCGCGTCCAGAAAGGACTAGTGAAGGCCGCCCGAGTCTTCAAACAGAGGCCGATCCATAAGTGCCGGAGGATCTCGTTCGCCGGAGGTTACAACGGGTGTAACTCAATTGCCATCCAGACACAATCCGTGTCCGCGTAATAGCGGTGCCACGGATAACTGAAGCTGCGGTCCGCTCCCAGCTTGAAAAAAGGCTCATGGGTAAATCCAGTGGCCATAGGCACGTCTTCGTAAAGGGTGTCGGCGCGATTTTCGCGAAATTTCTGCATGCGCCCTCTGCCCAGAATTTGGGTATGCACCTCCAGAAACTGGTGCCCCGTGTGAATGCCGCAATCTGTTTCCTCGGGCGTAAACCAAAGGTTCAGTTTGAGCCGATAGTGTCGCGGCAGCGATGGGCCGGTTTTTGCAGCGATGAACGCTGTCTGAGGATCAAGTTCTACTTCTCCCACATCATCCTGGGACGAAATATACAGAGGCGTCTCGCGGGAAAACTCTGCATTACGGCGGCCATACCAGTCCCAGCGCAGCGCGACACCTCCAAGGTTGGTGGATTTACGCACGTGGAGCAATGCCGCGGTTTCAGCTTCCTCGAGAGTGCAATTGCGAAGGATAGAGGATTTCCAGGGAAGAATCACCCCGCGATCCTCTCCGGCCGTGTAGCGCAGGGTAGTCGTGGATAGGTTTACTACAATCGCGTCCTGAACCGGTAAATTATGCACGCCGGTCACAAGGAGGCTATCTATCCAATCGTTTGCAAAGGAAAGAGAACGAGTCTTGAATTCGGGCATAGGGCGGCTCGGGGACGTGCTGGGCGCTAAGGCCGCAACGGTCAGAATTTGGCCGGACTGCGCTAAGAAGGAACGCCGATTCACTGGTAACCCCGTTCTAAAGCGCGTCGGATTATACAACCACGCGGGCTGACATTACACACAGTCGCCAACATCCGTTTTTATGCGCTCGCATTTTTATGCAAGAGTAGAATGTACGGCGAAATCGAACGAGGAGGGCGTATATGCGGCTCACGGTTGGGCAGGTGATCGGAAAAGCTCTGAAGTCATATGGCGTCCCCTATGTCACGGGGCTGCCCGGACACGGTAATTGGAGCGTGATCGATGCTTTCAACGATCCTGTATCGAAGCTGCCGTTTATCCAGGTGATGCACGAGCAGAGCGCCGTCCACATCGCCGACGCGCACTACCGGGTTACCGGCCAGCCGATCGCCGCTTGCACATCAATCGGGCCGGGCGCAACCAATACCATCATCGGGCTCGCCACCGCGTACTGTGATTCGACAGCCCTGCTTCTCATCACCGGCAGCGCCGCCACTCATATGCGTGGACACGGTGTGATGCAGGAACTCGATCGTTTCGCATCGCCTGATTTTCCGCATATCGTAGCCCCCGTCACCAAGCGCACCTTTGACGTAATCCGCGCGGATGAGGTGCCTTTCGTAATGCATCGCGCCTGGAACGCAATGCTGACCGGCCGCCCAGCTCCAGTGCATATGGGGTTACCTCTCGACGTCCAGGTCGAAACCACTGACATTGATGTTGCGGATCTAGACCGACGTCTTCCGGTAGGCAAACCCCGGGCCGAGGCGCGGGCAATTGAAGCTGCCATCCAATTGTTGCTCGATGCCAAGCGCCCCTGCATCGTGGTTGGCGGTGGCGCAATTACCTCGAATGCCACCCCGGAACTGACACAACTCGCGGAGAAACTGGGTATTCCGGTGGTGTTCACCTGGAATGGCAAAGGCGCAATTGCGGAGGACAACCCGCTGTGCGCCGGCACCGCAGGGTGGCCGGGATCCCTGCCGGGAAATAAGACTGCAGCCAACGCTGATGTGGTTATGTCGTTAGGTTGCCGCTTCACCGATTGGTCCGCATCGTCCTATCGCAAAGGAGTCACCTTCTCAATCCCCGATGGCAAGCTTATCCAGGTGGACATTGACCCGCGCGAGATCGGAAAAAACTATCCTGCAGAAGTAGGAATCGCGGCCGATTGCAAGCTCGTTTTGGCCGATATGCTGGGCGGCATTTCCGGCGAGCAGGCGCGCAAAGCGCGCGAATCAAGAGCCTTCTATCTCAACGGAGTTGAAGCACTGAAGAAAGAGTGGGAGGAGAAACTGGAACGCCGCCGCTCCTACAATGGCATGCCGACCACAATGCTGCGCACCCTGCGGGAGCTGCGCAAGGTGCTTCCCCGAGAGGGAATTGTGACCGTGGGATCGGGGCATCCGCAGAGCACCACCAAACAGGCTTTTCCAGTCTACGAACCGCGAACCCACATCACCTCAGGTTCATTTTCTTCAATGGGCTTTGCTCTTCCTGCCGCGATCGGCGCCAAACTTGCCAAGCCTGACACACCCGTCGTGTGCATCATTGGAGATGGCGACTTCATGATGTGCGTCCAGGAACTCGCCATCTGTGCCATGTATGATATCCCGGTGGTGTTCCTGATTTTAAACAACTCAGGCTATATTTCCATACGTGATGGCCAGAATCATCTCATCGGCCGGCAGATCGGGTCTGAGTTCAACTATCAGGTTCCCGACGGCAAGGCTTATTCGGTGGATTTTGCAGCCTTGGCCAAGTCATTCGGCTTCGAGGTTGCGGCAAAGGTACAAGCGGTGGACGATATCGGCTCAACCCTCAAGCGTGCGCTGGATAGCCAATCGCCTGCTGTGATTGATGTGCCGATTACACGTGATGTCTCCGTAGCCGCAGCCGAGGTTGTTGGCTGGTGGGATTTTCCCGTACTGCCCACCGCCTCCGACGCAGTCAAAGCGGATTACAGGTCAGGGTATGCTGCCGAACAGCATCGCTGGCCGGCCAGCAAGGCGCCGCTGCAGGAGCCGGCGTCGGCTACCGGCTAACCTCACTGCATGGTTCAGATTGCAAAGGAGGCTCATATGCCACGCTATCTGAAAAAGGGCCGCACACCTGAGCAGAATGCCGCTGAAGCAGAGAAGGTTCGCCAAACCGTAGCCGCCATACTGGCCGATGTAGAAAGCCGCGGCGAGACTGCTCTTCGGGAGATCTCAGAGAAGTTTGACAAATGGAATCCACCGTCGTTTCGCCTTTCAGAGCGCGAGATCGAGGGTTGCCTGGCGCAACTTACCACCCAGAACCTCGAGGACATCAAGTTTGCGCAGACGCAAATACGAAACTTTGCACAAGCGCAACGCGCTTCCCTTACTGACCTCGAGATCGAACCCCTGCCGGGAGTCGTTCTGGGGCATAAGAACATACCGGTTGAATCCGTCGGCTGCTACGTTCCCGGTGGGAAGTATCCGCTGGTAGCTTCCGCCCACATGAGCGTAGTCACCGCGAAAGTGGCAGGCGTGCCGCGGGTGATTGCGGCCTCGCCTCCTTTCCGCGGTCAACCGAGTGCTGCGATAGTTGCGGCCATGCACCTGGGCGGCGCGGACGAAATTTACTGCATGGGTGGTGTTCAGGCCATTGCCGCGATGGCGTTTGGCGCCGCGAGTATTGCTCCTGTGTCCATGGTTGTAGGACCGGGGAACGCATACGTTGCCGAGGCCAAGCGTCAGTTCTTTGGCCGCGTAGGAATTGACTTGGTAGCTGGACCCACTGAAACGCTCATTATTGCGGATGACACTGCAGATGGCGAGATCTGCGCTACCGATCTCCTGGGCCAGGCCGAGCACGGCTTCAACACGCCGGCCATTCTCCTCACCACCTCGAAGAAGCTCGCCCAGAACACTCTCTCCGAGGTAGAGCGGTTGCTGCCTAAGCTGCCGACCGCGGAGTTTGCCTCGGTCTCCTGGCGTGACTACGGGCAGGTGATAGTCTGTGACTCCGATGAGGAAATGGTGCGCGAGGCCGATCGAATCGCCTCCGAACACGTGCAGGTGATGACCCAGAATCCAGACTATTTTCTTCACAATATGAAGAACTATGGTGCGTTGTTTCTCGGCGCACGCACAAATGTGGCATACGGGGACAAGGTAATTGGCACAAACCATACGCTTCCAACCGGCAAGGCGGCCCGCTACACCGGCGGCCTGTGGGTGGGCAAGTTCCTTAAGACCTGCACGTATCAGAGGGTGCTCACGGACGAAGCCTCGGCCATGATTGGCGAGTACTGCTCCCGCTTGTGCATGCTGGAGGGCTTTTTCGCGCACGCCGAACAGGCGAACATCAGGGTACGTCGTTACGGCGGACGCACCGCCACTAGTGCCGCCGCGGCAGATCCGCGCTGCGCCTAGCGTGTTCAATTACACTACCGGCTTGACGGGAGAGGCGAATGCTGAGACGCACATTCATGCAGGTCACGGCCGGCGCCGCAACGGCGCTGGCGCTGGAACCGCGGGTGAAGGCCGATGGGCAAGAAAGCAAAACTCCGGTGGCTTATCCCGATGCGGCGGTGGAGGTGGTTGATCCGCGCTTCGCGAAGTACAAGGTCAACAATGCCGCGGTCGAGCGCCTCTACACCGGGGCACGATGGGCGGAAGGTCCCGTGTGGTTTGGCGATGGACGCTACCTCGTCTTCAGCGACATCCCTAATAACCGAATGTTACGTTGGCTCGAGGACACCGGTGAGGTTAGCGTCTTCCGCACCCCGTCAAACTACAGCAACGGCAACACTCGCGACCGGCAAGGAAGGCTGATCACCTGTGAGCATGACGCCCGCCGAGTAACGCGCACCGAACACGACGGCACAATCACGGTCCTTATCGACCAGTTTGAGGGCAAGAAGCTCAACGCGCCTAACGACGTGGTGGTCCATTCTGACGGGGCCATTTGGTTCAGCGATCCTGGGTATGGCATCATGTCGAACTATGAGGGCCACAAGGCGGCCTTCGAACTGCCGGCCAATGTTTACCGTCTCGACCCACAAACACGCAAAGCAACCGTGGTTGCCAGCGGCATGGATAAACCTAATGGCCTCTGCTTCTCCCCTGACGAGAAGCGGCTCTACATAGTAGATACGGGAGTTCCAAAGCACCCCGGCGACCCTCATCCCATTTTCGTCTACGACGTTGGGGATGGGGTACGCCTGACAAATAAGAGGCTGTTCGTGAATATGGCTCCGGGAACGTCTGATGGCATCCGTTGCGATGTGGACGGGAACGTTTGGTCGGCCGCGGGGTGGGCAGGCGAGGGCTATAACGGGGTACACGTGTTAGCGCCCGACGGCACGCTGATCGGAAAAATCCATCTGCCGGAAACCTGCGCCAACCTGTGCTTCGGCGGCTCCAAAAGGAACAGATTGTTTATGGCTGCGAGCCAATCGCTGTACGCGGTTTATGTCGAAACCCAGGGTGTCCAAACACCCTGACCAAAAGCGAACAGGCTGTGACTAATGTTCATTGCCAGCCATACCGCGGTACAACTCGGGAATGTACACACGTGACCGCTACTGGCACCGAAGAGCCATACCGCAGCCTCCTCCCAATCCCTAACATCGCAGTATGTCTGAGCAAGAGATCCGAGAAGAGTTGCTGCATTTGCTGGTTAGTCGCTACGAACAGCAGCGCGACCAGTACTTGACGTTGTCGAAGCAAACTGTTGATTGCTCCTCTGCCCGCTGGGCGATCGCCGAGTTGAGGAACGAAGGTCTGGTGGAAGAGCAAGTCCGAGGGGTGATTCGGCTGACTGCGCTGGGCTACATGAAGTACCGGAGCGCACCGCTTTCCTACGCTGACGCGGTCTAACCGTTGTAGGCGAGGCGCAAGGCTCCAACACCTTCGGGTTCCTCTTCCCGCGGCGTACATGTTCGTTAGTAATCTGCCCTGATTTATTGATTCCATAGCATATTGCTACCCATGAGCTCCCCCTTCCGGCCGGCGCGGGGCATCCCAAAACTGCCATTCGATGGCATGCCTTCAGCCACCATCCGCTTCGGCGATGGGCAGCGTTCATCCGCCAGGGTCCAGACCATCTCCGCTAGAGGCGGACTGCTGCGCGTGCTAAAACCGCTCAACCCGGGAGCCGTGGTGGAACTGATGTTTTCGACTCACGTCGGACCCATACTGGCTATGGCTGAACTCCTCAGCCCACGTGCAGCCTCCCCGATCGGTTTGCAGCCATTTCGCTTCATCACTATTGAGCGTTCCGAGCTGCGAACCCTTCGCGCGGCCATGGCACCGTCGTAGTACAGGCGAAATGCCATTTTGTTACGCATCGGTTAATAAATCATGAATTTGCGGTGACTACCCACTGTTACCAAAGATGGTCTCCTTTGCCTTTTGCCTGCCACGATTCATCATGCTGTAACACAAGCTGTGTATATAGAAAGCATGAGTGCTCCGTGTTTCGACACGGTGATCCTCTCCGATCTGCACCTGGGGTCGGAAGTAAGCCGTGCGCAAGCCGCGCTGGCCATGCTGCAGGAAAACTGCTTCCGGCGGCTCGTCCTGCTGGGCGACATTTTTTGCGATCTGAACTTCCGCCGCTTAAAGAAGGAGCACTGGCAATTTCTCTCGTATATCCGCAAGCTTTCCAATCCCAAACGCCACGTTGAAGTGGTATGGGTGGAAGGCAATCACGACCAGGGCCTCTCGCAGGTTATGTCGCACCTGGTAGGGGTGGAGGTTTACCAGGAATACGAGTGGAGCTTTCGGGGCATTCGGCACCTGGCCATTCACGGCCACCAGTTTGATCGGTTCACGATCAATAACCTGGGGCTTAGCCGAATTCTTACCACATTTTTTCTGGCGCTGCAAAAGCTCGATTCCCGCCGCCAGGATACGGTACGCTTACTGGAACGCCTGGACACCAAATGGCTGCGCCTGACCAGCAAAGTGGCGAACGGAGCCTTGGCCCACGCCCGGGAACGCCAGGCGCAGCGCGTTTTCTGCGGCCATACCCACGAGCCTATGCGGCGGGAAGAGGATGGCATTGAGTACTTCAACACCGGCTGCTGGACCCAGCCCAAAGCAACCTACGTCACCATTGATGAGGAAGGAGTGCAACTCCGTGAATACTGCGAGCGAATTGACGATTGTTATCCCGGCGAAGAACGAAGCGGCCTTGTTGCCGCGGCTGCTGACTTCGCTAACCGCGCAGGACTACCCGAAGATGCGGAATACGAAAGTGTACCTGGCTGACGCCGGCTCCACGGACGGCACGCCGGAAATAGCCCGCAGCTTTGCCGGCCGGCTCGACATCGAAGTTATTCCCGGCGGCCTGCCCGCCACCGGCAGAAACAATGGCGCACGGCTAGCGATGACGCCTTATGTGCTGTTCATTGATGCCGATATTGAACTCGCGGACCGCAGCCTGGTGCGGCGAGCGGTGGAGAAGATGCGACGTGAGCAACTGCATTGCTTGACCACCAACATCTCCTGTCCTCTCGGCAGCTCGGTAGACCGATTTCTCTACGCGGCCAACAACGTCATGCAGCGCCTGTCGCGCCTTACCAAGCCCTTCAGCACGGGTATGTTCATGCTGCTTGACCGGGCCCGTTTTGCTGAATTAGGGGGCTTTCACGAGGGCGCCCTCTTTGCCGAAGATTACATGCTGAGCAAGCAGGTGGCGCGCAACAAATTCGCCATCGTGCGCGGCAATGTTGTTACCACCAATCGGCGCTTCCGCAAAATGGGACACTTCCGCATTGTGCGTCTGTTTCTGCGCACCGCCCTGAACACCTGGAACGACAGCTTCTTCTTACGCGACCACAAGTACTGGCACTCGGAAGCCTAGTATTTGGCCGGCTCGCTGGCGGGCGACGCCAGGGTGCCGTACCTTTCCAGCAGGTCAGGCGTCAGGGCGCTCTGCCGCACGATAGACTTATACAGCTCAGCGCTGCCCCGGGCGGTGCGCTGTTGGGTTTGGGGATCGAGTGCATATAGGCCGAAGCGCAGTTTCCAGCCTTCGCTCCACTCGAAATTGTCGGTCAGCGTCCAGTGAAAATAGCCGCGAATGTCGCGGCCTTCGTTGATCAGGCCGTGCAGCTCTTTCACCGCGTTCACGATCAGCCACGGGCGAATGCAGTCGCGCGCATCAGGCACACCGTTTTCCAAAATATAAACGGGCTTCTTCAGCCGAGACGCGCGCTCCACCGCGCTGCGCAGCGCCTGGGGGTACGCCTCCCCGTAAGGATTGTCTACGCCGTGGTCGCCCTGGGGCGCATCGGGCGGCACGAACAAACGCCCAAAAAGCTGGGAGCCGTAGCCCGCATCGAAGGCCACATGAAAGCGGCTATATACGTTTAATCCTACGAAGTCGCAGGTGCCGCGCGCCTGGGCCAGGTTGCCGTCGGCCAGAGAAAGGGGAAATGCCAGGCGCCCTTCTTCCACCACACGCAGAAAGCTGTTGTTGAACAACTCGCCCGCCAGGCTGGCGACTACGCGATCCAGTTTGCCGCCCGGGCGAGCCGGTTCAAACACGACGTAATTATGTGCCCACCCGACTCGCGCGCGCGGTTGCGCCCGGTGAATGGCGCGATAAGCACGAGCATGGGCCCGTCCCATGCTGCTCATTACGCGAATAGCGTTCAACAATTCGCCTTTTCGCCCGGGAGGGAATTCGCCTAGCACGTAGCCGAGCGCGGCATACACATTGGGTTCGTTGAAGGTGACCCAATCCTGACAGAGATCGCCCAGTGCTTCCACCATTCGGCGGGCGAACCGCTCAAACAATTCCTCTGCTTGCGGGCACAGGAATCCGCCTTTCTGTTCCAGCCAGAGTGGATGCGAAAAATGATGCAGGCAAACAAATGGCTGGATTCCACGCTGGCGCAGAGCCGAAAGCATGGCACGGTAGCGCTCCGCGGCCTGCCCGTTCCACTCCCCTTTCCGCGGCTCCAGGCGGCTCCACTCCACAGAGAGCCGCAGGGCATTCAGTCCCAGGCCGCGTGCCAGGTCGAAGTCGGGCTCCTCATCTTGCCACCAGTTACAGGCCAGGCCGCGGCGGTCGCCGGACTTGATCCGCCCAGCTGCCTCCCAGGCATGCCACTGGCTGTCACTATGGCCTCCTTCCACCTGGTAGGCAGCAGTTGAAACTCCCCAAAGAAAACCAGGCGGAAAGGTTAAGGTGGCAGGCCGTTCCTGGGCGATGGACGGCGGAAGGAACGTCATTGTCTCCGCATTCTAGCTGAACGCTGAGCTCCGGTGTCGTGGCGCATCAGTCCACTCGATATCTAATGGCCCGATGTTACAGCAGCATTACGTGCCGGTTAATGTTTCGTGACATCGGTGAGAGTACCGCTTGCAGCATCCCCCTGAAAACCCTCACATGTTGAGCCAACCCCGGTTGCGTTTTGAAGGGCGCGTCCGAGGACACCTTACGCTGCAATTCTTGCCAGCACCGGGCAATAACTTCCTTATCGCCACCCTTTTTTTCTACTCGGCCAAAAAGGTAAGTTCCTCAATTCCCTTTAGTTACTTGCCGGCCTGCCAAATGGAGTAGAGGATGCACCTGCATCAGCAGAAATGAAACAGAGGCTGCTGATTACTTCCGTAACCTTTCGGCTTTTGTGCCGCATATTAGGAGCCTGAATCACTGCCTATGTCTCATCCATTTAGGTTTTCCGGAAAATTGCTGCTCGTCATGCTGGCCCTGGTGGCCATGGCCACGGCGCAATCGGTGCCGGCAGCGCCTTCGCAGGGTGAAACCGGTTTCACCTCCTACGTAGAGTTTGATGGCACTTCGAATGCCGAAGGCCAGGTCTACCGCCTCAACTCCAGCGTGGGGTACAGCTTTACCCAGCACTTCGGCGTGGATGTAGGCATTCCGGTTTATTTTGTGCGTCCGTCCAGTTCCGTAAGCGGAACCACCGGCAGTGCATCCGGTGATGGTTTGGGCAATCCGTACCTGGACCTGCGCTTGAAGTTCCTGAACCCGGCTCTGAACTTTGGTTCAGTGCTTACGGGATACGCGCCCGCAGGCGACAGCAAACTGGGCCTGAGTACGGGGCGCGCTACCTTCGACTGGACTAACCACTTCGACCACTCGTTCAATAATCTCACGCCCTTCTTCGAGGCCGGCCTGTCCAATACGGTAGCCGATACGCAGCTGTTTCTAAGGCCGTTCACTAGCCTGGGTATGAACTCTCATTTCCAGGGCGGCGCCAGCTATCAGTTGGGAAGATATTTCAATCTGGGCGTATCGGGTTACGACATTCAACCCTTTGGCCAGCAGACCATTTTCAGCAAGGTGGCGAACGGCAGTAGCCAGGCACGGGGTTCGGCGGGCGCTTCATCCCATGGCCCGTTTCAGAACAATCAGCAGGTTACCGGCGCCTCTGACCTGGCCTATGACAACGGTTTCTCTGCTTGGATTGGCGCGAGTCCGTCGCCATTTCTCGACATGCAGTTGGGGTATACGCGAAGCATTCAGTACGACTTGAATTCGGTCTCATTCGGGATAGGCGTCAACGTAGGACGCCTGTATCACAGAAGCGCGAGCAAGTAAGAGCAGTTGTGTACGCAAGGAGGACAACAAGCCTATGAAGCAGTTACAGGTCACAGTTCTGGCGTTGACTGTTATGTTGTGCGGCGCTCCCGCATTTGCCCAGCACGGCCATGGCATGGGCCCTGGCAGCATAAATCCGGCGATGAGCCAAGGCGGTTCGCATCGCATGACCCCCAATCTGTCGCCTTCAACCCATGGCGTCACCATGACCCAGCAATTGACGAAGAACACGGCCCTGGCAGGCAAGATCCAGAAGCTGACAGGCATGTCGGCGCAAGATGCTTGTTCAGGATTCAGAAACCTGGGTCAGTGCGTAGCCGCGGCTCACGTCAGCCAGAACCTGGGCATCACTTTTGCCTGCATGAAGGCGGATATGACGGGTGTGGCCGCTGCGACTAGCGCGAATTGCCCGGCGATCAAGGGTCCTGCCACCGCCACCAAGGGCATGAGTCTGGGCAAAGCCATCCAGACGCTGCAGCCCACCGCGAACAGCAAGCTCGAGGTCAAGAAAGCGAACAGGCAGGCCGACCAGGACATCAAGGAGAGCAGCAACTCTTAAGCTTTTTGCAGCCGTCGACAACTCCAGCCCCGCATCGTGCGGGGCTTTTTTTTGGGGGCGGTGCCTCGAATGGCGCACTCCTCATTCCCGCAAAACGCGGGCAGGGTCAATCCGGGTGGCATGCCAGGCCGGCCACAGACAGGCTGTAATTGTGGCGCTCGTCATTACCGCCAATGCTAGGCCGAAGGCACGAGGATCGTATGGGCTGACGTTATAGAGCAGATCTCCCATTAACCTCGTCAGCGCCAGTGCCGCTGCTGTTCCGATGAGGATGCCAATGGCGGTTAAGGCCAATCCACGCGAGATAACCACCCGCAGCAGATTCGAAGCTCCAGCGCCCAGGGCCATGCGCAGCCCCAGTTCACGGGTGCTTTGCGAAACGGTATAGGACATCACCCCATAAATGCCGACGGCGGCGAGCACTAGCGCCAGCCCTCCCAGAATAGCTACCAGGGTTACAGCCACAAGTTGCGGCGATGTGGAACGATCCACTTGTTCCTGCAGGGTGATCATCTCGTAGAGTGCAAGATTCGGGTCCAGGGCGTGAACTTCCTGGCTCAAGGCCGTAGCAATGGTGCGCAGAGGTTGCGTGGTGCGGATGTTCAGGTCCGGGCTCTTGGCAAAATCCTGGCGCAGAGGTACGTAGAAGAATGGCCGGGGAATCTCCCGCATGCTTTCGTATTTGGAGTTCGCAGCGACACCCACAACGCGAACCCAGCTCCCTTTTACTTGGAGCCGGCGGCCGATGGGACTCTGGCCACGCCAATAGCGCGCCACCATGGTCTGGTTAACCACGGCAACCAGGGGAGCATTCTCATCGTCGGCACGCGTGAATTCACGGCCGGAAATAAGTCGGATACCCAAAGTAGCGAAGTAATCAGGACTCACCTGGTTGTAGTCAACGCTGGGCTGTTCCCCGGGGCGAGGCTGGTAGCCATCTACGGCGATGGGCGTTGAAGAGTACGAGATGTAGCCGAGGGGAGTTATGCGAGCGAAGGCCGCCGCTTCCACGCCGGGCAGCGACCAGACGCGATCAAGCAGCTCATCCTGAAATGTTTTGGCTTGCGGCTCGCTGTATCCCGCGGCGCCTATGGAAACGCGGGTCGTCAGTACCCGAGTGGTTAAAAAGCCCGGGCTGGTGTTGCGAATTTTGTCCAGGCTCCGCAGCAATAACACCGTTCCTACCAGCAACACGAAACTCAGGCACACTTGAACAATAACCAGGCTGGAGCGTACCCATGCTCTGCCGCGGCCGCGGGTCACACTCGGAGAGTCGGCTTTCAATGCCCCGGAAACGTCAAGGTTGCGCGTCTCCAGCGCCGGAACCAAGCCGACTATCGCGGCCGTTAGTATGCAAATGGCGACGCTGAGCGACAGTACCCGCCAATCAATTTCCCCGGGAAGGTGCATGGCGATTCCGGAGCGCACGGGGAACAGCAAAACCAGTGCATGTCGGCACCAGTAAGCGACCAGGAGCCCACAAGTGGCTCCAAGGACGGAAACCATCAACGCTTCCGTGAGAAGTTGCCGCAACAGTCGGCCATAACCCGCTCCGAGCGCCAGCCGAACGTTTATCTCGCGACGGCGGCTGAAGGACCTCACCAGCAGCAGGTTGCCGACGTTAGCACAGGCGATGAGCAGCACGGAACCCGCCACCCAGAACATGATCTTCAGCGTGGGAAGCAGAGTACTGGCATCATTGAAGGGCGTTTGCCACAAAGGCCAAAGTTTAATGCCCCGCCCGCGGTTGGTGGCGGGATAGGCGGCCTCCAGGCGCCGCGCTAGGGCAGAGACTTCCTGCTGCGCCTGCTGCCGTGAGACTCCGGGCTTGAGTTTGGCGTAGCATTCGATCCAACGCGCGCCACGGTCCTCCAGTTTGTATCCGCCGGCTTCGAAATTCTCTTCCATCGAGGCCGGAACCCAGAAATTCATAGCCCAGCCTACGAAAGTTCCGTAAAAATCCTTCGGTGTAACTCCAACAATGGTGTACACCTCGCTGTTTAGGCGCTGGGTCTTGCCAATGATTTGCGGATCACCTTTGAAGCGGCTCTGCCAGAGCTGGTAGCTGATTACGATGATGGGATGGGAGTTGCGCCCGACGTCCTCGCCGGGTCGGAAGCCGCGGCCGAGAATGGGATGAACGCCGATGGCCTCGAAATAGTTGGCGGAAACGATGCTGCCGGTAGTGACCTCGGCGCGCTCGCCGATACTCAGCGTACCGCCGGTAATCTTGGTCACGAAGGTGGTTTCGCACAGCGTGCAACCGCGCTGCAGGTCAAGGTAATCGGGCCAGGAGAGCGGGCCGCCCTGCTCTTCGCCAGGGGAGGTGCCGCCGATTGCGACCAGGCGTTCCTGATGGGCCACCGCGGGGTAGGGGCGGAAGAGGGTGCCTTCGATCCAGCTGAAAACAGCGGTGTTGGCGCCGATGCCCAGCGTGAGACACGAAAGTGCCAGCACAAAAAAACCGGGACTGCGGCGCAGTTGCCGCAGACCGTAGCGCAAATCCTGAATGAAATCTTCAAGCATGTTTACGCCTCGTTTTTCTCGGCATTCCTCTTCTACCTGCGTTACGCCGCCCAGCGCCCGCAACGCCGCGTAACCGGCTGCTTCCGGCGACATTCCCCGCGCGATGTTCTCCTGCGTCTGCAATTCGATATGGTCACGGAGTTCATCGCTCAGTTCCTGGTCCACCCGCTTGCGAAAAAAGAGAGAACGCAACCGCAAGGGCACGGTATAAAGCCATTGTTCGAAGCTCATCTTCAGGCCTCGCTGAGCTTGATGATGCTGGAGATAGCCGCAGAAAGACGATTCCAGTTGGCGGCCTCTTTTTCGAGCTGCCTACGGCCCAGCCGGGTCAGCGAATAGAATTTCGCGCAGCGGTTGCTTTCACTCGCCTTCCACTGAGCGCTAATCCATCCCTGTTGTTCCAGCTTGTGTAACGCGGGGTAAAGAGACCCGTCGCTGACCTGCAGCACATCGGCGGAGATTTGCTTGAGGCGCTGGCCAATTGCCCAACCATTGAGCGGCTGCAACGCTAATATTTTCAGGATCAGCATGTCCAGAGTGCCCTGGACCAGATCCGAAGGCTTGCTCACACACGCCTCCTCTCGGTTACCGAGTTAGACTATCCTAGGCGTCATCGGTGAGCAAGGAAATCAAAAAAAATTTTGGCCAAAAGATCGGGCAGGGCGCCGCAACAATTGAAGGGCTCTCCTTTATTTACAGGGCTTCCTGTCGCATTTCAAACCCTCGAATATCCGTTCCCGTCACAGCCAGAAGTGTCAAGTGTCACTTATCTGCTCCTGAGTTGATGGTCTAATGTTGAGCGAATTAGTTTGCCGGACACCGTCTCCTATTCTCGTAACGCCAGGAACCCAGTTGTCTGAAGTTGGGTCTGCCTCGGCATCGGGACACGCATCGGGTCGGTGATACCTGGCTGGGTTGCTGAGTAAGAAGAGAAGACTATCCTGGAAGTCCTGCGGGAGAAACCACAATGGAAACTGAAGTCACAGAACAGGTATTGGTGACGCAGGCGTCCGTGCCGAAAAACGAGAATCTTCGGGCAGCCTATGTGCTTTCAACAATCGTGGCCGTGATTGCCGCCGCGGTATCAGGACTTGGGTTGCAGTTCCCAAGTGTGTATCGCAGCACCGGTTGGGAGAACGGCGTTTTGGGCAACGACCTGGTGACACTGGTAGTAGCAGTCCCCGTACTCGCGCTGGCAGTCATTTACTCGGCTCGCGGTTCTGTTCGCGCACGATTGGTCTGGCTTGGGGTGCTGTACTACATGTTCTACAACTATGCCTTTTATGTGTTCGGGATGCCGGTGACTAAGCTCTATTTGCCGATGATCGCAGTCTTCACTGTCTCCGGTTTCGCCTTGGCATTGGGCACGTTCAACCTCAATGTTAATGCCATCAGCCGCAGGTTCAGTCTCCGCACACCGGCAAGAATACTCGCCGTGTGGTTCCTATGGGTGGCGATCCAAGTGTCCATGTTGTGGATTTCACAGTGGGTCAAGTTTGTGTTTACGGGTCACGTCCCGGAGGTAAATGGAAGCTCGAGCGCATACCAGGTGATTGCCGCGGTTGATCTGAGTTTCATGGTGTCGCTGCTTATTCCAGCGGCGTACTGTTTGTGGAGACATCGTCCCTGGGGCTATGTATTCGGCGGCATGCTCAGTGTCCAAGGCGCTTTTTACACCGCCGTTATGGCAATGGTTTGTGTAGTCAATTGGAAGTTCACGGGAGCACAACTGTTTTCCAATTGGTTCATCGGATGCATCGTTGGCTGTGCTGTGTCTCTCCTGTGCCTCGCCACGTTGTTAGTTGGTGTGCAGAGAGCGGAAACTATAACTAGAGTCGGCCAGGGTGGTGCTTAATCGGCCAGGAAACCGTTACTCCCAATCCAGAAATCTGCCAGCGACTTGAGATTCTTGCGATAGCTGCGTGCTACCGGATATTCATTGCCTCCCTTGGTCCGTACACGATAGTCTCCGGCGGCGCAACGATGAATCTCCTCTACCATCGAGCCGTTTACCAAAAACGACCGATGAATCCGGATAAACCCATAAGGCTTCAGTTTCTCCACCAGACTCGAAATCGACTCTCGCAAGAGGTAAGACGTCGGTCCTTTCAGGAGCAACACATAATTGCCTTCGGCGTGAACGGACACGATCTGGAACGGATCAATGAAAAGAATTCTTCCCTTTGCCTTGATGGCAATTCTTGGCGGGCCGGGTCGCACCGCGTCCTGAAGAACTGGAAGTCCGCCAAACATTTTGATTATCCCTTGAGCGGCCTACTTTGCGCCGCCGTTCAGAGCTTACTGCGTTGACTCAACTTATTTCGCAAGGGCGTCGCGATTCTCTTTCGCCCAATTGCTGTCCGGTGCCACTGCCTGCATCGGGGGGCCTCCTTGAGTTCCACAGGCACACGGCCCTTCCGTCTTAGCTTCCGTCATGCAGGAACAGGACCTCGTCCCCAGGCAGGCACAAACGTATACAACCTTGTCTTTAGTCTTACCCTGCTTTTTTGAGCCGCCCGTGGGCGGAGTTGCAGAACCGCCGCTCGAAGAAAGGAAGGCCAACAGGACAAGGGAAAGAATGGCTCCGGTAAATCTCATTAGGTGTCTCATACGCTTCTCCCCCTTGGGCGCCATTGCGCAGAAAGACAGCATGATATTGAAAATGGCATTGCGCAATAGCCACTTGACACGCTACTTGCAATGCCATTATGGTGCGGCGATGAAGCGAGCTCCTTCCGGATTGGCCCCCATTATTCAAGTTCAAAAAGAAGCTTCGAATTCGCTATATAGGCAAGTTTACGAGGGATATCGCAGAGCGATCGTGGACGGGAGTTTGCGCCCAGGTCAACGGGTCCCTTCTACCAGGGTGCTGGCGCTGGAATTAGGAATCTCGCGCATGCCGGTCCTGAACGCTTACGCGCAACTATTGGCAGAAGGTTATTTCGAAGGCCGGGTTGGCTCTGGGACGGTAGTCTCCAAGTCGCTGCCGGAACGAATGGGCAAGATGGAGCCTGCTACCGCCCGGTCAAAAGGTCTTGATCAGGAACGACGGCGGGTTTCGAAGCGCTGTTCAACTCTTGCGAGCGCAGAAGGATTTTACCGGTCACGCGGCATGGGGCCCTTCAACCTCAGTCAAATAGGTTTCGATTATTTTCCAATGCCGTTGTGGAACAGCCTGGTGACCCGCCATGCTCGCAACGTGCAAGCCAAGTCGCTCGACTATGGAGATCCCATGGGACTAAGGGAACTTCGAGAAAAGATCGCCGAATACCTTCGCATAGCCCGGGGAGTGCGGTGTGACCCACGACAGATCTTGATCGTCAGCGGCTCGCAGCAGGGCTTGGAAATAACCACTCGAGTTTTGTTGGACCCTGGAGACCAAGTGTGGATGGAAGAACCGGGTTATAGGTTTGCTCGCAGCGTTTTCGCCGGCGCCGGATGCGTGGTCGTGCCCGTCCGGGTTGATGCGGAAGGACTGAATGTTGCCGCCGGCGCCAAACAATCCGGCGGCGCGCGGGCGGTGCTGGTGACGCCATCCCATCAAAACCCGCTCGGCGTGACCATGAGCGCTTCACGGCGGCTTCAGTTGCTGGATTGGGCAGAAAGCAATGGTTCCTGGATTATCGAAGACGACTATGACAGTGAGTACCGCTACGAAGGCATGCCGGTGACTTCATTGCAAGGACTCGACCGGAATTCATGGGTCGTGTACATCGGAACCTTCAGCAAAGTGTTGTTTCCTTCTTTGCGGCTCGGTTACGTGGTGATCCCGGAAGACCTGGTTGAGCGGTTTCTCGCTGCCCGATTTGCGCTGGACATTGGTCCGCCAACTTTTCATCAGGCGGTGTTGGCCGATTTTATAGGAGAAGGCCATTTCGCGCGCCACATCCGCCGCATGCGGCTGATCTATGCGGAGCGCCGCAACGCGCTGATTGAAAATCTGCAGCATCACTTCGGGTCGGCGCTGGAGGTGACGGGAGCAGAGGCAGGCATGCATCTTTCGGTGGTACTGAACGGAATTCGGGATCGGGAAATTAGCCTGCGCGCCGCACAGGAGAACCTATGGCTGGCGCCTCTCTCCTACTTTTACTTGGGGAAAGCGGTGCAACAGGGCTTCATTTTGGGATTCGGGAGCACACCCGTACAGCAAATGCCTGCCGCAGTCCGCCAGCTGCGGACATTGGTGCGTTCTAGGAATGTCGCGTAAAGCTCACAAATAAGTCACTCATGTATAAATGCAATCCGGGAATGTTTGTTGTCGGTTTAGGTATTGCGCGCGATGTGGAGTGAACGCGGCCAGGAAAAATGTCACAAAACTGGCGCCCATCCGGACTTAACTTGGGGTAAGTGTGCGTCAGGAAACAAAATTATTCGTCTCCTCGAGAGCTCGCGAGAATGTTGAAACATAGTTGCCAAATTTGAATCCAACAGCGTGTGAATAAGGGCCAAGAGAACGGCGTTGCCGGCAACAACGTCACGTCGCATTCCGTCCCCGGAGAGGGTGCGAGTACCAACTCCACGTTGCAGGTCGTCGAGCGCCAACGACTGCATTCCTTCCAACAATATCGCTCACTCTTGTTCGCAATAGCGTATCGCATGCTTGGGAGCGCGACGGATGCCGAAGACCTACTGCAAGAAACGTTCATTCGATGGCGGCAGACCTCCGACCTCGAGATCAAATCGCCGCGAGGATTGCTGGTGACGATTTTGACTCGCCTGGCGATTAATCAGCTCCAGTCGGCGCGAATGAGCAGGGAAGAATATTTTGGTAACTGGCTGCCGGAACCGCTGCTGACGGGGCCGGATCAGAATCCTTCCCTTGCACTCGAGGTTAATGAATCCGTCTCTCTGGCGTTTTTATTACTCCTTGAAAGGTTGACTCCTGTAGAACGCGCTACTCTCCTTTTGCGCGAAGTCTTCGATTTCGACTATTCAGAGATTGCCGTGGTCCTCGAGCAGAGCGAATCAAACTGCCGCCAAATTCTGCGGCGTGCGCGGCAACACATCAAAGAACGCCGGGTTCGATTTGAAGCGTCCCGCGAGCAGCACGACGAATTGCTACGTCGATTTACCGAAGCATCCTCCCAGGGCAACCTCGAGGGGCTTGTCGCCTTGCTTTCAAGAGACGCGGTTTTCTATTCGGATGGCGGCGGCAAAGGGCCGGCATTGCCCCGACCGATTTACAGGCCCGAGAACATTGCCAGAGGCATCCTGGAGGGCCTGAAGAAGCTGGTGCCCAAGAACCTGGTACGTCGGCCTGTCGAGATCAATGGTAAGCCTGGCATCGTCTCATTTCTTGATGGTCAGCCGTTCAGTGTATTCACTCTCGATGTTGCCGATGGGCTGATCTCGCACATCTACGTGGTGACCAACCCGACGAAGCTCAAGCGGATACCACCACTCGAATCCTTCCACTTACCCGAATTTCACTCGCAACCTGTCACAGATTCCTCAGCCGGCCGGTCTTGAATGTAGCAGCTTGGAACAAATCCAAAATTCCTTCACTGGTTGAGGATCTTGGCCGCAATCCAAGCCCGGCACACTGAGGAGGACCCTAGATGGATCCCAAACAAACCCAAACCCGAGCAAGCCGGAGCGTTGGAAACGTGCTGATTTTCCTCCCCGGCTTGGCGGTCATGATGAGTTCAGTTTTGAAGTTCGCGGGCGTCACCGGCGTGGTGCATACCATGGCAGCAGAAGGTTTCTCGGGCGGCAAATTGACCCTGGTAGCCACGCTGGAAATTTTGAGCGCAGCCTTATTTGTGTATCACCGCACGAGAGCTTTTGGTGTCCTTATGCTGTCTTCCTTTCTTGGTGGTGCCATCTGCACGCACTTGCAAATGGGTGAATCCGCTAAGGCGATCGGACCCTGTACCCTTCTGGCGCTGTCATGGATTGGCACTTGGTTGCGCCATCCCCAGGCCCTCTGGAGCCTAAATTTCGACGGTGCGGTGAGCCGTCATCCCGTTACTCAAAACAGGCCTGAAAGCTGGGTGTCAAAAAGCGCATGAACCGGGTTAAAGCTGTCCCGTCACAGATCGAGGAGATCCGATGAATACTAGCATCCTGAATGCCACAACAGCGCCGACCCGCGTGCAAACGATCTGGAATATCGCGCCGTGGCTGAGCCGGATCGTCGTGCTCCCGCCGATCTTCGTTTTCACGCTCATCGGTGTTCGTTTCCTTACGAATCCCAGTCACGCTATACCCGGCGTAATCCTCAATGGTCCAGAAGCATTCACAGACACACGCGTGCTTGCAGCCTGGATGGCGACCCTGGTGGTCACGCTCATCGTATGCCTTCTTTCCGAAAACCGTCTATGGCTCGGACATTTGCAGCTGATTGCTTTCATGGGTATGACTCTCGCCGTCAGGGTTTTCGGTTTTATCCACGATGGGACCAGTTTGGCGGTGGGGAATCAAAGAACAATCACCATCGTTGAGACCGTCTTCCTGGCGCTGAACGCGCTGGGACTCGCCGTACAAATTTGGTTAGCCCGGAAAGTCCAGGTGAGCGAATGAAGACAGCCGTAATTACAGGAGCAAACGTCGGAATCGGATTCGCCACAGCAAAGTTTCTGGCTGCCACTCCCGGCTGGCACGTTGTCCTGGCGTGCCGAAACGAGTTGAAAGCCACGGCCGCGGTTCGCGACATCAGGCAAAGCCACCCTGAGGCGCATATTAGCTTTGCGCCACTCGATCTCTTTTCGCTTGCCAGCGTTCGCCGCTTGCCCGCGACCTTGGTTGCCATGCAGATCCCAGGCATCGATGCTCTCATCCTTAATGCCGGCGGCATCAATATGGCAGCCAAGGCGCTCGAGTTCACTGAAGATGGCTTTGAGCGCATATTCCAGCTGAACTTCCTGGGTCATTTCCTATTAGTCAATCTCCTGATAGAGCAGATGACTACGGCATCACGAATCATTTTCGTCTCCAGTGATCTTCACGACCCAGCTGCGACGAAGATGGGGAAGATCATGGCTCCAAAATACGGGCCGGTCAATGATCTGGCGCGGGGCATCGGTACAGCTGTCAAGTTGAAGCCCATGGCTCGCTATGCAACAGCGAAGATGTACGCAATGATGGCGGCCTATGAGCTTGATCGCAGACTGCAGAAGATAGGCAAGGCGATTACCGTCAATTCCTGGTCGCCCGGAGTTGTTCCCACAACGCAAGCCGGTAGAAACATGAGCCCTATCATGAAGAAAGTCATTACCAACCGTTGGTTCGTAAGCTTTATGGGCTCGCATCTCTCGTCGGTAGAAGAAGCCGCCCAGGCGCTCGGAAGTCTGGTCACAGATGCGAGCTACTCGGGCATCAGCGGAAGGTATTTCGATGGATTCCGGGAGATTCCGTCGTCCCTCGAATCGAGAAATGAAGCGAAGGCCAGAACGGTGTGGGAACAAAGTGCCAGGCTGGCCGACCTTGCAACACAAAACGAGGAACAGCAATCGGCAGAGTGGCGGCCACCATCACCTTACCTGGAAGATCGAGGGTTGCCGCTAGGCGCAGGATAGCCCGTTGTACTCTCAGGAGGCAGTTAGTTACAGATTCTCGTTGGAGTTCGGGTTGAACGACCGTGATTTGCGGCAGGTTATTGGCGATCCGAAAACTTCGATTTCGGCACGATCGAGTAACGTCAGGGCGCTCCCACATTCAGCCCCGGCAGCGACCAGTGGCTTGTCGGCATGGGATCCAGAATGGGCTTGCCTAGGTTGGGACAGCTCAGAGCATAGATGCCGGTGTCAGCCGCGGCATAAATGATATTGCGGTCCCACTCGATCAGCACGTTATCCACTGTGCGATTCCAACTGGCCCACTTGTGCAAGTCCCCGCCTTGCGGAGGAATAAAGTAGGCCACTTCCGTGGGACGCAGCACATCGCCTACGTCATAGCAGCGCAGGCCGGCGTCGAAATACGAATAGGCGATGAAGTTGGGCGAAATCGTGCCCGGAGCCTTTAAATGCGGCGGGTTGTGCGCTCCAAAGCGCCCGCGCTTGAAGCAGAAGTCGCGATAGGGCGCTTCCGGCGGCGGAACCGGACGCGGAAACTGCGCCACCGGCGTGGGGCGCTCCTCATCCCGGATATCAATCACCCAGATGGGCAGGAAGATCTGGTTGCAGTCAGGATTGGTGGTCTCGCCGTTGCCGAACACAAATCCTTTGTCCAGGGTGCCGCACCAGATGGTGTGGAAGGCGATGCCGCCCGCGCCATACTGCGGCGGCGGCTCGAAGCGGCCGATTTCCTTCTGATGCTTGGGGTCGGAAAGGTCCAGGATGATCAACCCGAACGCGCCCCACGCGCCATACCCCCGGTTGCCGCCATCCTCCAGGCGCTTCGGCACATAGACGGGCCCGTGCAGGCCTACAAACGGCGTCTGGTCCTTTTCCGGATACTTCAGCTTCGTCCACTGCCATTTCTCATATTCGGCTTCTTCGCTTTTGCGCGAGCCCGGCACCCACCACATGGAAACTTCTTTGGGGCTAGTGGGGTCGGACATGTCTACAATCATGTTGCCGTTCACCAGCGGCCGGAAATAGGAGATCTGGTGGATGAAGGAGTCATCGGGAGCAGTATCCAGGAAAGCGTAACGGCCGCCATCGTAATAGTTGCGATGGGTGCCTGAGCCGGTTGCTCCTGTGCTGAATTCGGAGAGCAGGGAAGTCTTAGCCGGGTTGGTCACATCGTAGACTCGAATGCCCCGCAAGCCTTTGTAGTTCCTCCACTTGTCTAGCAGCTTTGGATCATCGTACTTGCCGGCAGGCGCTGTAGGGGTGGAACTGGTGATGGGCGCGGCCGCCTCGGTGATCAGAATCCATTTTTTAAGCTTCTGGTTCCACGCCACCTGCACCTGGTAACCATGCCAGCCGTGCGGGTTGTACATGGCCGGCTTGCGCAGGTCAGATACGTCAATAAAGGCGCCCTGCTGCACCAGGTAGCGGCGGTCGCCTATTGTCATCATTTGCATTTTGCCGCCACGGTCTTCGCCCGGGAGGATGTGCGCGATGACCTCCATGTTGTGGATGTACATCCGCCGGTCCAGATAGGTGATGCTTTGGGGGGAAGGATGGGGGTGGTTATTGGCCCAGGAGACGACCGAACTCCCGACGACGGCTGCGGCAGCCCCGGCAGCGGTCTGCAGGAATTGTCGGCGGGTCGATTTGCGTATTTTGCGGGTGGATGCTGTCATCCCTAAGCCTTTAGGACTCAACGTTGTTGTGCTCCTTCGTGTTGCGGGCTGGGTCACCCTTATGGGTACGCCCAATAAAGCCCAATTGGTAGGACCGCTCTACCACCACAGCAAAACTTATGTCAAGCAATTTCGACCCTTTTCAAAACCGAGGAACCAATCTGGATTAACGAGTTAGGGTTGCAAAAGAAGGTTGGAGGAAGAAATGGCTTTATGGTATGGTGGTCGTACCAACAGGGCGCCCGCCTATAATCTGCGAGCGTGGTCCGTTCTTAAATTACCCAGGAGGCAGAGACATGGCGATCGCCACCATCAATCCAGCAACCGGTCAGGTTCTGAAAAAATTCGAGCCCCTCACTGAGCAGCAAATTGACAGCAAAATTGAGAAAGCAGCCGCTACTTTCTCTGAATTCCGCAAGGTTCCGTTTGCTGAACGGGCGCGCCTCATGGTGCGCGCTGGCGAAATTCTGGAACGCGAAAAGCAGGATTTTGCCCGCCTTATGACGCTGGAGATGGGTAAAACCATCGGTTCGGCCGTGGCCGAAGCCGCCAAGTGCGCCTGGGCTTGCCGCTACTACGCTGAAAACGCTGAGCGTTTCCTGGCCGACGAACTGGTGGAAACCACCGCGGCTCGCAGCTATATACGCTATCAGCCCCTGGGAACTGTTCTGGCCGTTATGCCATGGAATTTTCCCTTCTGGCAGGTGATGCGTTTCGCCGCACCCACCTTGATGGCAGGCAATGTGGCCCTGCTTAAGCATGCCTCCAACGTCCCCCAATGCGCCCTGGCGCTTGAGGACATTTTCCGGCGGGCTGGTTTCGCTGAGGGTGTATTTCAAACTCTGCTGGTGACCTCCGGCCAGGTGGAGGGCATTCTCGACGACCCTCGCGTCATGGCCGCCTCGCTCACCGGCAGCGAAGGTGCCGGCATTCAGGTCGGAATGGCGGCCGCCAGGCGGATTAAGAAAGTGGTTCTGGAACTGGGCGGCAGCGATCCCTTCATCGTCATGCCTAGCGCCGACCTGGATACTGCGGTCGCGACCGCTGTAAAGGCCCGGGTACAGAACAATGGCCAGTCCTGCATTGCCGCGAAGCGTTTCATTGTGGCCGAGGAAATCGCGGCCCAGTTCGAGAAGAAGTTCGTCGCCAAAATGGAAGCGCTCGTGATCGGCGACCCCATGCAGGAGAACGTGGAACTGGGCCCGCTGGCCACAGCCGACGCAGTCGTTGACCTGCAGCGCGACGTCGCCAAGTCCGTGGAAGACGGCGCGCGTCTCCTGACTGGGGGCAAGCCGCTCAGCGACCGGCCGGGGTTTTTCTACGCCCCCACGGTGCTAACCAATATTCCCAAGAACTCGCCAGCTTACCGCGAGGAACTGTTCGGTCCCGTGGCCTGCCTGTTCCGCGCCAAAGATGCGGACGAGGCCATTGCCATCGCCAACGACAGCCGCTTCGGCCTGGGCGCCAGCGTGTGGACTAACGACGAATTCGAGCGCAAGCGCTTCGCCAATGAAGTGGAAGCGGGCATGGTGTTCATCAATAAGATGGTGGCTTCCGACCCCCGTGTTCCTTTTGGCGGCGTCAAGCAATCCGGGCATGGCCGGGAGTTGGGCGTGCACGGGATTCGCGAGTTTACCAATATTAAGACAGTCTGGATCGAGGACGAGGCGCAGCAGGCGCGTATTTCCCGGGCCGTGTAAGTGGGCCGGCAGTAGCCATTTCACGGAAGCGGCGGGTGAATTTATGTACAAAATAGTCCGCACATCACGGCTTTACGAACAGATCGTGCAGCAGATTGAGGAGACCATCCTCAAGGGGGACCTTAAGCCGGGCGACCAGTTGCCGGCGGAGCGCGACTTGGCCGAGCAATTCGGGGTAAGCCGCACGGCGGTGCGGGAAGCGGTGAAGGCACTGCGGGAGAAGGGCCTGGTGGAGGCCTACACCGGCCGGGGCACATTTGTGACCAACGGCACTTCTCACGCCATCCGCCAGTCGCTCGACCTGATGGTAAGAATCGGGCCGGGCGAAGGCGCCACCAGCCTGGCGGAGGTGCGCGAGATCCTTGAACCGGAAATCGCGGCGTTGGCCGCGGTGCGTGCTGAGGAGCAACATCTGGCCACCATGCGCGAGGCCATCGCAGTGATGGACGCTTCGCTCGACGATGCCGATGGCTTTATCGAGGCCGATCTGGATTTCCACCTCTCGCTGGCGGAGGCCGCGGCCAACCCGATCATTCTTTCGTTGATTGATTCCATCGTCGGGCTGCTGCGGGAGCAGCGGCTGCGCACTTTCCAGAACCCCAATGGTCCGCAGCGCGGGCAGTATTATCACCGCCGCATCCTGGAGGCGGTGGAGATGCGAAACCCGGAACAGGCGCGCTCGGAGATGCGCGCTCACTTGCAGCAAGTGCGCGAAGACTCACGCATACCTTCCGGCGGCGCGGAAAGAATTCTTTCCCGGCCCGCTTCCTGACTGGGAGACACGGATAGATGGCGAACCTGGGATTTGTCGGCCTGGGAGTGATGGGCGGCAACATGGTGGAGCGGTTGCTGAGCAAAGGTCACACTGTGACTGGCTACAACCGCACCCGCGCCAAGGCCGAACGGCTCATCAAGCTGGGCATGCGTTGGGCGGATTCTCCGCGCGCCGCGACCGAGTCCGCCGATCTCGTCCTATGCATGGTGACCAACTCTGCCGCCTTGCAGGCGGTAGCGGAAGGCCCAGACGGAATTCTGGCCGGCTTGAGCAAGGGCAAGGTGCTGGTGGAAATGAGCACCGTTAGCCCCGAAGTCAGCCGCGCCCTGGCCTGCAAGGTGCGCGAAAAAGGCGCCGACATGGTGGATTCGCCAGTGTCAGGCAGCGTGGTCACCCTGCAGCAGGGCAAGCTCTCGGTAATGGTAGGCGGGCGGAAGGAAACCTTCGAGCGCATCAAGCCCGTGCTGCTGGATCTGGGGCCGAAGGTCACCCATGTGGGCGATAACGGTTTGGCTCTCTCCATGAAGATCGCCACTAATCTCAGCCTGGCGGTACAAATGATGTGTTTCTCCGAGGGTGTACTACTGGCGGAGAAGAGCGGCATTGCGCGCGAAACCGCGGTTGACGTGCTCATCCACAGCGCGGCAGCTTCGCCCATGGTGCAGTACCGCGGGCCGTTCGTGCTCAACATGCCCGACGAGGCCTGGTTCGACGTGAACATGATGCAGAAGGATATGCTCCTGGCGCTCGACATGGGGCGCAAGCTGGATGTGCCCTTGCCGACAACCGCAGTGGCTAATGAATTTCTTACGGCTGCCCGTGCCATGGGTTTGGCCAAGCAGGATTTTGCCTGCGTGTTCAAGGTTCTGGCGGAGATGTCAGGAGTAGAAGGATGACCACAGTGGCCCAGCAACCCCAAGCTGCCGCCCGTATCGGCGCGGAAGCCTGGCTGCACATGTACCGGCAGATGGTAAGCATCCGCCTGTTTGAAGACCAGGTGAACGATCTTTACACCCGTGCCCTCATGCCGGGCCTGGCCCACCTTTATTTGGGCGAAGAAGCGATAGCAGTAGGGGTTTGCCAGGCATTGCGCCGGGACGACTACATCACCAGTACGCATCGCGGCCACGGACACTGCCTCGCCAAAGGCGCCGCTCCCGACCGCATGTTCGCCGAGCTTCTGGGCAAAGAAGCGGGCTACTGCCGGGGCAAAGGCGGATCCATGCATATTGCCGATCCGGCCACTGGCAACCTGGGCGCTAACGCCATCGTTGCGGGCAGTGTCGCCATTGCCACCGGGGCGGCGTTTTCCGCCAAACGCCTGGGTAATGGCCGGGTTTGCGTCTGTTTCTTCGGCGAAGGCGCGCTGGGTCAAGGCTCGCTTTACGAAGTGATGAACTTGGCGCAGCTCTGGAAGCTGCCGGTTATCTACGTCTGCGAAAACAATCTCTACAACGAATACACCCACTATTCTGAAACCACAGCGGGCGAAATACTGGGCCGCGCCACCGCCTTCGGCATTCGCGCCGAGAGCGTCGATGGGCAGCAAGTGCGCGCCGTTTACGAGAAGGCAACGGAACTTGTGGCGCGCGCGCGCCAGGGGCAAGGGCCAGCGTTCCTGCTCTGCAGCACCTATCGCTACAGCGGCCATCACGTGGGCGACATCAACCGCGAGTACTACCGTTCCAAGGAAGAGGAACAGCGCTGGAAGACACAGCGCGATCCGCTGCAGTTGCTCTCCGGGTGGCTCACCGAGCAGGGCTTGGCTGAGCCCGCCGATTTCGAACGCATTCAGTCGGAAGTGAAGAAGGAAATTGAGGCGGCAGTAAAGTTTGCTATCGCTGCTCCTTATCCCAGCCAGGAAGAAGTGGAGCAGGACGTTTATGCCTGAAAACGGGCGCGAACTGACTTTTGCCCAGGCCGTTCGCGAGGCCCTGGCGGAAGAAATGCGCCGCGACCCCCACGTGTTCATCATCGGGGAAGACGTGGCGGAAGCGGGCACTCCGTTTAAGGTTCTTTCCGGCCTGGTCGAGGAGTTTGGCAAGGAGCGCGTGGTTGATACGCCCATCTCCGAAGCCGGTTTTACCGGCCTGGGCGTGGGCGCGGCCATGACCGGCATGCGCCCCGTGGTGGACATCATGTTCGGGGACTTCATCACCCTGACCATGGACCAGATGGTGAACCAGGCCGCCAAAGTCCACTACATGTCCGGCGGCGCCTGGAAGGTGCCCATGGTGATGCGCACCACGCTGGGAGCAACGCGGCGCTCGGCGGCGCAGCACTCGCAGTCGCTGCACGCCTGGTTCAGCCATGTGCCTGGGCTGAAGGTGGCGCTGCCCTCCACTCCTTACGACGCCAAGGGCCTGCTGAAATCCGCCATTCGCGATGAAAATCCCGTGGTCTTCTTCGAAGACAAAATGATGTACAAGCTGAAAGGGCCGGTGCCGGAGGAGGACTACACTATTCCTTTCGGGGTGGCCGATATAAAGCACGAAGGCGAGGACATCACCCTGGTAGCCACCAGCAGCATGGTGCAGGTGGCGCTGGGCGCGGCCGCCATGCTGGAAGAGAGCGGCATCAGCGCCGAAGTGATTGACCCGCGCACCACCTGGCCGCTGGATGAGAAAACGCTGGTTGAATCGGCTAGAAAGACTTCGCGCGTGATCGTGCTCGATGAGGGCTACGGGCGCTATGGCGTGACCGCGGAAATCGCCTCGGTCATCGCCGAAGGCGCGTTTTACGATCTGGATGCGCCGGTGCGCCGAATGGGCGCGATGCACGTTCCTATTCCGTTTTCACCGCCGCTGGAAGACACCACCGTGCCTACGGAGCGCTCGGTGTTCGAGGCGGCGCGCAAACTCTGCGGAAAATCCTGAAGCTGTCCCCAGGAGGCGTTATGGCACTGCCAACTTATGGAACCATGGCGGTTGATTGGGAAAACCGGGTGGACTTTGACCGCCTGCGCCGCGAGCGCCTGGCCCGCGCCAAGTCGCTGCTGGCCAAGTCGGAAATGGGCTCGCTGCTCTGCTTCGATATGAACAATGTGCGCTACCTCACGGCCACGCACATCGGCACCTGGGCCCAGGACAAGGCCAACCGCTTTACCCTGCTGCCGCAGAACGATGAGCCTATTTTGTGGGACTTCGGCTCTGCCGCCCGGCACCATCAGTTGCATTGTCCCTGGCTGGGCGAGCGCTCGCGCCCTGGTATTTCCATGCTGCGCGGCGCGATCACGCCGGAGATGGGACGCGCCGAGGACGTGGCCCGCAAAATCAGGATTGAACTTGAGATGCGTGGGCTGCACAAGGAGCCGGTAGGAATTGACATCATCGAACTGCCGGTCCTGTTTGCGCTGCAGAAGGAAGGGCTGAAGGTGGTGGATGGGCAGGCGCTGATGTCCGAGGCGCGCGTCATCAAGACCCAGGACGAGATCACGCTGCTCAACATGTCGGCCATGATGGTGGACGCCGCTTACGACGACCTCTACCGCTATATGAAACCGGGCGTTCGCGAGAATGAGGCGGTGGGCCTGGTGAGCAAGAAACTTTACGACCTGGGTTCGGAATACGTGGAGGCGGTGAACGCCATCTCCGGCGAGCGCTGCAATCCGCATCCGCACGTGTTCTCCGACCGCGTGCTGCGTCCTGGGGATCCCGTCTACTACGACATTCTCCATTCTTACATGGGCTACCGCACCTGCTACTACCGGTGCTTCACCATCGGCTACGCTTCGCATGCCATGGTGGACGCCTATAAGCGCTGTCGCGAATACCTCGACGCTGCGATTGAACTGGTGCGGCCCGGGCGCACCACCGCGGAGATTGCCGCCGTGTGGCCCAAGGCGCAGGAATTCGGCTTTCCCAACGAGGAAGCCTGTTTCGCTTTGCAGTACGGGCACGGCGTCGGTCTGGCGATCTGGGAACGGCCGGTAATCAGCCGCCTGGTGTCGTTTGATCACCCGCACGATATCAAGCCCGGCATGGTGTTTGCCCTGGAGACGTTCTGGCCCTCCACGGACGGCTGGAGCGCGGCCCGCATCGAGGAGGAAATTGTGGTCACTCCCACCGGGCACGAAGTGATCACGCGGTTCCCGGCGGAGGAGTTGCTGGTGGCGGGGGCGCATTACTTCACGGTGAAGGGGCCGCTGCCCACCACGCGCGAGCATGAGTCCGCGCCTAGCAAGCGTGTGCTGGAGATGATTGAAGCCAGCGCCAAAACCGAGCAGGTGCCGGAGCTGACCAGCACCGATTAATCCAGTTTTCACTACAGAGACACAGAGAAATTGAAATTTGCGATTTTCGATTGACGATTTCCTTAGCCCCAGGCAAGCTTTCAATCGTCAATCATCAGTCTTCATTCAAAAATTTGGGTTCTCTGTGCCCTTGTGTCTACGTGGTGAGTACATAAGATCCATATGCCCATTAGCGTTGTCATGCCTGCCCTGGAGATGGCGCAGGAAACCGGCAAGCTCATCTCCTGGCTGAAGAAGGAAGGCCAGGAGGTGGCCAAAGGCGAGCCGCTCCTGGAAGTGGAAACCGACAAAGCGGTCATGGAAGTAGAAGCGCCCGGAAACGGCATTCTCGCCGGCATCAAGGTGCAGGAAGGCGACGTGGTCCCGGTGGGACAGACGATCGCCTGGCTGGTGGCGCCGGGCGAGAAGCCGCCCGTAGAAGCCGCACCCGCGGTCACGGCTGCGCGCGCCGGCGCGCCCGCAACACGTGCCGCCGCCGCGCCTGTAGCTTCTGCTGCACCAGCCACTTCAGCCAGGGCAAAGATTTCGCCCAAAGCGCGTCGTCTCGCCCGCGAGTACAACGTGGACCTCAGCCAAGTGCAGGGCACAGGTCCCGATGGAGCCATCACTACCGATGATGTGCTGGCGGCGGTGCAGCCCGCAACGTCGGCGCCCACGTCGGCACCCGAGCCTGCATCTGAGGCGCTCAGCCCGGTAGCGCGGCTCATGGCGGAACGCACCACGCAAAGCTGGACTACTGCACCGCACTTCTATCTGATCCGGGATGTGGATGCGACGGCGCTCGTCGGCGTTCGCGCTCGCCTGGCCCAAGTCGTGGAAAAGGAATGCGGGGCCAAGCTCTCTCACACCGACATGCTGGTTGCGCTGGTCAGCCGCGTTCTAACCAAGCACCCCCGCCTGAACGGGACCTGGACCGGCTCTTCGGTGCAAACCAATCGCGAAGTGAATATGGGCGTGGCCGTGGCGGTGAAAGATGGTGTGGTCTCCGTGGTCATTCCTAATGCCGACAAAACGTTGTTGGTAGAAATCTCCGCACATTTGCGGGATAAGGCGGAGCGGGCGCGAGCGGGAAAGCTTCATCCTGCCGACATTTCCGGCGCTACCTTCACCATCAGCAACCTGGGCATGTACGACGTGGATTCTTTCCACGCCATCATCACTCCGCCGCAAGCCGCCATTCTGGCGGTGGGGCGAATTGCTGACCGCCTGGTGGTGGTAAACGGCAAGCCCGAAGTGCGGCCCATGATGACGCTGACTCTTTCCTGCGATCATCGAGTCGTAGACGGCGCGCAAGCGGCTCTGTTCCTCAAAGAACTGGCGCAAGCAATTCACGATGCCGGAGATAACCTGGGGTGATTGGTAATTTAGTAATCTGTAACTTGCAAGCTACTGGGCCGAGCCGCTCCTAAAATTTCAAATTACTCAATTACAAATCTCCCGCCCCCACTCCCTCTGGAGTCGCTTGTGCGCTCGTGATCTGATCCGCCCGGCGCAGTTCGGGGAACCGCCAGGCCCAAATCGCGATCACCACCAGCGTGCCGATACCTCCCAGAACCACTGCCGGTACGGTGCCGAACCACTGCGCGGTTATGCCCGACTCAAACTGGCCGAATTCATTGGAGGTGCCTATGAAGAGCATGTCAATGGCGTTCACCCGCCCGCGCATGTCGTCCGGCGTGGCCAGTTGCACCAAGGTGCCGCGGATGACCACGCTCACCATGTCGGTAGCGCCCACTAGTGCCAGCGCCAGCAAAGAAATCACCATGCTGCGGGAGAGGCCAAACACAATGGTGAACACGCCGAATCCGGCCACGCACCATAACATGGTGGCGCCCACGCGGCCACGCAGCGGCCGGTGCGCCAGTAGCAGGGCCATAATCGCCGCGCCCACTCCTGGCGCGCTGCGCAGCAGGCCCAGGCCCCACGGACCGGTGTGCAGAATTTCACGCGCATAAACCGGAAGCAGCGCGACCGCACCTCCCAGCAGTACCGCAAACATGTCCAGGGAAATGGAGCCCAGGATCAATTTCTGCTGCCACACATAGCGGAAACCGGCAAGGACGCTGGCTAAACCTACCGGCTCCTTGCGGCGGATACGCATACGGTGCTTGAGCCGGCTCAGAGCGAACAAAGCAATGGCGCCGCCCGCCATGGCGGTGGCATACACCGCAGCGGGTCCGCGGAAAGCGGCATAGATCAGCCCACCGACCACCGGGCCCATGATGGTGGCGCTTTGAAATACGCTGGCGTTCCAGGCCACTGCGCTGGGGAAGTATTCCTCGGGAACCAGTTGCGGCAGCAAGGCACGCCCGGCGGGGCCATTGAAGGAACGCACTATCCCCAGCAACACCAGCACCATGTAGATGGCGTTCACGGAAGAGCTGCCGCGCCAGGCGATCTTCAGCAGCAGTCCCGAGCAGATGGCAAACCCGCCGTAACACAGCAGCAACAGGTGGCGGCGGTCGAAACGGTCGGCCACCTGGCCGGAGACCAGGAACAGAAAAACTCCCGGCAAAAACTGTGCCAGACCCACCAGGCCGAGATCCAGGGGTCGCTTGGTAATGTCGTAAACCTGCCAGCCAACCGCCACCGACTGCATTTCCAGCGCGAGCACAATGAAGAGCCGACCGACCTCGTAGGAGACGAAGTCGGGATAGGTGAAGGCCGCTCTGCTGACGTTTTGTTCGCTCCCATGGTTCGGCATCAGGTCAGAAGATGATACAGACAAACGGAACCTTGGCTAAGGGACAGGCTGAAGGCTCGTTTTCAAAGCTTCGACGGTTCGCCCATGCAAAGCCTTGACCACGGAGCGGTCGAGTGGTAGAAGCATCATACCAATTTTGGCGTAGGAGCCATCGCATGCTCCGTTTCACATTGCTCGTCTTGGGCTCGCTTGGAATGTTTGGGGCGTTTCTGTTGATCCCCAGGATTGTGCCGACAACCTGGGCGCAGCTGCCGGGCGGCGCTCCCGCGGCGGAGGAAACTCCCTCCCACGGCTACGTGATCCGCAAGCCGGTGCCTGGCTCGGACATTCCCGCCGACTACACCTTCGTCCTCACCAAAGACGAAATCTACGTTCCCATCGCTGTGCGCAAGCCCGCTGGCAACGGCCCCTTCCCCGTCGTCACCATGGGCTTTGGCGAGGGCAGAGAGGGCATGCTGAAAGTTGAGGACCTTACGCGGCGATTGGCGCCTATGCAGGACCGCATGATCGCGCGCGGCTACGTCGTGGCTACTATCAACTACCGCAATGAAGTGCCGCACTTTTATGAAGACGAATATCATTCCGGCCACAACCTGCCGGACAGCATCAGCGGCGGCCGGCGCATGCTGAAATCCAATCCCACGCTTGACCACGAAGACCTGATTGCCATCCTGCGTTATCTGAGAACGCTCCCCTATGTGGACAAGAACGGGATCGGTGCCATGGGGGTGAGCCACAGCGGGGAAATGATCCTCAAAGCCGCCAGCCAATACGACTTTAACGCAGGCGTATGCATCGAGCCCGCCGCCCACGAGTTCCTGAGTGTCAACACCGGGCCCAGCGCCCCTCGCGAAGGCACGGAAATTCAGTATCAGGACATCGAGGTCGTGCGCCGCAATGCCAACAAGGCTGCCGCCATGGAGCGCATCAAGACCATCCACACTCCTATCCTGATCATGGGCCGTGACCAGGACCACTTGCAGGGCATTTTCAAGCTGACCTACGAGTGGATGAAGGAAGCGGGCAAGGATGTGACCTGGGTGAGCTACAACCATCCCGTGCACGGTTACGTTTTCAGCTACCGCGAAGCGGACGGGTCCTATAAGCCGGATGCGGTGCAGGAGAAGGCATTCGAGACTGCCATGACGTATCTGGATCAGCACCTGAAGCGTGGGCAGACGACTGCGACTGTTCACTAGCAAGCTTCAACGCAGAGGTCGCTGAGAAATTCTGAGGAAGTTGTGCGTTTGAGTACAGGCCAAAGGGGGAAACACGGGTGTCAAGATTTGCCGCCTTCTCTACCATTCTCGCCTTACTCCTTGTGACCGCGATGACTGCTGGAGCTTTCGCCGCCCAGGAGCCGCCGCGGGAGCGCAGTCTGGAAGAAATCAAGAGTGAAGCCTTGGCCCGCGCCCGCATGGGGATGTATCCCATGATCGGGCTGGATCCGGCGGATGTGAGCGAGGCCTTTGAACACATCAAGACGAAAGACATGGATGAATGGGCAGCTGCCTTCGATGCCGTGGCCGACCGCTACATGGCGCAAGGCAAGTCGCTGGAGGGCAGTGATCGCGATAAAGCCAATGCCGCCTACCTGCGCGCCTGGCGGCTCTACTATTTCGGCAACTGGCCGGTGCCTATTTCGCCAGGCAAGCTGCGTTCTTACAACAAGTCGCTGGAAGCCTTCGTGGCCCACGGCCGCCTGCTCGATCCGCCTCTTCAGGTGGTGCGCATCCCGTTTGAAGGCAAAGAAGTCGTTGGCTATCTGCGCATGCCTAAAGAGACCAAAGGCCCCGTGCCCATGGTGATTGCGATTAATGGCGCTGATAGCCGCAAAGAAACCATGTCGCTGAGCTTCGACGCCGCCATCCCTCACGGCATCGGGTACATCGCCGTGGATACGCCGGGAACCGGCCAGGCGCCCATCAAGGCTAGCCCCACCGCTGACCGCCTCTACTCGCGTGTCATTGACTGGCTACTTGCCCGCCCGGACGTGGACAAAGTTCGCATTGCCGCCGAAGGCCAGAGCTGGGGGGCTTACTGGGCTACCAAGCTGGCCATCGTGGAGCGCTCCCGACTCAAGTGCGTGATCGCCCAGTCGCCCGGCGTACACGCCGGCTATATCCACGGACTGCACGAAGATGAGATGCTGCGCAACCGCGAATACCTGTTCGGCCTCTCTCAGGTGTTTCAATTCCTTTACGGCGTGAAGACCATCGAAGAGGCGAACAAGATTTCGCCGCAGATGTCGCTGGTGAACCAGCACTTGATCGGGCAGCCCACTACGCCCATGCTGATCATTGCGGGGGTGAAGGACACGCTGGTCCCTATGTCCGACATTTATCTCATCTTGGACAACGGCGACATTCCCAAAGACGCATGGATCAATCCCCAGGGTGGACACTTGGGGCGGCAGGTGGGCGCGTGGCCTGATCCCGTGATTTTCAACAAAGTGATTATTCCGTGGCTGATACGGCATTTGGATATGCCGGCCGCGTCCCAATAACCAGGAGCGCCGCGAGAATCGCTAATCTGAATGCCGACGCGAACGCAATGAACATTCCAGAACATTTCCTTCGCACTCTTTTGACTGCTGCAGTTCTGAGCGGCGCCCTGGCGGTTGCGCAAACGCAATCCTCCGATGCCCCCCTGACCCTGACCGGCTCCATTCCCATGCCGGACGTGCATGGCCGCATTGACCACTTCGCGCTCGGACCCGAGGGCACCATGTTCGTCTCTGCTCTGGGCAACAACGCTGAGGAGGTAATTGACCTCTCGCGCGGCGTTGTAGCGCACACCATTCCCGGCATTCCCAAGCCACAGGGAGTGGCCTATGCACCGGAGGTAAAGAAGATCTTCGTGGGCAGCGATGAGGGCAAGCTCTACATCTTCAACGCCGACTCGCATGCGCATCCGGCTACCATTGATTTCGGTGACGACGTGGACAACCTGCGTTATGACCCATCGGCCAAGCGCCTCTACGTCGGATATGGTGACGGCGCCATTGCCATGGTGGATGTGACTACTAGTCAGCGCCTGCCGCAGGAATTCAAGCTAGGGGCACACCCGGAATCGTTCCAGCTGGAAAAATCAGGCCCAAATATCTACGTCAACCTGCCCGGCCTGCAGCAGATTGCCGCCATCAATCGCCAGACCGGCGGCATCACGCGCTGGCCGATAAAACAAGAAAGTAACTTTCCCATGGCTCTGGACGAGGCCGACCACCGCGTCTTCGTGGTCACACGCGAACCGCCACGGCTGCTGGTGGTGGACACGAATTCGGGCCACGTGGTGGCCACCTTGCCTTGTGTGCAGGATTCTGACGACCTGTACTACGATGCCCCGCGCAAGCGCATTTATGCGAGCGGCGGCGAAGGCTACATCAGCGTGTTTCAGCAGCGGGATGCCGACCACTACGGCCTGCTCACGAACATTCCTTCCCAGTTGGGAGCGCGAACCGCAGGGTATTTTGGAAAGTTGGGAAAGGGATTCGACCGCCTTTACGTGGCGGTTCCGGCGCGCGGCGACCACGGCGCCGAGGTCCTGATCTATACAATACAGAACTGAGCGCGGCGGCTCGGCGCTCACGTGAGCGAGAGAGCGCATGTGGCTGTTCGTCATCCTGGTAGCTCCAGCTGTGCTGCTGGCGGCGTCTTCCTGGCGCGGCGAGCGGGAAAAATTCCGCTACTATCGCCAACGCCTCCCGGATCAGGAGCAAAGTGCCTTCCTGCCGCCCGTCAGCCTGATCGTTCCGATTAAAGGCCACGACCAGGACTTGCAGGAAAACCTGGCTTCGCTGGCCAGTCTCGATTATCCCGAATACGAGCTGATCATGGCCGCACGCTCGCCGGCCGATGTTCCTCCAGATGTGATCCCGCCGAAAGCGCGAGTTGTGTTCTCGGAGGGCCGGCCCGCCGGTGCGGCGGAGAAGCTGCAAAACCTGGTGGCGGGAGTGCATGCTGTGCGGCCACAAACTCGAGTGCTGGCCTTCGCCGATTCCGACGGACGGGTCAGCCGCGGATGGCTACGCGCCCTGGTTGCTCCGTTGGCTGAAACCGAAGTTGGCGCGACCACCGGGTACCGCGTTTACCTGCCGCAACCGGCAGGTTTCTGGTCAGCTTTGCGCAGCGCGTGGAATGCGGTAATCTTCGGTACTTTCGGTCCGGGCAAAATCGAATTTGTCTGGGGTGGCGCCATGGCCCTGCGCAAAGATTTGTTTTTCCGGTTGGGAGTGGAATCGCTGTGGGCCAGCACCGCCAGTGATGACTATGTGCTCACCGACGCGGTGCGTTCGGCGAAGCTACAGCTCCGCTTCGCGCCCGGCGCGCTGGTGGTGAGCAGCGATCATATTGGCGCCGGCGATTTGCTGCGCTGGATCCAGCGGCAGCTGGTTATCACCCGCGTTTATGCGCCTCGTTTGTGGGCGCTTTCTTTCGTTGCCACCCTGATCTATTGCACCGCAATGGTGACCTGCATAGTGGCGCTGTTGGAAGGCCACGGACTAGCCGGAGCAGTGCTGGCAGTTCTACTAGCGGCAGGTATGCTGAAGGGAACAGCGCGCGAGAAGCTTGCGGCTATTGCCCTGCCGCACTCTCGACTCTGGTTCCAGCGCCACGGCTGGACATTTACCTGGCTGGTCCCCCTGGCCACCTGGACGTGGCTCTATGGTCACCTGACCTCCGCTGTCACCAACGTCATCGAGTGGCGCGGCTACCGTTACCGTTTATCAAAGCAGGCAGTTTTGAACCTTTACCAACCAAAGCACCAATCCACACACGCAGATTAGCAATCAGCCCAGTTGCACGGCGCCGACTACGCAGAACGCCTGATGTACCTGCCTTGAACGTCCGTAACTTTCGATGCCGCTACACCCTCGCGATAATGGTAGGGATATGCCCAACTGGTCAACCAGGCGGGAACGGCGCCGGTGGCGGCGTCATTGGCTGAGAGCGCCCGTGCGCATCTTCAGCGATGCCGGCGTAATGGATGGTTATGGCCTGCGTGTGAGCGAAGGCGGTATGTACTTGTTCGCCGTAGCCGATTTCGAGCTGGGGGCGCGCGTCGAAGTCGAATTCATCAAGCCGCACTCCGGTGAGCCCAGCCGCTGCTCGGGCGTGGTCCGCAACCGCATGGTGTATTTGTACGGAGTGGAATTCGTGCGCGCTCAGGAGCAGTCCGGTTCCCGCCAGCTTGTCCCCCCGGCCCGGATTCATTCTTAGCCCCCTGCAATACTGTCATCCCGAGCTGCGCGACCGTCTCGTTCCTCGATAAAGAGAATTCGCACCGCACTGTGGAAGCGTGCGGCTTCAGCCGCACGGAACCGTTGCCAAGAATCTGGGCTTCAGCCACGGTGTTAGCTATTGCTACTTCGGTTCCGGCACCGCCGGCTGGGGATAGGCCTTTTGCAGCGCCGCCTGGTACTCGGCGAATAATGACTTGACGCGCGTGAACTCGGTGTTCACCGCCTGTCGATACTCGGGATGCGTGGCGTAATCGTAGAGCACCGCCGCCATGGTCTCAGCATCCACCAGGAAGCCGTGATGGCCCACATCGGTGAGAGCGTCAGCCTCCATTCCATAGGTGTGGTTGGCCCAATTAGAAGATTTCGCCGTTACCTCCAGACCCGGAATCTGGCTGGAAACGCTGCCCGTTTCCTCGTAGCCCTGAGGCTTGCCGGGCTCGGGATCAATCCCAATTGCGCCAAACTGCTTCATATACGCAAATGACAATTCCTGCAGCGTAGCCACCGAAATTCCATCGCGGTCATGGCCATAATGTTCAATTTTCAACTTGGTGCCGGTGGCCAGGGCGGCCGCTTGCGCTGCATCGTCCACCCACTTGGTTACCTGCTCCAGGTAGACGGAATCGGGATAGCGGATGTAGAAATCGGCAGCAGCTTTATCCGGCACCACGTTGGGCGCTGCGCCGCCTTCGGTAATCACGCCCTGGATGCGGGTTTCCGGGCGCATGTTGCTGCGCACCGCGTCAATGTTGTTGAACAGCTTGATCACCGCTTCCAGCGCATTTCGTCCATTCCAGGAAGTGAGTTCGTGCGCGGGCGCGCCGGAGAAGTTGTATTTCACGCCGTCAATATTCATGCAGCAGGTGCCGAAGCCCGGGGCAGCGTGCCGCGTCACGTTGAAGGAATGGCTGCGCACGATGATGTCGGCGCCTTTGAATACTCCGGCCTCCCACATCACTGTCTTGGCCTCCGGCGGCATCATCTCCTCGCCCGGCGTGCCGTAGACGGTCACCGTCCCCGGTGTATGCGTGCGCGTGAGGAACTCGGCCATGGCGATCGCTGTGGCCAGGCCGACCGGGCCCTGGGCGCTGTGCTGGTCACCATGAAACGCGCCCTTGGTGCCACGCAGCGCGTCATATTCCACAATCACGCCTAGGTTGGGACCGGGAGTGCCACGGCGATATTTGGCCACGAAAGCGGTGGGCAGGCCAGCCACCCCCTTGGTGACATCGAAATCGTGGGCCTGAAGATAAGAGGTGAGCTTTTCGACGGCCTGCGTTTCCCGGAAGCCGATCTCCGGGTGTTGCGTGATCCAGTCGCTCATCGGCATCAGTTCGGTGTCGAGCAATTGCTTAACCCGCGCGATCACCTGGTCGCGGCCTTTGTCGGCCGCGGTCAGCCGCGCCACCATCTGGGAAACATTCAACGACTGGTCCAATTCATGAATCTGCCGCACCACATCGCGTCCGGCCTCGCGCTCGGTTTCGGTCTCCTGAGCCGCGACTACGCCGGCCAGCAACAGCAATAGCGCACAGCCGGCAATCAGAGTTCGCATTTCGTCCTCCGGAAAGCCGGCAATTGTACTACTTAGGCGGAGCGGAAAATCTGGCTCTTAGCCATTGGCTTTTAGCTCTTGGCTACTGACGCTAGCGGATGATTTGAAAGGAAATGGAAAAGCAGGAGGAAAGCGGAGTCGGTAATCGGGAACGGGAAACAGCTAAGAGCCAAAAGCCTAAACCAGCTCCGCTACTTCCGCCCGTTCTCCGATTCCTTGTACATGTACTTGATAGAGGGTTTGTAAACCATGATGTTCGGCTGGCCGTTGCGTACCATCTTAATGCAGTTCTTGTCGTACCACTCGATGACGCCGTGAATCTCCTCGCCATCCTGCAGTACCACGACCATAGGGGTGTGGCTCTGCATCTGCTTCTGGTAGTAGAAGTTCTCCGCGTTGGTCTGCTCGGCAGGAACATTTTTGCGGGGCGCAGGACCGTTCGACCGATCGCGCCGCTCCATCGGTGCCTCGGCACGATGGTTGCGCTCATTGTTGTGGTTGAGCAGAGGGCGAATCAGCTTGCGGTTGGAAAATTCTTCCGCCTCCGGCGCGCGTTCCACCGCTGTCGCATCCAGGCTATCTTTCATGTGACCACCGTCCATGGTTGCAATCGCGCACGCTGTCGCGCGGAGTAAACACCCTTTATTGCCTTGCGTGAAGAACTAGTAGGGGTGTGAGACTGCGTTTAAGCTACCACAGAGAACGGTGTCGAAACAATGCTGCGGCAGTTTATCGCAAAATGCGACAGGTGACGGTAGTCACATGGCGAAGGTACCGCCCGCTGTCTCAGAAAGCGCGATCCTTGACTAATGGCGGATTGCCAAGAGCTACAAGCTAGGAGCTAGTAGCTAGAAGCTAGACGCTAAACACTAGGTGCCAGGGACCGTTCCTCAGCCCTTCTCCAGCGCCGTGGCAAACGCGTCCAGCGACAATGATCGCAACAGGTTGCGACGCATTCCGCTTTCCACTTCGCCCAGGCGCTCGCTGGCTGCAGCCAGCCAGGCAAAATCCACACCGGCGGCCAGCGACTTCAATTCCGCGTTGACATCCGTATTCCGCGCCAGATCGGGCGTGTGATTTGTAAAGAACGCCAGGTCCTGGAGCAGGGAATAGAGCGCCCGGATCAGGCGCTGAGTTTTCTCCTGGCCTTCGGCTCCCGCGCGGTAAGTTTCGGTGACCTTAAACAACGCGCTGTGGTCGGCGCCGGAAAGCGCGGAGCGCAGCAGTACCAGGGCGTCGGCGCGAGCCGCCGCATAAGCTTCCACATCGAAATTGCGGGCGCGGCCGACAGCCCCCTCAGCCAGGCGCGCCACCAGCGCTCGCTGCTTGGGCGACCATTGCGGGCGCTGCCCGGCCAGATCGCGCTCGATCTCCTCGGCCTGCAACGCCGAAAGGTTCAGCGTGATGCAGCGCGAGCGAATGGTAGGCAGCAACTGCCCCGGGTTTTCAGCCAGCAGGAAGAGCGTTGCGAACTCGGGCGGTTCCTCCAGCACTTTGAGCAGAGAGTTGGCTGCCTCCTTCATGAAAGCCGATTGGGTGAAGATGTAAACCCGGTGGTGGCCTTCGCCCGGACGGTAGTAGATGGTCTCAATCACCCGCCGCACCTGGTCCACCTTGATGAGCATCTGCGGCGGATCGGGCGGGATAACCAGCACGTCGGGGTGGGTCTGCACGAAAATGCGGGTTTCTTTTTTATCGGTTTCACGCAGCCCTTCGCGGGCTTCCACTGCCTCCGCGCAGCGTGCTTCCAGGTCGTCGGCTTCTGCGATGCGCACGCAGTTGGCGCAGCGGCCGCAGAAGTCGGGCAGGCCCTCGGCATCCTGCGGCTTCTCCAGGCAGTTCATGGCCTTGGCCACCATCTGCGCCAGCGTGTATTTGCCCGCACCCCGCGGGCCGGCGAGGATCAGGGCGTGAGGAAAGCGGTCGCGCGCCAGCATCTCGCGCAGGCGGTGGACGGTTTCGGCATTGCCGTGAAAGTCAGAGAAACCCATGTTCGCCACAGAGACAGAGGCACAGAAATGTTCAATCTATGATTGTAAGTGATTTGAAGAATGAAGAATGAAAACCACGCCCAACTGAGTATTGCCATTCTGCATGCATCATTTTTAATTTTAGTTCTTCAATTCTCTATGCCTCTGTGCTGAATGAATTCAAGGAATTGCCGGTGTCGGCTTGGGCTGCGGTGCGGCGAAGTGCCGGTCGTACCAGGCGAAAGCGCGCTCTATGCTGTCCACCTGGTGCTTGGGCTCGCGCAGACCGTGACCTTCGCGAGGGTAGCGAACAAACACGGTCTCCACACCCACGTCTTTGAGCGCAATGTACATCTGCTCCGCCTCGGCAATGGGCACGTCGGGATCGTTTTCTCCATGCATAAACATCGTAGGCGTGCTGACGTTAGCCACGTGCTTGAGCGCTGACCGTTCCCAAAGCACATCCATCAGGTTTCCCTGATGCGGGTAGGCGCCCCACTCCATCGCCTCGTACTGGTTGTAGTAGGTCATGTAGTTGTAGGAGATGAAATTGCTGATGCCGGCGATGGGAATTGCCGCCTTAAAGATGTTGGTCTGGGTAATCAGCCAGTCGGTGAGCTGCCCGCCATAGCTCACGCCCTCAATGCCCATGCGCTCGCGGTCAATCCAGGGATAGCGGCGCAGAGCGGCATTCACCGCGTAGAGCACGTCCATGGCTTCGTGGCCGTCCTGGTCGGCAAAAACGGCGTCGGCAAACTTCTGGCCGTAGCCGGTCGAGCCGCGGTAGTTCACGTTCAGGACCGCATAACCGTGCGCGGCGTAAGCCTGATTGCGAAAGCTTAATTCTGGTCCTTGCTGCCCGTGGGGCCCGCCATGAATGTTCAGGATGAGTGGGTACCTGTGCTCGGACGTGAAAGCGATGGGCTTGGTGAGGAAGGCCTCCACGCTCCACTTAAAGTCATTGCTCAGGAAGGTGAACGATTCCACCGGCGCAGTTTGTTTGCCGGCCAGCACCTGGCGGTTGAGGTCAGTCAACTGGCGGGAGGCTCCGCCGGAAGCTGGCCGCAAGAACAGCTCTGAAGAATCGGTGGGAGTTGTGAAGCTATAGGCAACCGCGCCATCCTTGGCGACGGAGAAAGTACCTACCCAGCCGGTTTCGTCCACTATCATCTCCGGCGCGCCAGTATTGATCGGCAAACGATAGAGGTGGTCGTTGCCGCGCTCCTGCACGGTGAAGTAAAGGGCCTTGCCGTCAGGAGCCCACTCCGGAGCGCCCTGGCGATTGTCAATTGTTCCGCCGATTTCGCGACGGTTGCTGCCGTCGGCGTTCATCACCCAGACATGCGTGTCTTCCATGTTGGTTTCGCGGTCGGTGAGTCCGCGTTTGGTAGCGGCAAAAGCAATCATGCGGCCGTCGGGCGACCAGCGTGGGTTGTACTCCACTCCTTCGGTGGCGGTCAGTTGGTGGATGGCGCCGTCCGCCGGTGACACCGTGAACAGGTCATAGTTGAAAAAGCGGTCGGCGTCAGGGCCATGCTCCGCGGCGTACACAATTTCCTTGCTGTCCGGCGACCAATCAATCGAGTGCTCATAACCAGCGCCCTGGGTCAGTTGCCGCACTCTTCCGGACGCCAACTCCGCCACAAAGATATGCAGGCGGCGATTGTCGTTGAAATGCGTGTTCCCTTCCCAGTAGTCGGGCTTGTATAGATAGCGAGTGATGACCATGGGGTCGCCGCTGGCATCCTTGGTCTCCGGGCCGGCTTGGGCGGAAACGAAGGCAATCTGCTTGCTGTCCGGTGACCAGGCGATAGTTCGTCCCACATGCGGCTCCGGGCTGTTGGTGGATTCGCTCGGCGCCAAGAAGCGAACTCCCGAGCCGTTGGCGTGCGCAATGAACAAGCCCGACTTGCCGCCGGAATCACCGTCGTAGGCCAGCCACTCCCCGCTGGGCGACCACACCGGGCTTCCGGAAGTGTCCGCGCCCGCGCTCAATCGCACACTTTTACCGCTGCGCAGATCCATGATCCAGATCTGTTCATAAGGCCTGCCGGGGCCGTCGTTGCTCTGCACCACGTAGGCAATGTGGTTGCCATCGGGCGAGAAGGCGACGTCAATCACCGACCGCAGGCGATAAAGATCAGAGGGTTGAAGTTGCGCGCTGGCGGATGAGCAAAGAACAGCACAACTGAGCAGGAGCAGGGCGTATCGCATGGATTGACGATTGTAGATTGGCGATTGACGATTGCAAAGCCTGCGGAATACTACTCTGGCGTCCAACTCGCGCCGCCATGGTAGATCTCAGCCTACAACGTAAAATGACGGCTGCAACTGGTGCATTGGGACTCATGGGAAGTGACGTCTCCGGACCGAAGGGGCCTCAAACATTTCCTCTAAGCGGCAGTCGGCTCGTACCAACTTCAACGTACCTTCTTTACCCTCTCAATTATCAACTTGGCAAAGTGCAAGTATTCGCTAAAGGAGCTGAGATTCAGCCGCTCTTGCACCCGGTCGCATTTTGAGCACATATCAGTATAGCCGGGGAAGACCAGCCACCCTCCACCACTAAGTCGTAAGACGACATTATCGGCTTACGACATTGTTGGGCTTGACTACTTCCGGCGCAGCAGACAAAATGGATGCCATCGTAAACACCGCCAGGAGCGCGGTGCCTGCGGCCCGAGCAATGCCCAGGGCTCGCTTTCAATCCTGCAGGGATGTTTGCAAGTGGTAGCCGGTCTACTGTTCGCCCCCAGGTCGCTGAAAGCTGCGCCGGCCGCGGCGGCAAGTGTGTCTACTCACTCATCGAGGAGGTTTGCGTAATGAAAGCATCGAAAGACTGTCCTATCGCCCGCATTTACTTCTTCCTCATCATCTCCGGAGTAATTTTCGCGCTGGGCCTGCCGGCCACCGCCGCCACCTTATGCGTCAACCCTGGCGGAACATCGGGGTGCTACAAAACCATCATGGCGGCGGTTACGGCGGCTGCTCCCAATGACACGATTCAGGTCGCGGCCGGTACCTACCAAGAGAATGTGGTCATAGCCAAACCCTTGTCCCTGCTTGGTGCCGGCAAGGGCAATACGATCATTGATGCTTCGGGCATGTCCAACGGCCTTTACATAGACGGCATTGATACGCCCCAACTACGCGATGTGCTGGTCAAGGGCTTTAGCATCCGCAACGCCAAATACGAAGGTATTCTCGTCGCCAACGCTTCCTTCGTGACTCTGGCGGATAACCACGTAGTCAATAACGATAAGAGTCTTGTCCCCGGGCCTGACTGTCCGGGAATTCCGTCCTTCGAGACAGCGGAGGGTTTCGACTGTGGCGAGGGAGTGCACCTGAGCGGCGCCGATCATACGACGGTGACGAACAACTATGTTGCAGATAATGCCGGCGGCATCCTGATCAGCGACGACACAGGCGCGGCTCATGACAACCTCATCACCGGAAATGTGGTGCAGGACAACCCGTTTGACTGCGGCATCACCCTGGCTTCCCATCCTCCCGCTGCTCTGACTAACTCCAATGCCCCACTGGGAGTGTTCCGTAACACCATTGCTAACAATATTTCGCGCCGCAATGGGCTGAAGGGTGAAGGGGCCGGCGTCGGAATCTTCGACTCCATTCCCGGGACCCGGGACTCCGCAAACGTGGTGATCCAGAACGTCCTCACCGGAAATGGCCTGCCCGGGGTCGCTCTGCACAGCCATGCGCCTGGCCAAGACCTGACCGACAACGCGATTATCGGCAACTACATTGCCGGCAATGGCAAGGACACCGACGATGCTGCGACGCCTGGACCGACGGGCATCAACGTGCTCGGGGTGTCGCCGGCCTCGGGCACAGTGATCTCGCAGAACCTGATCCGCAAAGAGGCGGTGGACGTGGCCGTGAATACCGGGGCTGAGGTCGAGGTGCACCTGAACAATTTCATCGGCCATGCCATTGGTGTGGACAACCTCAACTCTGGGACGGTCAATGCCACAGGAAACTGGTGGGGCTGCGCCAAAGGTCCTGGAGCCGCTGGTTGCGCTACGGTTAGCGGCTCGGGGGTGCTGGTGGCGCCGTGGTTGGCAACACCCTTCATTTCCGGCGACAGGGATCACTGAAAGCAATCGTTCCTAGCAGGGAGCGGGCCCGAATCGCCAGCCGATTCGGGCTTTTTTGCCAGTGCAGTGGCCGAAGCGGGAGCAGGCCGCTACACGGCAGGCGAGCGCCCTGCTGTTATGCGCAGGATTGCCATCAACCCGTGCGCGCGGCCAGCCTGAAGCGTTCCCGCACGGCGGCCACGATTTCCGGGTGCACCACTTCGGGAGGGCGGCGGGCGTCCACCACGAAGAAACGGTGGGCTTCACGCCGGGCGATGGCCAGGTAGGCGTTATGCACGCGTTCGAAAAACGCCCGGCTCTCGCGCTCAAAGCGGTTTTCGTCGGCTTCGCCGGCGTCGGTGGCCACGCGTGCCCGGTTTCGGCGGCGAGCCCGGGCTACGGAAGCGGCAGGGTCGGAGTCCATCAGGATCGTCAGATCGGGCTGAAGATTGCCGCAGAGCACGCGATGCAGGGTGAGAACGGCGTCGCTGCCCAGCTTGCGCCCGCCGCCCTGGTAGGCCTCGGTGGAATCGGTAAAGCGGTCGCAGAGCACGATGCGCCCCTTCTCCAGCGCCGGCAGGATTACCTCGTGCAAGTGCTGGGCGCGGGATGCGAACATGAGCGCCATCTCCGCCCAGGGAGAGAGGCCTGTGGTGGCTGAGTCCAGCAGAACGCCGCGGATGCGGTCGCCCAGCGGCGTGCCCCCGGGCTCGCGGGTGGTGAGGACATCAAGGTCGTCAGCGCACAACACAGCGGCCAACCTCTCCAGTTGCGTGCTCTTGCCGCAGCCGTCCAGACCTTCGATGGTGATGAAGATACCTTTGCGCACAGTCACGGGAAATCATAGCAGCAGATAATTGACGATTGATGATCGAAGATTGATGAATGAGAAAGACGGCATTCAGCACTCAGTAATCAGCAATCAGCCTAAAAAATGCCGAGTCACGAACCTCCTCCAGCTAAATTGCCAGTCCCAGTGGCTGAATGCTGATTGCTGAATGCTGATTGCACTTTCGGCAGCCGGAGTGACGCCCTCACCAGCGACAATCGTATAATGCTGGCGCGAGTTGCTCGACATTCCGGAGCTACAGAACATGCAGAGCTCGAAACCTCCACAGTTGCTTCCTGTACTGAGTCTGCTGCTGCTCAGTTTCTGCGCGGCGGCTTTCTTTCTGGTCAGTGGTCCAAATCGGCGCGTGGTGCAGGCCGCGGCACGCCAGCCGAGAGGTGTGCAGGAACCCAGCGTCAAAGACCCGCGCCTGGGCAACGCCTACCGCTTCGAGCGCGGCGGCTGGACTTATGTTCACCTGGAAGGCTCGCCGGAGCAGATCGGGTTTCAGCACGGCTACCTGCTGGCGCCTGAAATCAAGGATACCTTCGAGGCTATCCAGCTGCGCGACGTGCACGACACCAAACGCGACTGGCCGTTCTTCCGCCAGGCAGCGCGCAATATGTTGTGGCCGCACATCGAGGCGGAATACCGGCAGGAACTGACCGGCATCGCCGAAGGCCTGAAGGCGCGCGGCGTGGCCCTTGACGTTGACGACGTGGTGGCGCTCAATGCCTTCGAAGAGGTGCCCGATTACTATGTGCCCTGGCTGAACGAAAAGAACAAAGTGGCCGGCGCCCCGCCCTTGCACAGTCCCGGCAACTGCAGCGCCTTCGTAGCTACGGGCAGCTACACCAAAGACCATCAGATCGTAATCGCCCACAATAACTGGACGAGCTACCTGGTGGGCTCGCGCTGGACTGTCATGTTCGATATCGCGCCCCAACACGGGTACCGCATCCTGATGGACGGTATCCCCGGCGTGATTACTAGCGATGACGATTTCGGCATCAACTCCGACGGCCTGATGGTCAGCGAGACTACCATCACCCAGTTCCATGGCTGGGATCCCAACGGCATTCCCGAATTTGTGCGTTCGCGCAAGGCGCTGCAGTACGCCAACTCCATTGACAGCTACGCACACATCATGCGCCAGGGCGACAACGGCGGCTACGCCAACGACTGGCTGATCGGAGATCGCAAGACGGGAGAGATCGGTTACCTCGAACTGGGCCTGAAGCGCACGCCCCTATGGAAGACGAAGGACGGCTACTTCGTCAGTTCTAACTTCGCCCGCGATCCGCAGGTCCTGAAGGATGAGACCAGCTTCGATTCCAGCAATCTGGGCTCCTCGCCCAACGCACGCCGGGTGCGCTGGGAACAGGTGATGAAGCTCAACCGAGGCAAAATTGATGTGACTATGGCGGAGCAATTCCTCTCCGACCACGGCGACAGTTACGAAAAGAAAGAAAGCCCGGACGAGCGTACTCTGTGCGGCCACACCGACGTTTCATCGCGCGGCATTCCGGAGTGGGATTGGGGGCCGTACTACCCGGGCGGCGCAGTGCAAGGCAAGGCGACGGATAGCCAACTGGCTGCCGGCATGAGCATGTGGGCGCGCGCCGGACACCCCTGCGGGGACGATTTTCTGGCCAAGGATTTCCTCGCGGCGCATCCGCAGTACGACTGGCAAGCTCCCAAGCTGCGCGACATGAAAGCGGGACCGTGGACGGAGTTTAAGTCCGGGGAACGCCAATAAGTCTCACCGCAGAGACGCAGAGAAAACCAAAAAAAGTTCATTTTGGGGTTCTCGGTGTTCTCCCCGTCTCGGGGGTGAATGACATTATATCGCCAAACGATATGTCCCGTTTTTCGACACGACCTGCTCCAAACTGATATATTGATAAGTTTTCGCCCACTGGGCCGAACTCATCATATCGAGGAGCGTGCGCATGTCTCTCCCCCGCTGCCGTGCGCTGGTCGCGGTCTCTGCAGTTATTATCTTTTCGCTTCCTTCCTTAGCTCAGCCTAAAGCGCCCGGCATCACCCTGGCGGTGGATGCCACCGAGGCGCCGCGCAAGATTTTTCATGCCAAGCTGACCATTCCCGCAACCCCCGGCACGCTTACTCTCTATTACCCCAAGTGGATTCCAGGAGAACACGCGCCCGACGGGCCGATCGTGGATGTAGCCGGCCTGAAATTCACCGCCAACGGCCAGACGCTCAACTGGCGCCGCGATCTCACCGATATGTTCACTTTTCACGTGGAAGTCCCGGCGGGCGTCACCAGCGTGGAAGCGTCGCTCGACTATTTGTCGCCCGCGGCCGAGCACGGCTTTTCCGGGGCAGCTTCGGCCACAGCACGCATGACTGTTGTCAGTTTCAACCAGGTGTTGCTCTATCCCAAGGGCTGGCCTGCCGACCAGATCACCTACACTGCCAGCCTGCGCCTGCCTGCGGGTTGGAAGTTTGGCACCGCGCTGCCCATTGCCAATCAAAGCGGCGACGAAGTCCAATTTAAGCCGGTGTCGCTATATACCCTGGTGGACTCGCCCGTAATTGCGGGCGAATACCTCAAGGTGGTGCCTCTGAGCCCGGCAGGCGAGTATCCCCCGCACGAGATGGATATTGCCGCCGACAGCGCCGCCGCGCTCGACGCGCCCGTGGAAGGCTGGCAAAACTACCGCAACCTGGTAAGCCAGGCGTATGCATTGTTCGGAGCGCGCCATTACCGCGATTACCACTTTCTTTACAGCCTGAGCAATCACGTGGCCCACTTCGGGCTGGAGCATCATGAGTCCGACGACAGCCGCGTGGGCGAGGATGGTCTGGTGAATCCCGATGAACGCAAGCTGGTGGCCGGCCTGCTGCCGCACGAGTACGTTCATTCCTGGAACGGCAAGTACCGGCGCCCTGCGGACCTGACCACGCCCGATTACGAGAAGCCCATGGTCACCACCATGCTGTGGGTGTACGAAGGGTTGACTTCCTATTTGGGCGACGTGTTGACCGCGCGCAGCGGCCTTTGGACCCCGCAGGAATTTCGCGAAGAGCTGGCCATGACCGGCGCCATGCTCGACCACCGTCCGGGGCGAACCTGGAGCAACCTGCAGGACACCAACGATGCGGCCCAGATTTTGTACTTTGGTACACCTCAATGGTCATCGTGGCGCCGCAGCGTGGATTTTTATCCGGAAGGTGTGCTCGACTGGCTGTGGGCGGACGTCATTATCCGCCAGCAGACGCACAACCAGAAATCGCTGAACGACTTCTGCAAACTGTTCTATGCCGGGCCCACGCCGCAGCCCAACCAGGCGCCCGTGGTCAAACCCTACACCTTCGACGAACTGGTGAACGCACTCAACCAGATTGCACCCTACGATTGGCGCGGCTTCTGGCACGAGAGGCTGACTACCCATGTGCCGCACGCGCCGCTGGGCGGCATCGAGGGCAGCGGCTGGCGCGTGGTCTACACGGATACGCCCTCAGAGATGTCGAAACTTTCCGAGCAAGAGCGCAAGGCCATCAACGCCGAGTATTCCGTAGGCTTGGCGTTGAAGGAGGACGGCACGATCGTGGATACCGTGCATGGCGGGCTGGCGGCCGAGGCCGGCATTGGCCCGGGCATGAAGGTGATTGCCGTCAACAGCCGCAAGTTCACGCGGGAAGTGTGGCACGACGCGCTGCAAGCCACCAAGACGGCGAGCGGCCCCCTGCAGTTATTGGTGGAGAACACGGATTACTTCACCACCTACTCGCTCAACTACCACGGCGGCGAAATGTATCCGCACCTGCAGCGGGAGACGAATCAGCCCGACCTGCTGAGCGACATTATCAAGGCGCTACCCGCCAAATAGTCCACCACAGAGGCGCCGAGACACAGAGGAGTCCATGACATCAAAATCTAGGTATTCTCTGTGGTGAATCAGTCTTCTATAACTCCATCAAACAGGTCGTTCTCCGGCTTGAGCGCTCCGGGCGTGCTGGTGGCGGCCAAGTGAAACTCTTCCTGCTGCCCGCGCTGGCGCACCGCCTTCTCGAAAAGGGGGAACAGTGGCGCCTGGCTGGTGTGGCATTGGAAGGCGCGAATCTTGTCCTCCAGGAATTTGCCAATGCTGATGCTAATGGTAACCGGCGGCGGCGAAATTGGCTGCCGGCCGGGCAAGCTAAAAGGCGCGGCCGTATAGTAGAGCTTTTGCGGGCGATAGAGGCTTGCGCCATTCTGCAGTTGCTCGGGGAAGTGGTTGCGGCGGCCCGCCCATTGGAACGCCAGGCTGGCAAAAATGCCGGCCATGCCGTGGTCGGGATGTCCGGTGATACCGCCGTCGGCACCGTAGGTCAGCACCACCTGCGGGCGAATCTGGCGCATGTGGCGTGTCAATTCCGCCACTACGCTGTAGAGGTCAATACGGTGCAGGTGAGCGTCGGCATAGTCGAGCACTTCGGCATGCGTGACCTTCAGAACCCGGCAGGAGGCGGCGAACTCTTTGCGCCGCAGCGTGGCCAGTTCCTGGTCGGTGCGGGCGCCGCCGCGGTTGGAAGCGGCCTGCCCGGGCGTCAGGCAGATGACGTGCGTCTCGACGCCGCGCTCGCGACAGAGCAGCAGCGAGCCGCCAAAGTTGCCGGCTTCATCGTCAGGGTGGGCGGTAACGCAGAGCAGTCGGTGCATGTTTCCAGAATAAATCAGGAGACAGTTCTCGGTGCCATGCCGTCATGCTGAGGCGCTGAACCATTTCGCGTGCAGTGCCACGGCTTCGGTAGTACACGCGAGATGCTTCGGGCCTGAAGACCCTCAGCACGACTCGACATATGGGGACTTCTGCCGAGAACCGTCAGCGTGCGGCTGGCTACTCACTGCGGCTTACCCCGTCAAAGGCATGCGTTGCGCTTAACTCCGCAAACTGCCCCACTCAAGCAAAAACGGCTTGAGTGGGGCGGTTCAAGGGCTGGCGCGATCGCCAATCACCCCGCTGCCACCCAGGGATATGGAAGACTCAGTCGCCCGCGAGCGCTTCGTCTGCCACTTCTTCGGCCACATCAGCCAGCATGAACTCCAGCACTTCCTGCGGAGCGGGAGCCATCCACACCGGGGCGAAGGACTGGCGGTGCAGGGGCGAAGGGCCGTACTTGCGCAGGGCGGCGATGTGCTTGGGCGCGCTGTAGCCCTTATTGGAGGCAAGATCGTAGGCGGGGAAGACGGGCGCCCACTCGCGCACCAACCGGTCGCGCTCCACTTTGGCGATAATGGAGGCGGCCGCAATGGAAGCGGAGAGAGCGTCGCCGTGAATAATTTTGGTCTGCGCGCACTCCCAGGGAATACGCAGGGCGTCAATCAGCAGGTGGTCGGGAACGGGCGAGAGGCGGCGCACGGCCTCCACCATGGCCTCCACCGAAGCCCAGTAGATGTTGAGCTGATCAATGCGGGCGTTGTCCACGGCGGCAACGGAAATGGCGACGGCGTGCTTGCGGATGCGTTCGGCCAGCACCTCGCGCCGCTCCGGCTTGAGCAGCTTGGAATCGCGCAGGCCGCGAATGCGGTAGGCCGGGTCAAGAATGACCGCGGCCGCCACCAC
>DATFDP010000120.1:0-73423 GCA_035252015.1 Terriglobales bacterium
CGCTATAGCGGCGGAATCCCCCGGTGCTGCGGCCGGGTTGAGGCAACAGCTTGCGACGTTCGTAAAAGCGAATGGCGTCGACCGTCAGCGATGTGCGCTCAGCAACTTCTCCGATCTGCATGGATCATTCCTCCCCCTGGGGTGTTCGTCCGATTAAAAATCTTACACTCTGGAGTGCGCTCCAGAGTCAAGCGGGAGGGGTTTCCCCTGACATGCAAGTAGGCTCGCCTCTCCCGTGATGGCAGAGGAATTGGTCGCGTTCGTCCCGCAAGACCAACAACCATTCTTAAACAGGTAAAGAATCCTGTTGCCATACGGGCGTAGTGGGCCCGACGTCCGAAGTAAGATCGAGCACCAGTTTCTCCAGAACCAGGCGCTTGCCAGCAGGATTGGAGCGCAGCGCCAGGTCGGAGCGCGCCACCAGGCGGATGGCGCGCGTCAGGTCGCGCTTTGATTTATAGCGGCGGGCCTGCTTGATGATGTCCTCGGCGGCGAATGGAGGCACGCGGAAACCTTGCCACAGCGCCGCCCAGAGCATGCGCGTATCGCGTACATTGCGCTCCAAGATAACCAGCATCTGGCGAAAAGTTTTGGAGAGCATGTAAAGGTGACCGATGGCGGCCTCCTCGCCTTCGCCGGTGGAGAGAATGGCATCCAGCACTTGTAGGGCGCGCACCCGGTCTTTGGCGGAGATGGCGTCGGTCAGTTCGTAAAGCGACCGCTGCTTGGCGGCCAGCACCATGGTTTCCACGTCGCCTAGCGTGATACGCTTTTTCTCGCCCACGTAAAGCAGCAGCTTCTCCAGTTCGCCGGCGATCATCATCATGTCGCCGCCCAGCGCGTCCACCATCTCGCGGGCGGCGTCAGCATCAATGTTTGCTTCCTGTTGCGCGGCTTGCTCGCTCAACCATCGCACGGCATCATTTTCTTCCACCCGCGCCAGCTCCACGATTCCGCAGTATTCACCCAAAGTGTCGCGGATTCTCTCGTATCGTTCCTTGTCGGTCAGGTCCATGCGGCGAACATCGGCGGGGATGCTGATGTGGTCGGCCACGAAGACCAGGAGCGCGTCGGGATTGGGATTTTTAACGTAGAGTTCGATAGCCTCAAATTCAGCCTCGTGCGAGCCGCGCCCGTAAAGATTCTTCACCCCGCGAATGAAGAAGACCTGGAAGGGAGCCATGAGTGAAGGAGTGCGGGCGCGATCGAGGATTTCGCCCAGCGCGGTTTCCCCCAGGTCGAATTCGTAAAGAGCGAAGTCGCGCAGATCGGCGGGCACCAACGCCTGCAGGATGGCCTCGCGGCAGCGCCGGCGGAAAAATGTTTCATCGCCCACAAAGACGTAGGCCGGACGCAACTTGCGGCTGTTGACTTCGGCGACAAAACGCTCGGTAGGCGCGAAGGCGCGCATCAGTAGGTCTCCAGAACGTCGCTCACCAGGGCTCGGGCAAAGTCGCGCGACAGCCGCTGCAGGGCGGGTGATTCTTCCTGGAAAAAAGTGGAGAGCGAGCTGCTCTCCTGGTATTGCTCGCGGAACAGGTAATTGGGATTGTCGTAGAGCACCTTGCCGTTTTTGTCAGTGAGAGTAACTTTAAGCCCAACCTGCACCTGAACCGTGGCCACCCGGTTGGTGCGCGTATCAAAGGTAAGAGGAAACACGAAAACATACTGCACGGCGCCGCGCAGAGTGGCGTCGGCGGAGTGATCATCGCGGCTGGTAACGAGGTAACGAGTGCGGGTAGTAAATTCCCGGACCACTGCCGAGGTCAAGTCCTGCTCAATGTGATAGACCTGCGTGCCATTGGCAAATGCAGGGATGGCGAGGGTGTGGAGGCTGGTAGGCAGCTTGTCGCCTTTGCCAGCGACGTGATAGCCGCAGCCTGCGAGCGCGAGAGAAAAACATGCAGCCAGGACTGCCCCCAAGCTGGGCTTCACTGGATTTTGCCTCGCGGGCGGGCGGTGGCCATTTCTTCCGCAATTTCCACGGCCGCGCTGGCGACGATGCGCAGGTTATCGGCCGCGGCCCACACCCAAATGCCGTTCTTATGGCTGGCATCGTGGCGGCAGGTCAGCAAAATGTCGCCCTGACCGGCGGCGCTGACCGTGCTGGGCGATTCCTCAGCCCCGCGGCTCACGAGCACGTGCTCGCCCGTCAGCGCCTGCGCCATGTCGCCTACTGAGATCATTTCTGCCATCTCAAAATAAATGGAAAAGGCGTGCCCGTGGAAGATGGGAGCCTGCACCAGCATCAAGGCCGGCAGCAGCGCTTGTCCCGCAGTCAGGCGCTGGTAATGGCTGAGCACTCTCTGCTCCGCGCTTTCCAGTGGCAAATGGGCTTTTTGGCCATAGCGCGACACCAGGTTGAAAGCCACCTGGGTGTCGAAAACCTGCCGCGGCAACTCATGGAAGGAGAGCAGGTTGACGGTTTGCTCGTGCAGTTCGTCCATGCCACGCCGCCCCTGCTCGGAAGCCGGCTCATAGAGGGTGACAGTCGCCGAATTCAAACGACCAGCCTTCTGGGCGCGCAGCAGAAGCAGGGCCAGCACCACGCTAGCGGGATGCGCCACCACCACCGGGGCAGGTTCCAGGTCAGGGGAAAGAGGACGTCCAAGTTGCCGTTCCACCCAGGGTGAGCGCAGCACTGCACCGGGGACGTTTTCCAGGCCGAAGGAGAGGTCTACGATGGCGCTGCCCGCCTGCCGCGCCATTTCCCAATGCCGGCGGGTAAAGCTTTCCTCGGAGGCGAAAAAGGCGAAGTCCACGTTCTCGAAGTGCTCGGGACGAATCGCCTGCACGAAGCTCATTTCATCGCCCACGGCTTCCAGTTGGCCCAGGGATTCGTCGTCGTCGAGCAACTTGACGTCGCGGCGGGGAAAATTGCGGTCACTCAGCACCTCGGCCAGTTCCTTGCCCTTCAGCGTGGCCGCTCCGACGATGGCCACGCGAAAGCTGCCCACGGCATGCGACGACGGGCGCGAGGGAGAAGCGGGCCTGGAATCCTGCGTCATCGCAACTCCGTGGCTTCCTGGTAGGGCGGGGATGGCGGATTACCGCCGCGGCGGTGGAGCACGTACATCAGGCGCCAGAACACGCCGGAGAGCATGTAAGTCATGGCAATAAGAAAGAGAACCGGCCGGGAGAAGAACCAGATGGCGGCAAAGAGCAGGCCGAAGACCACGATGAGGCGGAAGGGATGGCGGCGCCGCCAGTCAATGTCCTTGAAGCTGTAAAAGCGCCAGGTACTCACCATGAGGAAGGCGGCGGCCAGCATCAGCGCCAGCCAGATAATAGCTACCCACCACAGTGCGAGGGGATCGCCGCCGGCAAAATGAACCACCGCCGCCACCACTCCCGCACCTGCGGGAATGGGCATGCCGACAAAATATTTCTTCCCTGGGCGGCCTGGATTGGACGGCTGAGGGTTCACCTGGATGTTGAAGCGCGCCAGGCGGCTGGCTCCCGCCATAAGGAATACAAAGCTGCCGATGATGCCCGCCTGCAGCAGCTTGCTGTGCAGTTCGGCATGAGCCATGGGGGGCAACAAGTGAAACCCCCACATCCAGGCCAGCAAGGCGGGGGCCACGCCAAAGGTGATCACGTCCGCTAGGGAATCCAGCTCGCGACCGAAATCGCTGCTGGTGCGGGTCATGCGGGCAAAAAAACCGTCCAGGGCGTCGAAAATGATGGCCACGCCAATGGCCTTGGCGGCATTGTCGAAATGCCAGGGGTCCATCACGCTGGCCTGGATCACCTGGGAGATAGCGTAATAGCCGGCCGCAATGTTGGCGGTGGTGAACAGGGAAGGAATCAGGTACGCGCCCTTGCGCTGGCGTTTTTCACGGAAGGGGGCGTCCTCTCTGCGGCGCATGGGAAAAGGGGGTTCGTTCATGTTTGACCTCGGCGTTGCCCCTGGGAGGCAGGAACAGAATGCAACTCGGCGTGCTCTTTGCCCACGTAGGCCAGCACGCTGGAGCCGCCTTTGACGCGATCTCCCACCTTCACCCGCACGTCAGCTCCGGCGTCGAGAAGGATATCGGTGCGGGAGCCGAACTTAATCATGCCTACGCGTTCGCCGCGTTCCACCCGGTCGCCAATTTTTTTCGTGAACACAATGCGGCGCGCCAGAACTCCGGCGATCTGCTTGAAAAGCAGCTTCTGGCCTTCGCCTTCCACGGTGACGATGTTCTGCTCGTTGTGCTGCGCGCTGGCTGCCCCCATGGCGTTGCGGAATTGGCCGCGCTGGTAGCGCACCTCGCGAATAACGCCGGCGATGGGCGAACGGTTCACGTGCACGTCAAACACGCTGAGAAAAATGCTGATGCGGCGTCGCGGACCGTCTTCCAGTTGCACCACCGAAACGTCGGTCACTTTGCCGTCGGCGGGTGAAACTACCGCGCCGGCGGTGGCCGGGATCAAGCGTTGCGGATCGCGGAAAAACCACAGAAAAAACGCAGCCAGGACCAGCGCAGGGATGCTCCAGGCAGGGCTGGTGAGCCATGCCACCAGCACCGCTACCCCGAACAGAGCAAGCCCGTAGTAGTACCCGTCCCGCACCATGAGATATCAAGATTATATGGGCATTGACACGGGTTGTGCCTGCATTCTAGCCGAAATGAGTTAGGCGGGAAGGTTCGCGCGCGTACACCAACACACTCGCGCTTTCTGCCTCTGGCCAGAGGCAAAGCGGCGATTAAGCGACCTGGTTTGCAGTTCTATACTGCCGCTCAATCAATTCCATCTGGTCCTTGAGCCGCAGTTTCAGTTTTTTGAGCCGGACTTCCTCCAGCTTTTCATCTTCACTTAGATATCTTTTTTGGGTGAGTGTGTCGAGGCGTTGCGCGTACTGAAGGTGTTCCTGGGCCAACCGGCGGAATTCGTCATGGTTGGCCATAAGCAAGTCTCTTGGAGAGAGCATCCTGCCAGGCCTCCTATCTACATCTACGCTCACGCTAGCACACTGGCTGTGCCGCTTCAACCGATTTTCCAGCTCGGTATGGACTTGAGTGCAGGTGCAGGCCGAGTTCCTATATGGGCCAAAGAACTCTGCGGTCGGAATCTCTAAGTTGTTGTCTGCCTGATGCTTAGATGTCGTATTGCAGGTTATACCTGCAGGTGATGGCGTCTTCCTGGAAATTCTGGTAGTAGCGAGGGCGGAGGCCGGCCTCGACAAATCCACAGGCCTGGTAGAGGGCACGGGCAGCGGCATTGGAGGCGCGCACCTCCAGCAAAATGGCCAGCGCCTGCCGCTGACGGGCTTGCTCCAGAAGGGCACGCAGAAGCTGCGTTCCCAGTCGCTGGCGGCGGGCAGCAGGCTCTACCACGATGTTTTCCAACTCCCACTCCGGGCTGGCGGTCTGGGCGACCAGAAAAGCCTGCAGGGGACCATTTTCAGCGACCAGGCAGAGCCGCGACGGTGCATTCGGCTGGAAGATGGCTTCATATTGTGCGCGCGACCAGTGGGCGGCGGTGGGCGCATTTCGCTCGAGATCCATGATGGCGGTAATGTCCCCTGATGTGGCCACACGAATGCTACTTTCAGTCACGCGTGCCATTGTAGAGGGATAAGCTCGTGGCTCTTGTCGGTCAGCCATCAGTTGCCAGTTTTCAGCCGGTAATGGGTGCGAGTATAGGGAAACACTTTCGCGCGCGCCCTCCGTGCACTTGACCAAGACAGTGGCGACTTAGCATCGAGTCACGCCAATGAATCTGCGCACCGGGAGACGCCGCCCCGTTAGCTGAATGCCGCGACGATCGCCCTGACCAGGCCGGGAACGGTATATTCGCGGGCCTCGATATCCACCGGCAGGCCTAGGTGGCGCAAAGTCGCCGACGTAACCGGGCCAATGGAGGCCAGCTTTACGCCTTCCAGAAGGGGCGCGGCGGCGGACTCGCCATCCGCTTTCAGATCAAGCAGAAGAGACACAAAATTGCGGACAGTAGACGAACTGGTGAAGGTGATGACGTCAGGTTTCTTGCCGCTGTCCCGCAGGGCGGCCTGCAGGCGGCCTCGCGAGACCTCGGGCGGCACTGTCTCATAGGCTTCGACCACCGTCACCACGGCGCCGGCGCGGCGCAACTCTTCCGGGATCACATCGCGGGCGATCTTGGCGCGGACCAGCAGAATGCGCTGGCCTTTCACCTGCCCGCGCAGGCTGCTCACCACCGCTTCCGCCACATATTTGTCGGGCACTACGTCCACCTGGAACTGCTCTGCTTCCAGGGCCTGCTCGGTGGCGGGGCCGATGGCGGCCACTTTGAGATGGACAAAATTCAGTGCATCGAGCCCGAGATGCTGGATGCGCCCGGCCAGAGCCTTGACCCCGTTGACGCTGGTCAGAATGAGCCAGTCGTAGTCGTGGATCTGGAGCAGCGCGTCGTCGAGAGCCTGGAAAGAAGCCGGGGGACGGATTTCTATCAATGGAATCTCCAGCACTTCCGCCCCCAGCTCGCGCAGGGGAAAGGAAAGAGCTTCCGCCTGGTCGCGGGCGCGGCTCACAACGATGCGCTTGCCCGCGAGCGGGCCGGATGGCGCCGCGGAGGAGACAGTGTGTGTTTCCTTTTTCTTCATGGCTGCTGAGGGGCTACGACCGCGTTGCCATAGACTTCCTGCAGGATGGCCTCGGCGCCGCGGGCGAGCAGGGCGGCGGCCACCGACGCGGCCAACTTTTGCGGGCTGGTATCGCTTTGGGTTTCGCGCAGCACTCGGGAGCCATCGGGGTGAGCCACCACGGCGGTGAGGTGCAGGTACTCGCCGCGCATGTCGGCAAAGGCGCCGATGGGCACCTGGCATCCGCCTCCCAGCTGGCGCAGCAGCGCGCGCTCGCAGCTGGTGGCAGTGCGGGCAGCGGCATCGTCGAGAAAAAGCAGGTGCTGACGGGTAGAAGCATCGCCTTCGCGGATTTCAATGGCCAGCGCTCCCTGGCCGGCCGCGGGGCACATGGTTTCGGCGGGAATGACTTCGCGCACCAACTCGGTGCGGCCCAGGCGGCGGAGGCCGGCGGCGGCCAGGATGATGGCGTCGTACTCGCCCGACTCCAGCTTGCGCAGGCGCGTGTCCACGTTGCCGCGCAGGGGATGGACCTCGAGATCAGGACGCAGGGCGCGGAGCTGGGCCTGGCGGCGCAGGCTGCTGGTGCCCACGCGCGCTCCCTGGGGTAAATGCGACACGCCGTCGTAGCTGCGCGAGAGCAGCACGTCGCGTGGGTCCTCGCGGCGGGTGATGGCGGCGAGTTCAAAGCCAGGCGGCACTTCGGTAGGAAGATCTTTCAGACTGTGCACGGCGAGATCTACGCGGCCATCGGCCAGCGCTTCCTCAATTTCCTTGGTAAACATGCCTTTGGTGCCGACCTTGGCCAGGGCCACATCGATGATCTTGTCGCCGGTGGTGCGTATGATTTCCAGCTCCACGTGGTGACCGTTTGCGCGCAACAGAGCCGCGACATGGTTGGCCTGCCAGAGGGCCAGCTGGGAGCCCCGCGAGCCGATACGCAGCGTCGCCGCCATTCAGGAGCGCTCCCGCGTGTGGTCAGCCGAGGCGCCGCGAGCGGCGCCGGCATAGTGATGGCTCTTCTCCTGCAGGTTGAAAAGCTTGCGGATGAGCTCGACGACGGTGGTGGCCTCGGGCTCGCGGGCGGCGGTTTTGAGGGCGCTAATGGGCGTGTGCATGATCTTGTTGATGATGCCGCGGGTAAGGGCATCGACCGCCAGTTCCTGCTCCGGGGTGAGCGGACCCAGGCGGCCGCGCACGCGCTCAATTTCCGCCTGGCGGATCGTCTCCAGATGATCGTGCAGAGAAACGATAGTGGGCACCACGTCGAGCGTCTTGAGCCGGGCCTGGAAGCGCTCCACTTCGGCCTCGACGATTGCCTCGGCTCGCTCCGCCTCCTTGCGCCGGTCGGCCACGTGTGAGCTGACCGCCGCCTGCAGGTCGTCAACGTCGTAGAGGAAGATGCCGTCCACCTTGTTGACCTCCGGGTCCACGTCGCGGGGGACGGCAATGTCAATGAAGAACATGGGCCGATTCTTGCGCCGGGCCATGAACAGCTCGGCGTGCTCACGGCGGAAGATGGCGAAGGGTGCGCCGGTCGAGGTAATGACGATGTCGGCGCGGCCGGCGGTCTCGTAGAGCTGCTCAAAGAGCATGGCCTGGCCGCCGAATTTTTTGGCCAGCTGCTGGGCGCGCTCGTAGGTGCGGTTGGCGACGAAGATGGTGCCCGCGCCGTGGGCCATCAGATGCCGGGCGGCGAGCTCGCTCATCTTCCCCGCGCCCACCACATAGACCGCGCGGCCCTGCAGCGAACCGAAGATTTTCTTGGCCAGCTCGACGGCCACCGAGGCCACGGAGACGGCGGAGGAGCCAACCTGGGTTTCGCTGCGCACCTTTTTGGCCACGGCGAAAGAGCGGGAGACCAAGGCGTCGAGCTGGCTGTGCAGGGCGCCCACCGCGCGGCCCATGGCATAGGCTTCTTTCAGCTGTCCGAGAATCTGCGGCTCGCCCACCACCATGGAATCGAGGCTGGCGGCCACGCGGAAGAGGTGGCGGATGGCCTCGCGCTCGCGGTACTCGTAAAGGGAATAGGCGTAGCGCCCGGGGTCCACCTGGAAGTAGTCGCGCAGGAAGGCACGCAGGTCGGCGCTTTCGTCGCAGTTGGCCAATAACTCCACCCGGTTGCAGGTGGAGAGAATCATAGCTTCCTCCACGCCAGGGTAGTCGGCCAGGCGGCGCATAGCTTCGGGCAGACGGGATTCGGGAATGGCCAGCTGCTCGCGCACGTCCAGGGGCGCGGTGGTGTGGTTGACGCCGATGAGGACGAAGTTCATGGCGAAACGAAGCGATGCACGCCGCTGAAGAAATTGGCCGCCCAGGCCACCACAGCCGCGAGAAATGCGAAGGTGGCAAGATAAGCAGCACGCCGCCCCCGCCAGCCCGAGTTCCAGCGGGTGTAGAGCATAAGTACGTAAACCGCCCACATCAGGACCGAGAGCAGCACCTTGGGGTCGCGGAAATAAACCGCCCCGAACTTGGCCTGGGCCACAACCGACCCGGCCACCAGGCCGAGGGTCATGAAGGGAAAGCCGAGGAGCAGAGAGCGGTAGCCGATCTGGTCAATCACCTCGAGCGGTGGCAGCTTGCCCAGGATGCCTCCGGGGCGCTTGGATTTGAGGGCGCGCTCGCCCAGCAGATACAGGAGGCTCGCGCCGAAGCTGAGCACCAGCGCGGCGTAGCCGGTGAAGATCATGACGATGTGGGCGATGATCCAGCCGTTGCGCACCAGCGGCGTTGACAAAACAATTTTCTGCCCCCCCATAGCAGAGACGAAAGTCAGAAGAAAGACCAGCGGAAAGACGAACACTCCGGGCGTGGTGGTCTGGTAGCGCCAGTAGACCAGCATGAATCCGACCATGACCACGAAGGCGAGCAGCGATTCCGAATTGTGAATGGAGGCGAGAAGCAGCGTGCGCTCGGCGGCGAAGGCTTCCGTCAGCGAAACAAAGTGGAAGACCATGGCCAGGCCAGCGGCGTGCAGGGCGATGCGGCCCAGAAGGTCGCTGCGCCGCACCAGGATGAGCAGGGCGTAGATGAGGCCGATGCCGTAAAGCACCACCGCGACTCGCAGCCAGAAAAGGGGCATGGATTGAGCTTATCCGCCCGCCCACACCTAAGCCGGACGGAGACTTCGGTTCTGCTGATTATATAGGGTGCCGGAAGGCCGGCGGGCAGCGAGGGAGGTCACAGGGCGCTGTGACGGAGGTCACAAAACCAGTGGTCAGTTGTCAGTTGTCAGTTGTCAGTGAAGGCGTCAGGAGTCAGCGAAGGCAGAACCCACTGCCACCCAGGGCGCAAAGTGAAACCATGTATGCAGGGCGCCCTCGCCCGTGCGGTGACCGCCGGGTCGCCATGGTGGACGTGCCTTTATTCCACTCCCAGACCGGCGAGTAGTTCCGTGACATTGGCGGCATCCACGGGCAGGCGGCGGCTGGAGGAACGCAGGTTCTCGATTTCATCGAGAGCCTGGAAGAGGCGCATTTTGGCGGCGGCGTACTGCTCGGAGTCGGTGAGCGGGCGGCCGTGCTGGGCGGCCCAGACGGCGAGGGCCTCGCGGCGCACGAAGATGCTCACTGCGAACATGGTCTTGCGATCGGGGGTGATGTCGAAAATGTACTCCGTGGCCGGGGCCTCAGGCGCGTCGGCGAGAGCCTCGCGCTTGCCCACGAAGTAGTACTGGTACACGTAGCCGGTCTGCCCGGTATAAGTTTTCATGCGGCGGATGGTCATCACGCGCCTGCTTTTCTGCCGCTAACGGGCAGATCGGCCGCCCGTCGAAAGCAGCAGGGGGTATTGTCGCAAAAAGGAGGCCTCCATGGAGAAGCTGGCAAGCATGAACCTCGAAGAGCGCCTGCTGCGGCTGGAGAAGCAAGCACGGTGGTGGCGGGCTGGTGCGCTCCTGCTGGTGGTAAGTCTGGGCGTGTTCCTGACCGCGGCCTTTGCCGGGCAGAACGAATTTGACCGCGGCTTCATTCTGCCCCACCCTCCCGAGGGCGTGCGGGCGCGCGCCTTCGTGCTCACGGACGAGAGCGGCAAAGTGCAGGGCGAGTGGACGAGCGAGGGCGGGCAGCCGGTGCTCAAGTTCTACGGTCCCAATGGAAAGGTGCTGTGGCTGGCCCCGCCACGGACCGCTCTGAAGCCGGCGGAAGCGAAATAAATGACGATGGAAGAATGAGCAATGGAAAGACCAGCCGTCAGCACTCAGCCGTCAGCACTCCGCCAATCACGTTCGTAGATGGTAGTGGCAGGAGCTGAGAAGGGCCAGCGGGGTGGTTCACTCTTCCTCACACCTCTAAAGATCAGTAGCACGGACTGAATGCTGACAGCTGAGCGCTGAGTGCCGTCTTTCAATCGTCAATCGAAAATCTTCAATCGTCGATCTCAATATCCCGGCGCCGCCTCCCTGAGCCGCTGGGCGGCGGTCTCCGAGCTCAGGGGGCTGAAGTACACCTCTTTGAAGGTGTAGGAGCGGGCGCGCCCGGAGATGACCGGCAGGATCTCGATGTGCCAGTGGTAGTCCTCGTCAATCGTCTTCCAGTAGCCCAGCACTTCGGAGCGGTGGGTGCTGTTGGGCGAGGTGTGCAGCACCAGGTGAAAGTCCTCGGTAATGGAGCGGATGCGGATGAGGACGCGGCGGAGCAGGGCGGCGAGGTCGACGAGCACCCCGGCCCGGCTCAGGGCCAGGCGCTCGAAAGAGGATTCGTGGCTGCGCGGCAGAAGCCAGGTTTCATAGGGCACGCGCGGAGCGAAGGGGCAGAGCGCGGTGTAGTCGCCCCGCATTTCGATGACGCGTACCGCCTGGCGCTCCTCCTGGGCCAGGATGTCGCAGAAAACGCAGCGCTCCTTCTGCACGAAGTAGTCGCGCCCCGCCCTGAGCTCGTAGAGCACGCGCCGGGGGACGAAGGTGGTGGCGGTAAGCTGGGAGGTAGGGTGCTCGAACTCCTGCCCCGAGGCCCCGCCGTGGTCCTTGAAGATGCTGACGTACTTGAAGCGGCGGTCGCGTTTGAGGTCGTGGATCCTCTGCCCGGCGAGCAGCAGGAATTTTTCGATCTCGGCGTCGCTCGCGTTCCACAGCTGGCGGTCGTGGCGGATGTTTTCGACCAGCACCTCATGCGCCCCCACCGAACGCATGCGGTCGTAGATGCCGTCGCCGCGGCGCTGCGGGTCGCCCTCGATGTGGTACATGGGAGAAGGGTGGACAACGGCACGCGCCGACCAGGGGCCGCCGTCAATGCTGGCCATCGAGGAGACGACCTGGGGCGGGCTACCGGCCTCGGGGCAGAAGCGGCAGGCGGCTTGCTCCCGCCGCGCCGCTTCGGGCGCGTCGCCGGTCATCACCCAGGAGCGCGTAATCGGGTCCTTGCGCAGTTCCATCTGCTTTAGAAAACACCTTAGGGCGGCAAGGAGTCAATGGTGCGGCCCTTTTCACCGCCGAGACGCCGCGTATGCGGAGCTTTTCACCGCAGAGGACAGGAAGGAGACAGAGGAAAGGTCTGGTTCCTGGCTTTTGGCTTTTAGAGGTGAGCAGGATAGCGATGCGTTGAATAGGATTCAGCCAAGAGCCCAGGGCTAAGGACTTCCTTTTCCACAGACTTTGGCGCGGCACGAAGGTGTGGAACGGCACCACGCTGAGCTTGTAGCACGCTATAATCCGCCCAGATTCTCCCCATGAACCTGAGTGAGCCCTCCACCCCGCTGATGCGGCAGTATGCCGCCATTAAAAAGGAACACCCGCAGGCGCTTCTCTTCTTCCGTCTGGGCGACTTCTACGAGCTCTTCTTCGAGGACGCCAAGGTGGCGGCCCGGGAGCTCGAGATCACGCTCACCGCGCGCAACAAGGAAAAGGGCGTGGCCGTGCCCATGTGTGGCGTGCCCTACCACAGCGCTGACAACTACATCGCGCGCCTGATCCGTAAGGGCTTCAAGGTGGCCATCTGCGACCAGATGGAGGAGGCGCACCTGGCCAAGAAACTGGTGCGGCGGGAGGTGACGCGGGTGGTCACCCCAGGGACGGCGGCAGACGCGACTCTGGGTTCAGAGGAAAACAATTTTCTCGCTGCCGTGGCCCGGTCGGGGGAGGCTGTGGGCTTCGCCGCCCTCGATCTTTCGACCGGCGAGTTCCGCGCCACCGAGTTCGGCGGCGAAGAAGCAGAACGCCGGGTGGGGGAGGAGCTGGCCGGGCTGCGCCCGCGCGAGGTGCTCTACGCCTCCTCCCTGCCCCTGCTCGAGAGACCGGGAAGCGAAGCGGGAGATGGCCAGGCCACCTGGGCCCGGACGCCGCTCGAGGACTGGGTGTTCGCTCCCGACCACGCCATCCCACTGGTGGAAAACCACTTCGGCGTGCTCTCGCTTGAAGGATTCGGACTGGCGTCGAAGCCGGCGGCCACCGCGGCCGCGGGCGCGATCCTCTACTATGCGCGCTCGACCCAGCGGGGGACGCTCGAGCACGTGGACCGCATCGGGTTTTATGAGCGTCACAGCGCGCTGGTCGTGGACGCGGTCACGGTCAGGAACCTCGAGCTCATCGAGCCGCTCTTTGCCGGCTCTGGCGACGGCCTCACCCTGTTCCGCGCCATAGACGACACGGCCACCCCTATGGGAAAGCGCCTGCTGCGCGCCTGGATGCTAAGGCCCTCGCACGATCTTGAGGAGATCAACGCGCGCCTGGACGCGGTCGGGTGCCAGCTGAAGGAGACCATAGCGCGGGAGGAGCTGCGGCGGGCGCTGGGGGGGATTCTCGATCTCGAACGCCTGCTCAGCCGGGTGACGCTCGAGAGCGCGAACCCGCGCGACCTGCTGGCTTTGGCGGCCTCGCTCGGGAAGGTTCCCGGCGTAAAGCAGGCGCTCGGAAAGCTGCCGGCGGCGCGTCTAGCGGGTCTCGAGGCGGCGCTCGACGATCTCGCCGACATCAGGCAGAAGATCGAGGCCACGCTCGTCCCTGAACCACCCCTGACATTCGCCGAGGGTGGTGTCATCGCCCCGGAGGTAGATCGATCGCTTGATGAGCTGCGCCACCTGAGGCACAACAGCAAGCAGTATCTGGCGGAGGTCGAGCAGCGGGAGCGGGCGCGCACCGGCATCGGCTCGCTCAAGGTCAAGTTCAACTCCGTCTTCGGTTACTACCTCGAGATCTCCAAAGCCAACCTGCACCTCGCGCCCGCTGGCTACGAGCGCAAGCAGACGCTGGTCAACGCCGAGCGCTTCACCACTCCTGAACTGAAGGAATACGAGGCCAAAATTCTCGACGCCGAGGAGAAGATCATCGAGATCGAGCGGCGGATTTTCGCCGAGCTGCGCGCCGCGGTCGCCAATCAGGCCCGGCGCATCCGGGAGACCGCGCTGGCCCTAGCCGAGGTGGACGTGCTGGCGTCGTTCGCCCACACCGCCGCTCTCCACCACTACGTCCGGCCGGAACTTGATGAGAGCGGCGACATCGAGATCGTCGAAGGCCGCCACCCGGTGATCGAGCGCGGGGAACTGACCGGCTCCTCCGGCCGCTTCGTGCCCAACGATCTCTACCTCAACCAGAGCACCGACACCGTCCTGCTTCTGACCGGACCCAACATGGGGGGCAAGTCCACCTACCTGCGGCAGACGGCGTTGATTGTGATCCTGGCCCAGATGGGTTCGTTTGTGCCCGCGCGCCGGGCGCGGCTGGGACTGGTGGACCGCATCTTTACCCGCATTGGGGCGAGCGACAACCTGGCCCGCGGACGCTCGACCTTTATGGTTGAGATGACGGAGACGGCGGCCATTCTCAATACTGCCACCCCGCGCTCGCTCATCCTGCTCGATGAAGTGGGGCGAGGTACGGCCACCTACGACGGGCTGGCCATCGCCTGGGCGGCCATCGAGTACCTCGACGCCCGCACCCGCGCCAAAACCCTTTTTGCCACCCACTACCACGAGCTGACCGAACTGGCGGATCGCCTCTCGGGGGTGAAGAACTATCATGTGTCAGTGAAGGAGACGGGCGGGGGGATCGTCTTCCTGCGCCGGGTAGAGCCGGGCGCCGCCGACCGCAGCTACGGCATCGAGGTGGCGAAACTCGCCGGACTGCCGCCCGAGGTAATCGAACGGGCGCGCCAGGTGCTCGGGGAGCACGAAACCGCCGAGCAGCGGCTGACCGATGAGCTGGCCGGGGAGGAGCCCTCCTCCGTCCAGCTCACCATGTTCACCCCGCTTTCGGAGAAGATCGTCGAGCGCTTGCGGGAAGCGGACCTCGACCGGCTGACGCCGCTTGAGGCCTTGAACCTGCTGGCGGAGTTGAAGAAACAAGTCGCTACTTAGTAGTTGGTAGCTGGGGTTGGTAGTTCGCCCGGGGCTGGAAGCTGGTAGCCAGAAGCTCGCAGCTCGCTGCGGGTGCCTTGCTCCGGCCGTTTGAGTTTCAGCATCGTGTCAGGAACCCGCACCGTCGACATCCGTGCCCAGGCCGGGCAGCTGCTGGTCATGGGCTTCGCCGCCGCCGAGCCCACCGCGCAACTGCGCCAGATGCTTCAGCGCCTCCAGCCGGGCGGCGTGGTGCTGTTCGCGCGCAACCTCAAAACCCCGCGGCAGACCTGGGAGCTTCTGCGTGAGTGCCGCCGCCAGCTGCGGGTGCCGCCCTTCCTGGCGGTGGACATGGAAGGGGGAACGGTCGACCGCTTCCGCCAATTGTTGGGACCCTCGCCCGCTGCCGCCGAGGTGTTCGCGAGCGGCGACCGCCGTCTCTTCCGCCGCCACGGGCGCGTGATCGGCACGGCGGCGAAGAGCTTGGGCTTCAATGTGGACTTTGCCCCTGTGCTCGACCTGGCGTTCCCCGCCTCGCGTTCCGCCTTAGGCACCCGCGCCGTCTCCACTGATCCGAGCGAGGTGATACTCTACGCCCGCGAATTCCTCGCCGGTCTCGGCGACGCAGGTCTTCTCGGCTGCGGCAAGCACTTCCCCGGCTTGGGCGAGGGTTCGCTCGACAGCCACCGCCGCCTGCCCGTGATCGAGAAGCCGTGGAAGAAACTGTGGGCCGAGGACCTGGTTCCCTACCGCCGACTGCGTTCGCGGCTGCCGATGATAATGGTCTGCCACGCCGCTTACCCGGCGGTGACCCGCGAGCAGACTCCGGCCTCTTTATCTCAGAAATGGATCACGGAGGTACTGCGGCGAAAGCTCGGCTACCGCGGCCTGGTGCTCTCGGACGACCTGGACATGGGCGCGGTTCTGGCCGCTGCGACTATCGAGCTGGCGGCGGTCGCAACCCTGCGCGCCGGAGCGGACATGTACCTCGTATGCCAGAAAGAGGAAAACGTGGAGCTGGCTTACGAGGCCGTGGTGCACGTGGGCGAGCGCGACCGCAGCTTCGCCCGGCGCCTGGCTGCCGCTAGCCGCCGCGTTCTCGCCTCCAAGAGGCGGGCGCGCGCGCTGCAGCGCCCGTCGCCTCCGCCGCGCCCGGCGCTGATCGAGCGCCTCACGCGCGAGCTGTGGGAATTGGGCGAGCAGGTGCGCCTCGAGACCTTCGCCGCCGGGGAGCGGGCGTGATCGTCGCCGGGGTGATGAGCGGTACCTCGGCCGACGGCATCAACGTGGCCCTGGCCGAGCTGGCGGGTGAGCGCCCCCGGCTCAAGCTCCTCGGGCACCGGGAATTCCCTTTTCCGGCCGCGGTGCGGCGGGCGATTCTCGCCGCCATGAACGCGGAGCGGGCACGGGTGGCCGATCTCGCCCGCCTGAATTTCCTGCTCGGCCACCTCTACGCCGGCGCGGTACTCGCGGCCGCGCGCAAGTTCCAGGTAAAAGTAGAACTCATCGGCTGCCACGGCCAGACTCTCTACCACCAGGGAGAGCCGCAGGCCTTTCTCGGCCGCCGGCTGGCGGTGACCTGGCAGACGGGCGAGGGGGCGATAATTGCGGCGCGGGTGGGCGCGCCCGTGGTCTCTGACTTCCGTCCCGCCGACATGGCGGCGGGCGGTAAGGGAGCGCCGCTGGTTCCCTTTCTCGACTACCTGCTCTGCCGTCATGAGCGCGTGGGCCGCATTGTGCAGAATATCGGAGGGATCGCCAACCTGACCGCTATCCCGGCAGGGGCACGGCCGGAGCAGGTGGTGGCCTTCGATACCGGCCCGGGCAACATGGTGATAGACGCGGTGACGGACCGCCTCTACGGCCGCGCTTACGACAGCGGCGGGCGCATCGCCGCCCGCGGCCGGGCGTTGGATGATGTGATGAATGAAATCATGGACCAGCCCTTTTTCCGCCGCCGGCCGCCCAAAACCGCAGGGCGGGAGGAGTTCGGGCGCGAGTTCGTGGGCGCGTTGCTCACGCGCTGTCGGCGCGCCCGCCCAGAAGATGTGGTGGCCACAGCCACGGCGCTGACCGCGCACTCGATCGCTGATGCCATCCGGCGATTTGTGCGCGGCAACTACGCCGAGATGATCGTCTCAGGCGGCGGGGCAAAAAACCCCACGCTGCTGCGCATGCTGGGCGAGGCGGTGGTGCCGCCCGGCTTGAAACTGCGCCGCTCGGATGAGTTTGGCCTGCCATCCCAGGCGAAGGAGGCGGTGGCCTTTGCGGTACTCGCCTACCAGACCTGGCGCCAGCGGCCGGGCAATATCCCTTCGGCGACGGGCGCCTCGCGGCCTGCTATTCTGGGAAAAATCTCCCACCCATAATGAAAACGCCCGCTATTCTTAACGCCCACCTTCTGGCGGCGGGACGCCTCCAGGACAGCCGGCCAGTCACCCCATCGCGCCAAACCCGGGCGCGCCGGGGACCCCGGCGAGACGCCGGCGCGACGCTCGGCTCCCGCTCGCTCAGGATGACATTGGGTGCGCTGGCGGCTGCCTGCCTAATATTTGCTCTGGGTTGCGGGCAACGCCCCGATCCCAACACCGTGGTGATGATCATCGAGAGCAGCCCCACCAATCTCGATCCGCGCGTCGGCGTGGACGCCCAGTCGGAGCGCATTGACGCGCTGCTCTTCGACTCGCTGGTGCGCCGTGATGAGCGCTTTGAGCTGCGCCCCTGGCTGGCCGAAAGCTGGCAGACTCCCAATCCCACGACCTATATCTTCCATTTGCGCAAGGGAGTGCGCTTCCACGACGGGCGCCCGCTCACGGCGCGCGACGTGAAGTGGACCTTCGACTCCATCCTCAACCGTAAGCTGCTGACCACCAAGACCACCGTTTACCAATACATTGACCGCATTGACGCGCCCGACGATTCCACGGTCGTATTTCACCTGAAGCAGCCGCAGGCGACGCTTTTGTGGAACCTGTCGGACGGCGCCATCGGCATCGTGCCCTACGGCAGCGGGGCGGAGTTGGCGCAGCACCCCGTCGGCTCCGGACCTTTTAGGTTTGTTTCCGCACAGCAGGACAAGGAGGTGGTCATCGAGCGCAACGACCACTACTGGGGCGCGGAGCCGAAGCTGCAGCGGGTGCGCTTCGCAGTGGTGCCGGATGCGACCACGCGCGCGCTCGAACTGAGGAAAGGCAGCGCCGACATCGCCATCAACGCGGTCACCCCCGATACAGTGGTGGCGCTCCAAAAAGACCTGCGGCTCGCCATCGAGACTGGGCCCGGCACCATCTACGCCTACATGGCGTTCAACCTGCGCGATCCCATTCTGAAGGACGTGCGGGTGCGGCGGGCGCTGGCCTACGCCATTGATCGCCAGCCCATGATTGAGTACCTGTGGCGGGGCATGGCCCGTCCCGCGGCCAGCATTCTGCCGGTGCAGAGCTGGGCTTACGACGCGGACGTCGCGCGCTACGACTACAATCCCGCGCGCGCGCGGCAGCTGCTCGATGCCGCCGGTTACCCCGCCGTCAACGGCGTGCGCTTCCATCTCATCATGAAGAGCTCAACCGAGGAGAGCACGCGCCTGATGGCGGCGGTGCTGCAGCAGCAGTTGCGCGACGTGGGGATTGCGCTCGACATCCGCACCTTCGAGTTCGCCACCTTCTACGCCGACGTGACCAAGGGCGCCTTCCAGCTCTACTCCCTGCGCTGGATCGGGGGCAACGAGGATCCCGACATCTTCGAGCACGTATTCTATTCCACGAACATTCCTCCCCGGGGCGCGAACCGCAGCTACTACGCGAACTCTGAGGTGGACCGGCTGATTGACCAGGGGCGGCAGGAACTTGAGGAAGCGAAGCGGCAGGAGGACTACGCCCGGATCCAGCGCATCGTGGCCGGCGAGCTGCCTTACATCAATTTGTGGTACCTGGATAACGTGCTGGTACACACGCGGCGGGTGAAGAACCTGGAGCTGAATCCCTCCGGTAATTATGACTTCCTGTGCACCGCGGAAATTAAATAATGAAACACACAGGTCCTTCGTTCGCGGTCACCGCGCTTCGCTTGGCTCGCGCTCTCTCAGGATGACATGAAATATTTCGCGCGTGATACCATCGAAATTAAACCTTCCGGGTCGAACTCACGTGCGCATTCTCTTTATTGGCGACATTTTCGGGCGGCCGGGGCGCAACGTCGTCCACGAGCAACTGGAAGCCCTGGTGACGGAGCACGGCGTTCATCTGGTGATCGCCAACGGCGAAAACGCCGCCGGAGGCTTCGGCATCACCCCCGCCCTGGCTGAGGAACTGCTCGAGCTGGGCATAGATGTGGTCACCACCGGCAACCACATCTGGGACAAGCGCGAGATCATGGAGTACTTCGAGACCGCCAATGGCAGCGGCCCGGCGCGTCGCGTGCTGCGCCCTGCCAACTTCCCCGCCAGCCTGCCGGGAACGGGCCTCTTCGAAGGCCGCACTCACGAGGGCGTGGATTACGCCGTGGTCAACCTGCAGGGCAGGGTATTTATGTCGCCCAACGACGACCCCTTCCGCGTGGCCGACCAACTGCTGAAGAAAATCAAGGCCAAGGTAATCGTGCTGGACTTTCACGCCGAGGCCACTTCGGAAAAAATCGCCATGGGCTGGTACCTCGACGGCCGGGTCACGGCGGTGATCGGCACCCATACCCACGTGCCTACGGCCGATGAGCGCATCCTGCCGCAGGGCACGGCCTATCTAACCGATGTGGGCATGACCGGGCCCTATGACAGCGTCATCGGCGTGCAAAAGGAGCAGATCATCACCCGCTTCCTGAAGAACCTGCCCATGCGCTTTGAGGCGGCCACGGGCAATGTGAAGCTGTGCGCGGCGCTGATTGAATGCGACGAAGGGAGCGGGCGCGCCACCGCCATCGAGCGCCTGATGGTCGACCAGGTGGGCAAATAACCGGGATGCGCCGGGTCCACAGAGATCGTGAACTCATCCCGCCAAGCCGGAAGCATGCTGCCGCGGGCCGACGCCTATCTTTTTGACATTGATGGCACCCTGCTCAACTCGCGCGATGGCGTGCACTACAATGCCTTCCATGCCGCCGTGCGCGAAATCTACGGCATAGATTCGAAAATTGACGGCGTGCCCGTGCACGGCAACACTGACTTGGGCATCTTGCGCGCGGTGGCGCGCCGGGCCGGGCTCTCCGATCCTGAATTTGAAAACAAGCTCCCTGCCGCGATTGCCTGCATGTGCGCCACGGCAGGGCGCAATGCAGGCAGCATGGCGCCTGAGCTCTGCCCCTCTATTCCAGAGCTGCTGGCCAGCCTGCGCCGGGCGGGGAAGCTCCTGGGCGTGGTTTCCGGCAATCTGGAGCCCATTGGCTGGCTGAAGCTTCAGGTCGCCGGGATCAAGCAATTTTTCGCTTTCGGCTCGTTCAGTAACCAGCGCGAACTGCGGCGCGATATTTTCCGCCACGGCATAGAAGAGGCAAAGCAGCGGTTGGGCGCAGACGCGAGAGTGTGCTTTGTAGGCGATACCCCGTCCGATATTGATGCCGCTCGCGAACTGAGCAGCCCAATTCTGGCGGTGGCCACGGGAATTTTCTCCGCGGCGGACCTTCTGGCCCATAAGCCGGATGCCTGCATCGGCTGCTGCAGTGAACTGGCGGAAGCAGTTGAAGGCTGACGACTTGTGAGGGGCAGGTCAAGTTTCAAGGTTTCGAAAGTTTAACGTCCAATTGTGGAAGAATTAGGCGATCGGGGCGATGATTTGAAACTTTTCACATTGAAACTCTGAAAGCTTAACTTTTGGTGCCTGCCGGCTCCCTCAAATCGACTCCGCACTCCAGTTCGCAGACTGTCCCTAGGGCCACTGGCGCTATTGAACTTCAAGGTGCGATCAGCGCAGCCAAACCAGCTCCGGGCGGGTAAAATCTAGGTTACACAGTGCGCATCCTGATCAGCATAATCCTGGCGTGCTGCCTGGCAGCCTACGCCAGCCACACCCCTCCCGCCCCGGGCGGAATGCCGCACCCGGTCTCAGCCAAGGAGCGGAAAGCCGCGGAGCGGGCGTTTGCCCGCGGGGTGAAGCTGCGCGGGGAAGGCAAGAACCAGGAGGCTTACGAGCTTTTCGAACGGGCGGCCGGCCTCGATCCCTCGCGCCCCGAGTACATGAGCACGCGCGAAGTGGCTCGCCAGCAGATGGTCTATGACCACCTGCAGCACGGCAACGAGGAGATGCTGGCGGGCAAGCAAACCAAGGCGCTGGCCGAATTCCGCAGCGCGCTCAACCTCGATCCCGATAACCAGTTCGCGCAGCAGCGCCTGCGCGATGTGCTGAGCGAGTGGGCGCCGCAGGCCGCCACCGCGCACGCCCGCGTGCTGGCGCAGGCCGGCACCATCGAACTCAAACCCCAGAGCGGCAGCCGTGACTTTCGCTTTCGCGGCGATTCCCGCACCCTGCTCGAGCAGGTGGCGGCGGCCTACGGCATCACCGCCACCCTTGAGGATTCGGTGGCCTCGCGGCGTGTGAGCTTCGACATTGACAACGTGAATTTCGTCACCGCCATGCAGGCGGCGGGCGCCGTCACCCACACATTCTGGGCGCCGCTTTCCGACAAGCAAATCATCGTCGCAACCGACACGCCGCAAAACCATCGCCAGTTCGACCGCATGGCCCTGCGCACCATTTACATCCCCAATGCGTCAACGCCGCAGCAGCTCAACGATGTAGTGAACCTGCTGCGGGTGCTGTTTGAGATCCGCTTTGTATCGCAGCAGCCGGCCGCTTCCACCATCACTGTGCGCGCTCCCCTGGAGGTGTTGCAAGCCGCCACCCGCCTGCTCGAGGGTCTGGATGAACAGCGGCCGGAGGTGCTGCTCGACATAAAGCTCTACCAGGTGAGCAGCACCCTGACCCATGCCCTGGGCTTGAATATCCCGCTGCAGTTCAAGATGTTCAACATTCCAGCCGGCGCGCTCAGCCTGCTGGGCGGGCAGAACATCCAGCAACTCATCAACCAGTTCATCGCCAGCGGCGGCATCAACGCGGCCAACAGTCAGGCGCTGCAGGGACTCCTGGCGCAACTGCAGAATCAGGCCGGTGGGATCTTCTCCCAGCCTTTCGCCACCTTCGGCGGGGGCCTGACCCTGATGGGGCTGACCATTCCCCAAGTGAGCGCCGCCTTTTCCGACAACCAGTCTTCGGTGAGTACTCTACAGCACGTGGTCCTGCACGCTTCGCAGTCCGATCCCGCGACCTTGCGCGTGGGCGAGCGCTACCCCATCCTCAACGCCAGCTTCGCCCCGATTTTGAACAGTCCGGCGCTCTCGAGCGTGATTGCCAACGGCTCCTTCCAGACCCCTTTTCCTTCTTTCTCCTACGAGGACCTGGGTTTGACGATTAAGGCCAAGCCGGCCATTCACGGCACGTCCAGCGTGACTCTGGATATGGAGTTGCAGCTGCGCAGCCTGCTGGGGCAGAGCTTCAACGGAGTGCCGGTGATTTCTCAGCGCGAGTACAAGGGCATGATCACGCTCGAGAATGGAGAACCGGGAGTAGTTGTGGGATCGATTTCCACCACCGACCAGCGGAGCCTGAGCGGCATCCCCGGCCTGGCGCAGCTGCCAGGTGTAAACCAGGTGATGGGCTCCAACAACAAGCAAGTTGAGGAGGACGAGTTGATGGTGGTCATCACGCCGCATGTGCTCAGCTCCCCGGTATCCGGCGGCGCAGAGGTGTGGCTGCCGCCGGGCCGGTAGCCCGAAGCGCATCACAGCGCCCACCTACCCTGTATGCTAGGATTTCAGAACCACATTCCACCGGAGGTTTCGAGTGAAGCATTATCGTTGGCTGGGCCTGCTGTTTTTGACGTCCTTGGCCATGGGCCAGGGAGCGGTGCCGCGGGCCAGGCCGCAGGGCAATCTGACGGCAGCGGCGCAACAGGAGTCCCGCCAGGAACCGGACGAGGCGCCCGCCCCCAAGGTACCGGCCAGCCAGGTGCCGCCCACCGCGGCGGTGATTACCATCCAGGGACTATGCTCGTCGCCGGCCGCTGCCGGCAAGGCTGGCAGCGCCAAAACAGCAGCCAAGCCGGCGAGCCAGGCCGGTTGCAGGACGGTGATCACGCGGGCGCAGTTTGACAAGCTGGCTGATGCGCTCAACCCGCAAATGCCGCTGCCTACCAAGAGGCAATTGGCCGAAGCTTATCCCCGCCTGCTGCTGTTCGCCCAAAAAGCTCGCGCCATGGGCCTGGACAAGGACCCGCAGTTCCAGGAGACGATGCGCTTTGCCACCCTGCAGCTGCTGGCCCAGAACCTGACGCGCAGCATGCAGAAAAAGGCGGGTAACATTTCCGCCGCGCAGGTCACGCAGTACTACCAGGACAACCCCACCCGTTTTCAGCAGGTCGAACTGCTACGGATTTTCATTCCAAAAGCGAAACAGCATGCCCCGGAAGCCGGATCCTCCACGCCACCCAAGGTGGACACAGCGGCGGACGAGGCGGCTATGAAGACCGTAGCCGAAAAAATTCACACCGATGCGGCCGGGGGCGGCGATTTCCAGAAGCTGCAGCAGCAAGCGTTTGAGGCTGCCGGCATCAAATCGCAGTCGCCCAACGTCACCCTGGGCAAACTGACACGCGAGGGGCTGCCCACCAACCATCAGAAAGTGTTCGAACTGCAGGCTGGGCAGGTTTCGGAGCTGCTGGATGATCCCGGCGGGTATTACATCTACAAGGTGGTTTCCAAGCAGATGGTGCCGCTGGAGCAGGCGAAAGGGGAAATTCGTAACCTGCTGCAGCAGCAAACGTTCCGCCAGCAGATGGAAGCCATGATCGGCTCGGTAAAACCGGACCTGAACCAGGCTTATTTCGCGAGCCCGGCGGGCCCGCGCGGCGGAGCAGCAACGCCCAAGATGCCGCCAGCCAGCAAACCTCCGGCTGGCAAGCCGGAGACACCGCCTCAGAAGTAGCTCCCAACCATGGTCGAGGCTCGGCCCACCATACTGATCACGGGTATCGCCGGTAATCTGGGGATGCGCTTGCTTCCCCAGTTGCCGGATTTTTCGGTTGCGGGCGTGGACATGAGGCCGCCCTCCGTCGACGATCTGGCGCGCTTTGCAGCCGTTGATCTGGGAAAAGAATCCAGCACCGTGCAGTTGATGGAGTTGCTGCGCGAAACTCAGGCCAGGGCCGTGGTTCACCTGGCGTTTGTGATTGACCCGGTGCGCACCGGCGTCATCGAGGTCGAACGCATGTGGCAGATCAACGTGGCCGGCACGGCGCGGGTGATGGAAGCCATCAGCGAGGTCAACCGCGACCACGACCAGGTTCGCAAGTTCATTTTCCTCAGCAGCGTTTCCGCTTACGGCTCCGATCTGCCTGGGCAGGTGAAGGAGGACTTCCCCCTGGGCGGGCACACCTTGCCGTATGCCATTCACAAGCGGGAATCGGATCTGGTGGCGCAGCAGCGGGCGCGCGAATTATACGACTGCCGCACCTATATCCTGCGCCCGCACATTTACGCTGGGGCCAGTGTGAACAACTATCTGCTAGGCGCGTTCCGGGGCACGCCCACCGGCAGCAGCGTGCGTGCGGCGCGCTGGCGGGAGAAAGGCAAGCGCCTGCCTTGCATGCTGCCGCTGGGGCGGCGCTACCGCGAGAATCCCTTCCAATTCGTGCACGTGGATGATGTGGCGCGCCTTATCGCGCACATCCTGCGGCGAACGGCACGCGACCCGCAACTCACCATTCTGAATGTGGCCGGCCGGGGCAAGCCGCTGCCTGTGGGTGAATGCATACGGCGATCGGGTAACCGCTTCCTGCCGGTGCCAACTCGCCTGCTGTTTGGCGCTGTTTTGCGCGTGCTATGGAGATTGAACATCTCGGGAATTCCTCCGGAGGTGGTGCCGTACATGACGGGCAGCTACACCATAAACACTTCTCGTTTGCGTTCTTTTTTGGGCAGCGAGTACGAACAGGTAATACAGTTCAGCATCGAGCAGGCGCTGGAAGACAGCTTCCGAACCGAACTGCACCGGGCCAAGGTGCTTGAGTCGCCGGCGCGCTTGGCCTAACGCATCCACGGAAAGTGCTTGCTGGGTGAGACCCTGCCCTAAACCTGCCGAAGAGGCGCCCGCGCCACAAACGCAAATCTCGGAAGCTGAGGGCTAAGATGCCGTCAGGCCAGCCCGCGATCAGGCTGGCGCTACGGGTTTTATTTCCTGCCGCGATAAAGGCCGGCGATCCCGAAGGTATAGGGCGTCCATGAGGCCTGCCGAAAGCCGGCGGCGCGCACACGCTCCAGCATTTGTTGCGGTGCGGGAAAACGCTCCACCGAAGCCGGCAGGTACTGGTAAGGGCCCTTCACTCCAGAAATTACGGTTCCAATCTTCGGCAATATGTGACGGAAGTAGATTCGGTAAATGGAGCCGATGACGCCGCGCGGCTCGCCAAAATCGAGAATGCCCGCCTCGCCACCCGGGCGGAGTACGCGCGCAATCTCCCGCAGTCCAGCATCGTAATCGGCCAAGTTGCGAAAACCAAACGCCGCAGTCACAAGGTCCAGCGAAGCGTCGGGCAAGGGCAGGCAGAGGGCGTCGGCTTCCACCCAGCACAGTGGCGTTCCAGCTGATTTTCGCGCCGCACGCTGCAGCATGGGATGGGAAAAATCCGCGCCCAAAATTAAGGGCCGGGACCGGCCTGTCTGGCGCCGCAAAGCAAACGCCATCTCGCCAGTGCCGCAGCATAGGTCGAGCACGCAAACTTCGTTTTGAGACAAGACATGCGCGAAAGTGCGGGCAGTGCGGCGCCACCACAGGCGGTCCACATTGAAGGAAAGCAGGTGGTTGAGCAGGTCGTAGCGGGGCGCGATGGAGCTGAACATGTCGCGCACGGCCACAGCAGCCGCCCGAGCATTGCGCGCGCCCTCCGGAGCTGCGCCCGTGACCGCGGGTTTTGTGGTCGGGGTCAAGGCTGGTTCAGGCGCGGGAAAGATAGCGCAACTCTTCGATGGCCTGCACCACGGCGCCGTCGGGCACCTCGCTGACGATTTCCGCCGCTCCGATGCGGGTGGGGAGCACGTAGTGAACCACGCCGTTCATGGTCTTCTTATCATTTTTCAGGCGGCGGAAAACGCGTTTGCCGCGCGGCTCCACGCGGGGCAGTGTCGCCAGGGCGAGGACCGTGGAGATGATGCGGCGGGCAGTGTCGGAGTCGGTCTTCTGCATGGCGGCGGCGATCATGGCGGAAGCCACCATGCCCCAGGCCACAGCTTCTCCATGCAGGAAGTGCTTGTAGCCGGTTTCGGCTTCGAGCGCATGGCCAATGGTGTGGCCGAAGTTGAGCACGCGCCGCAGGTCGCCTTCCTTCTCGTCCAGAGTAACAATGGCGGCCTTGACCTTAACGGTTTCAGTGATCAGCCATTCCAGCGCGGGAATGTCCCGCTGCAGGATGGGATCGCGGCCCTCTTCCAGCCGGGTGAAAATTTCCGCGTTGCTGATCACACCGCACTTCAACGCCTCGTAGAGACCGGAGCGGAATTCGCGCTCCGGCAAAGTGCTGAGCACGCTTGGGTCGGTGAGCACCGCGCGAGGCTGATGAAAGCGACCAATTAAGTTTTTGCCGTCGCGCAAGTTGACACCGGTTTTGCCGCCTACCGAAGCATCCACCTGCGCCAACAGCGTGGTGGGAATTTGCACGTAGTCAATGCCCCGCATGTAAATGGAGGCGAGAAAGCCGGCCAAATCACCCACCACCCCCCCGCCGAAAGCGAGAATGACTGATTGCCGATCAGCTCCCAGGCTCACCAGCTTGCGTGCCAGTCGCTCCACGGTGGACAAGGTCTTGTGCGATTCGCCTTCCGGCATCTCCACGACTTGCGCCTGCAGTCCGGAGTCGGCCAGCGACTTCATCAGCGGCTCCGAACATGCCTTACGCACCGCAGGCACGGTGATTAAGAAGCAGCGCGCGCTTGGCGACAAAATGTCGCGCAGGATTGAGCCGGCTCGGTTCAGCAGGCCGGCTTCAATGAAAATGTCGTAAGGATTGGACGGGATGGAGACAAGTACTTTTGCCACATACCAATGATAGCGTAAGCGGCGCCATGTCGCGGAATTGCTTGCACATGGCGGGCTAACATCGGCCATTTATCAAATATCTGCCCGCGGAAACAGAGTTCCTGGTGATCAGAACTGGGCAGAGAAGATTTCCCCAAACTGGAGGCAAACCCCGCCTGCCAGTGAACCTCTAAGTGCTCTACGCGCCATGTTCGAATCTCCATGGAGGTTTCTCTGAATGCGTAAGACACTGTTATTAACCACGGTCCTGCTGGCGCTTTCGGCGTGGGTGTTCGCTCAGCAGGCTCCCAGCTCGCAGAGTTCTCCGGACAGCAGCCAGGGAACAACGAGCCAGGCTCCCAACTCGCAGAGTCCCCCAAGCAGCGGACAGGGGTCGCAATCTGCCGCCGGCCAAAATATGGTGCAAGGGTGCCTCGGCAACTCGGGCAACAACTACACCGTCACCGATAAGAGTGGCACCAGCTACATGCTTCAGCTTCCCCAAGGAGCCGACGGAAACGCCCTGAAGCCGCACGTCGGGGAGGAGGTCCGCGTAGAGGGGACCACCTCTAACGGCGGCTCGAGCGCGTCGGGCGCCGCTTCAGCCGCGGGTCAGCCCAGCATTACCGTCAAGAACATTTACCGGGTTTCCACTACCTGCAGCAACAAGTCGGGTGCGGCCCCCAAACAATAGCCGGTTCATAGCCTGATGACCCAGCACTTCGGCAAAGTGCTGGGTTTTGTTTTTTAGTGAAGATAAATGAAAACCGCAGAGGATGCTGAGGGCGCAGAGGTATTTTCGGGTTCACACCGGCTTCTTCTGTGGGTGAAGGATGGAGGCCAGGACGGAGATTGCCAGCACGGCCCCCACCACGGCCAGAGCGGCTTCGGTGGGGATCCGGTAGTAATGGGAGACCAGCATTTTCGCGCCAATGAACATCAGGATGAGCGCCAGGCCATAGTGCAGGTAATGAAAAGCTTCCATCATGCCGGCCAGGGCGAAGTACATAGAGCGCAGGCCCAGGATGGCGAAGACGTTTGAGGTATAGACAATAAACGTGTCAATGGTGATAGCCAGAATGGCGGGGATGGAATCGGCAGCAAAGAGAATGTCGGTGGTTTCCACCACCAGCAGTACGATCAGCAAGGGAGTGGCGTGGATGCCATTGTCGCGAACCAGGAACTTGCTGCCCACGAAGTCGGGCGTTACCGGCACCCACCGCCGGAACAGGCGCACTACGCGGTTCTCGGAAGGATGCACCTCCATTTCCTTGCTGCGGAACAACTTGGCCCCGGTGTAAACCAGGAAGCCGCCAAACAGGTAGATGATCCAGTCGAAGCGGCGGATCAGCCCCACGCCCAGCACAATAAAAATGCCACGCATGAAGAGCGCCCCCAGAATGCCCCAGAAAAGCACCTTGTGCTGCTGCCACGCGGAAACGCGGAAATAACGAAAAATCAGGAGGAAGACAAATAAGTTATCAACACTAAGCGAGAGTTCGATGAGATAGCCGGTGGTGAATTCCAGGGCTGGGGTGCGCCCGCGCCAAACGTAAACCAGCACCGCGAAACCGGCAGCCAGGGAGATCCACATGATGCTCCAGCCCATGGCTTCGCGGAACTTGATGGTGTGGGCCCGCCGGTGAAAGACCCCGAGGTCCAAGGCCAGCATCACCAGCACAAACAGGTTGAACACGATCCAGAAGAGCAATTCGTGCAAGCTTGTCCTCGCTGCGGACGGCAGCCGATTAGCGCGTCCGCCCGCGCTGGCCGCTTTCCCACGCCGGCCATACGCCCACCAGCTTCATCGTATCTTCAAGATGGGTTCCGTGCAGGAGTTGCCCGACCTGCTCGCGGTTCTGCCGTATGCCGAAGCGCTGGGGAGCGTTGACAATGCCCACCACGACGGCCGCAGCTTCCGCCACTTCCTTGCGCAGATTGCCCAGATCCACCTTGTCGTAGGTGTCAGACATGGCGTGGTAGTTCTGCATGTAGTTGGCGGCGTCCTGGTTTGCGACCAGCGTGGGCACGCCTTCCAGCAGAAAATCGAAGTTGTCGGTGCCCATATCTGCATCCTGAGTCAATTCGGTGACCCCCATTGAGCGGAGTGGTGCGATCAGGTCACGAACTGCGCTGGCCAAGTCGGTGCGTCCGCTGAGCGTAAAGCCGGTCACATGGCCGCTGCCGGAGTCGAAGATGACTGCGGCCAGAGCGTTGTCCAGTTCGCCACGATGCTGGCGGGCGTAGGCTTCCGAGCCTAACAGGCCTTCCTCTTCACCGGAGAAGAGCACAAAGCGAATGCTGCGCCGGGGCTGCACGCCGGAGGCATGTATGGCACGCAATGCATCAATCACCATGGCGGCGTTGCAGCCATTGTCGAGCGCGCCCGTGCCCAGTTCCCAGGAATCCAGGTGCGCGCCCAAAACCACGAACTGGTCGGGGTATTCGTTGCCGCGGATTTCGGCGATTACGTTGGCGGTGGTCACAGGCCCGCCTACCTGGTTGGAAATTTCCAGGTTGGCGTACACCTGGCGCCCGGAAGCCAGCAGGCGGGAAATACGGAGACCGTCTTCGCGAGCCACGATGACCTGGGGCATGGCTTCCAGTTCACCTGTCTGAGTGTCGGTGTGACGATAGAGCAGGTCGTGGTCGCGTTCGGCTATCCAGGCGATGGCAACCGCCCGCCCGCGCAGCGCCCGCTCAATAATGGGCGGCACCCGGTTGTACTCCTCATTCAGGTCTTCCCACGTCCGGATAACTTTGCCGTGTACCAGCACAATACAACCGGCAATGTTGCCGGCGCGCATAAAGTCGTCGGGCGCGCCGTCCTTCACATCCACGATGGGCACATGACGCACTGGATGCAGGGGTGGCGCCCAGGCGACAGAGACCGCATGCAGATTGAATTCCAGCGGCGACTCCACAGTGAAGCGGGTCTCGCCCTCGGCCCACGAATGGGGAATGGTGAACTTTTCCGCGTGCACGTTCTCGCCGCCCGCGGCCCGGAATGCCTCCTGCGCCCACTCGATAGCTTCGTCCATGGCTGGGGTGCTGGGGACCCGGCCGCCGATCTCGTCGGTCAGGTGCTGCAGGTTGCTTTCCAGGGGAGAAGGCTTGAGCGCCTCCGCTATGACGCGTTCCACCGCGGCGTCAGCCGCTACCGGTGATGGATCAGCGGCGGCATTGGCGACACTTCCCAGCACCAGACAGACAACCGGAAGCATAAGCAAACAGGCCACATAGGGCGGCAGGGTTAGTTTGGTCATCACCGCGCATTAGAAATGAAAAAAGCGATCCCGAAAAGGGCAAAGTAAGCAGGATTCCCCTGGCGCGCATCCTAGTTACGGTGCAGACGGCCGGAGCAGCCGGCCAGGAGGTCTACATGCGTGCGCGCGCCCAACTTCGCTCTCACCCCATCCATCCCATGCTAGTCGCGTTTCCCATCGGGCTGTGGATTGGCAGCTTCGGTTTTGATGTGGCAGCCCTGGCGGAAGGAGATCCTTCCCTGGCTGCCGCCGGATTTTACGCGGTGATCGGCGGCTGCGCCGGAGCGGTGCTGGCGGCCATCGCAGGCGCCACCGACTTGTTTGGCGTGGTGCCTTCGCGCTCTAGCGCTCAAAAACGGGGCTACATCCACGCCCTGCTGAATGTGGCGGCGCTGGTCCTGTTCATCATCGTGGCTGCGCGCCGTGGGGGGCCGGGCGCCATGCCCGATGGCATTTCCATATTGCTTTCTGCCATTGGCGTAATCCTGATCCTGTGCTCCGGCTGGCTGGGCGGCACCCTGGTTTACCGCAACCAGATTGGTGTTGACCACCGGTACGCCAACGCCGGCCAGTGGCGTGAGCGTACGCTGGCGGGCTGGGACCAGCCCGTCTGCAACCAGAGCGAACTTGCAGATGGGCAGATGCTGCTGGCCGAGGTGAAAGGACTGAGAGTGGTCGTGGGACGCTGCCCGGAGGGCATGTTCGCGTTCAGCGATCACTGCACCCACAGAGGCGGTCCGCTTTCTGATGGCGCGCTGGTGGGATGCACGGTGCAGTGTCCCTGGCACGGCTCACAATTCGACATTCGCACCGGGCACGTAGTGGCGGGTCCCGCCAGAAGCAATATCGAAACCTACCCTGTGGAAGTACGTGGCGGCGAAGTGTTCGTTTCGCCCAACCGTATTCCGGAGAAGAAGGAAGCGGCCTAGCCGACACCAATTCTGCCGAAGACGAGCGCTAGACGTCTAAGCCGATGGAGCGCATCAGTTCCAGCCCGTTGCTCTTAGCCACCACACCCGGGCGCAGCCGGTAATCGAAGCGGATGCGCCCGTCCTCCAGCTCATCCTGAAAATGTACATTGCGGATTCGGCCGTCTAGCGGGCCGCTGATTTCCGCCAGCGCCAGGTCGTGGGTTGTAACCAGGCCAATGGCCCCGCGCTCGACCAGGGCACGTACAATGCCTTCCGCGCCGATGCGCCGGTCCATGGAGTTGGTGCCCTGCAGAAGTTCGTCGAGCAGGAACATCAGCTGCGGCTCCCCTCCGGCCAAATCGAAGATATGGCGCAGGCGGGTTATTTCCGCGTAGAAGCGCGAGCTGCCCTCCTGCAGGGAATCGTTGATGCGGATGCTGGCACCGAGTTGCAGGGGAGTCAGTTGCAGGCGGCGGGCGCGCACGGTTCCCCCAGCCATGGCCAGCACGGTGTTGATGCCCACTGCGCGCAGCAGCGTGCTCTTGCCGGACATGTTGGAGCCGCTGACCAGCAGCACCCGCGCCTCCCGGCCCAGGCGCACGCTGTTGCACACGCACTTATCTGCCGCAATCAGAGGATGGCCCAATGCTTCGGCCTCAAACACAGCGGCGCCGGTTGCGAGCTCGGGAAACGTATCGCCAGGATGCTCATAACTGTAGGTGGCGAGCGAGAACAGCGCTTCCATCTGGCCAGTAGCCTCCAGCCACCGGCGCACCGCCGCGCCGTGATGGCGGCGCCAGGCTTCCGCCCAGAAGCCCACTTGCACTGTGTAGAGGATGCCCAGGTCGAGCACCCGCAGGAACATGTTGTCGCGTGAGTAGATGAAGTCAATGATGGTGCGCAGCTTGCCGATAGCGCGCGAGGGAGGCAGTTGCTGCGAAATCAGCTTCTGACCAAGGCTCTGCAGCCTTGGCGCCGAGAACGTCTCCTGCTCCAGCCGGGCCAGCACGGCGGAGAGCAAATCGAGGTCCTCGAACGCGTGCTCAGTGCCGAAAAGCGTCTGCTCCAGGGGCTGCTTGAACCGCCGGGCCACGACAACATTGATTCCAATCACGGCAAAGAAGGGCAGCATGTTGCCCCACACGCCCCAGATCACCGCCGTAGCGATGGCCGCCGCAGCCAAGATGGGCGCCACCACCCGTACCCAGCCCCACTGCAGTTGTACCGGACCTTCCGCCCATTGCAACAGGGCTTCGGGATGAATGCCGACGTCTTCGCCCAATACACCCACGTCCTCGCGCAAAGCGAGCCGGTTGCGCAGGTCGGCAATGGCAGCTTGGCGGTGGCGGACCTCCTCAGGTCCAGCGGGCGCCATCAGCCAGCCGGCTAATGTTTCTTCGCCCATGCGGGTACGCGCCGTAGAAAGCAATTGGAAGAGGCTGGCAGTGCCGAACAGATCGAGGTCGGCGGCATAAATGTGGTGCAGGTCTCGAAAACGCTCGCCGGTCGGTCCGATGCCTGCCCAGCGGTCCTCCACGCGAGCAATGCCGCGACGGTAGAGTTCGGCGGCGCGCTGAGCGCGAACGCGCGCCTGCAGAATCCTGGCGTGACGTACCGCTATCACAGCAAAGGCAGCAATGGGAACTGCCAGCCACCAGCCCGAAAAAGCGTGGCGGGCGAAGGCCCACCAGGCCATGACGGCAATCGCAATCCCCAGCAGCAGCCGCAGGTAGCCGATGCGGATATGCAGGCGCTCCAGTTGCGCAGCGCTCAACTCGCGCTCGTGCAAGCGGCGGGCGTATTCGTCATTGGGAGACACTCTAGGGAGAATGTATCAGACGGCGGAGGTACTCTCTCCGCTACGTAAGCTGACCGGAGTCCTTCAGGCGCGAAGTATCTCGCTTGCACCGCGAACAACGGGGTGGCGCACGCGAGATGCTTCGGGGCTGAAGTGCCTGTGCCTTACTCCAGTTCAAGAGCGCCGATTTGAATTTTGAACGGATGACGCTCAGCGCAACGTCGCGACAGCCGTCGAGGCGCGATGAACAAAAGCGCCGATAACGCCAGCAACAAGAGTGGCGCAGACGCTACTTATGCGCGGGCAAGAGGCGCGCGGTCTCGAGCATGACATCCCCCACAATCTGCAGGCTCTGCGAGCTCAGCTTGTCGATGGTGTCCTGCGGGCTGTGCCAGAAAACGTTGTTGTAGCCGTAGGAGAAATCAATCAGGTCGGCCACAGGCACGCCGATGCGGGCGAAGGGAAGGTGGTCGTCTTCCACGGCATTGAGGCGCTGAAAGAAATGTGATTGGTAGCCCAGCTGCGTGGCCGCTTGGCCGACCAGGTCCTCCAGCCAAGGAGTAGAGTTCTGGTCGCGGTCAATGTCCAGGTCCTTGTCCCCGATCATGTCGGCCAGCAGGAACGCTTTTATCTTTTTGGCGGTGCCTTCCCTCTGCCATTTGTCAGCCAGATGCTTCGCCCCGTAGACGCTGTCGCTATCGCTCCAGCGCTTAATTGCCTCTTCCCCATCCAGCCACACCAGCCAAATGCTGTAGCCCGGGCGATTTTTCTGGGCGCGCAGATAGTCGGCGACAGCGAGCAGCAGCCCGGTATCGGAGGCAGCATCATTGGCGCCGACAAAGTCTTTGCGCCCATAAAGCGTGTCGTAGTGTCCGGCGAGCACGATGATACCGTCCTGTGCTCCAGGAAATTTGGCAATAAAGTTGACCATGGGCAGATTGCCCGCTGGTGTGGAAGCGGTAAAAGCATCTTCCTCCAGGCTGTCGCGTTTCAGGCGCGCGCGCAGGAAATCCTCCGTTTTCTTATGGCCGGCGCTGGTGAGATAGCGTGGTCCGAAGCTGACCACCTGGCGCACATAGTCCATCGCTTTGGCGCTATCAATGTGGGGCGGCGGTGTGGTGTCAGGCAGAAGCGCTTCGCTGGCAGGAGCGGTTTCCGCCAGGGCAGCAGGCCTGGCGGAAGCTCCTTCGGAGCTCTTCGTGTCTGCCGGCTTGCTTTGCGTGCAGGCGCACAAACCGGCAACCATCAAGCTAAGCATGAGGCTGCACATAACGTTGGCCACAGTTCCCTGCCCTCCTCGCCTCGCACTCATGGATTATCGCTTCCACTTGGCCGCCACGCCCGTCTCCCTCAGGATGCACCAGCCCAATACATCGGTCGTCGGTCATCAGAAGATAAACGATTGTATCAATTGGCCTTTGTGGCTTTCTCAAGATGGGAGGCGGACTGGGCGGCGATAACGCTGGTTCGGACTCGCTTACTCTTACTTTGGAAAGAAAGAGGAGTTCGGGGAAGCAGAAGGTATCGGCCTAAAACGAAAAAATTCCTCGTGTCGGTGAGGCCCGACGTGGCGGTGAGGCAGTGTCAACTTGTCTTTGAGAGCGAAGGCGACGTGAAGATTTTCATAAACCAGTTCGCACAGCTCCCAACTCTGCTGTCTTAAGTCTGCGCTTTCGATTCGAAGTTGCCAACTTGCCTCACGGGTTAACCAGAACGCTGCGAACCGCTCCCGGGCTGGCATCTGCTTATTCATCAGAACCAAATGGTACTGCGGTTGAGCAACCTGTCAACCAAGAATGTGCGTTTTAACGCCGAAACGCTGGGTCAAGAAATTGGCAATGGCGGGGCACGGTTTCTTCATTATTCGGCAAGCTAGTCCCAAAGAGCCACGCCCCAAAAATCATTCCCATCAGAAAGCCAAGCATGGACATGGTCGGGCAGTCATTATCAGACCGAAATGACGAGGCTTATTGTGACGACTTGGCTGCCGCAGCTTCCCGCCTCGCCCGCCTGCGCTTAGGATGCACCAGCCAGGCTACGGCGATGCTGACCACGTAGAGCGCCACCATGGGGGCGGCAAAGATGCACATATTCAGAATGTCGGTGGTGGGTGTAACGATGGCCGCGATGACGAAGATGATCAGGATGGCATAGCGCAGGTTGCGCCACATGAACCCGGCGCTCACAATACCCATCAGCGAGAGAAAGAAGACCAGGATCGGAAGTTCGAAGATGGCCCCCAGCCCGATGATGATAGTCAGAAACAGGTCAGTGTACTCACCGATGGTGATCATGGGCTGGAACTGCCGCCCATAGCCGATCAGAAAGTCCAGCGCCTCCGGGTAGACGATCTTGTAGCCGAAAAATCCTCCCGCCAGGAAAAGGAAAATGGTGGAGGCCATGAAGGGCAGCACGTAGCGCTTCTCATGGCGATAAAGGCCGGGCGAGATGAACATCCACAGCTGGTAAAGCACGAACGGAGAGGCCACAAAAAGACCCGCAAGCAGCCCGATCTTCAAGTACATATTGAAGGGCTCGGTAGGGTTCAGGTAGACCAGCTTCTCCGGCATGTGATTGCGCTGCAGCGCCTCCATGATGGGGCGCTGCATGAGGCCGAAGATGCGGTCGGCATAGTAGAAGCAGGCGAAAAAGGCGATGCCCACGCCGGCAATGGAATAGATAATGCGGCGGCGCAGCTCCTCCAGGTGCTCGAGAAAGCTCATACTGGCCATCTCGTCTTTGCCGTTGCCGCGTGCGAAGCGAGACGGCTGCACTGCAGGATCAGGCATCGGGACCCTTGTCAGGCGGGATCAGTTCGGGCGTGGGAAACTCGGCAGCAGCGGTCTCCCCGGCCGGTTCGCCCCCACCCAGGGCAACGGTGTGTTCGGGTGGGGATGAAGGCTCGGAAACGTAAGAAGGCACGTGGGTGTCCACTTCCATCTGCTGAATCTCGGTCTCGATCTGCGCCTTAAACTCGTTGCTGGCGCGCTTGAATTCGGCCAGGGCACGGCCGATCTGGCGGCCGATCTCCGGCATTTTCTTGGGGCCAAAGATGATCAGGGCCAGTACAAAGATGAAGATCATCTCTGGAATGCCGAGGTTCATGGTTCCATGATATACCAGCCCGCCCCGGCCTGAGTATCAGGTACTGGCCGCTCCGTAAGAGCAACAAAAAGAGGCAGCCTCATCAGGCTGCCTCTACACCTGAAAGATTACTTCCCTGTTGGATTACAGCATGCTGGCGCTGTCGACGTGGATAGTGCCGGCGGACGAGTCCACCTGGCCCTTCACCGCCACGTGATGGCCGGCATGATCCTTCAGGGCATCCGGATTATCCACCGTAAGCACTTTGTGGTCCCTATCGGTTACGAACACCATCTTCTCGCCGGAGGCCAGGCACTTCTTGGTGCACTCTTCACCCTTGGCATTCGCGCTCTTAGCTCCGCACTTAGCATCTGTCACCCAACCTTTGACGGTGGAGGCTTTGGCGGCTTTGTCCTTGGCGGCGGAAACGATCGCCAGGCAGAACAGCAGCGAGAACATCAGAAACAAAAACAGGGTTACCTTCTTCATATAGCAGTTTCTCCTCTCACAATATCTGTTTGCGAAACGTAGGTTTTTCCGCCCGCGATCGGCGCCGCAGGCCAGCGCTGAATACAGACTGCACCCTTATCTCGAACCACGTAACGAGTGACTTACCTTTTACCCCAGCCCCGCCTGCCAGTGCAACTTCAACACAGAAGGCAGGGGGCTGGCCTAGGGAAAGCGAACTACGGAGTTTCAACGGACATAAAAGGTTACGCTATTTTTCTGCGGTTTTTGTCGCAGGATGTTCCCGGTTGGGGGAGGGCACCACGTATACCACCTCCCCAGGGCGGGCGTAGCGCAGTTCTTCCCGGGCCGCCTTTTCGATTGCTTTAGGATCGGATTTGAGCGCTTTGATCTGCTGGCTGTAGCGCTGATTCTGTTGCTGCAATGCTTGAATGTCCTGCTGCAACTTGCGGTATTCAGCCCGCTTCCGCTGATACACCACCATGCCGTTGGGGCCGAACATGACGTGCACAAACATCCACACCACCAGTACCCCGACGGTTGCCGTGCCCAGCCTGCGGCGGGCGGCATGAACGCGGCGCAGCACGGCAAGGGTCCTGCGAATGGCCGGATTTTCCCAGTTGAGCTTTACTCGAATACCCATTTCTCCGCCGCGGCGATCAGCTTGAGCAGGCCCTCCGCGCTGCGCGCTTCCGCATAGACCCGAACCACCGGCTCGGTGCCGCTCAGCCGGTAGCAGACCCAGGAGCCGTCGTCGAGCAGCAGCTTGAGGCCGTCAGTGCGCACCACCTGGGAGACTTTGCGGCCGAAAAATTCACGTGGCTCCGCCTGCAACTTTTCAGTGAACTTCTGTTTCACCTGCGGCGTCAAGCGGAAGTTTTCCCGGCGCGGGTAATAGGAACCAACTTTGCTAAACAGCTCGCGCAATTGTTCCTGCAGGCTCTTGCCGCGGCGCGCTACCATTTCGCAGCACAACAGGCCGGCGAGAATGCCATCCTTCTCGGGAACGTGATGGCGAATCGAAAGCCCGGCGCTCTCTTCTCCACCGATGACAATTTTGTCCTGCTTGATCAGTTCCCCTATGTACTTAAAGCCCACCGGCGTTTCAAAGAGCGGGACCCGCAGGCGCTCCGCCAGCGCGTTGATGAGATTGGTGGTGGCCACGGACTTGGCCACGCCATTTTTCCAGCCGCGGCTCTCCACCAGATAGTCAAATAACAGCGCGACCACGTAATTGGGCTGCAGGAAACTGCCGTCCTGGTCGAGGATGCCGAAGCGATCGGCGTCGCCATCGGTTGAAATGCCGATGTGGGCGCCGCTTTCGCGCATCTTCTGCCGGAGAGCTTCGAGCAGATGATCGTCAGGCTCGGGCGCGTGCCCGCCAAAAAGAACGTCGCGCGTATCGTGCACGGTGCTCACGCTTACGCCCGCCTCGCCCAGCAGGCGGTCAGGATAGCTGCGGGCCGCGCCCCATAGAGGATCAAAAGCCACCTTCAAGTTCGCTTTCCGAATCGTCTCCAGGTCTACGATCTCGCGCAGTCGAGCCAGATACGCGGGGCGCACATCAATGGATTCCTTCGCCGGCGTGGCAGCTCCCGCCGCCAGCTTTGGTCGTTCTGCTCCGTCGCCGGGCACGCTGGCTTCGATCTGGCGAGTTACCTCGGGCAGGGCGGGAGCGCCATCGGGCGTGGAGAATTTGATACCGTTATATTCTGGCGGATTGTGTGAGGCAGTGAAATTGATGGCGCCATCAGCGCGCAAACGTAGGACTTCAAACGCGATGGCCGGCGTGGGCGCTGCCTGCACGATGATCAGAGGGGTGATTCCCTGCTCGATCAGGATCTGCGCCGCTAGTTCGCAGAAAGCTTCTCCCAGGAAGCGTGGGTCGCGGCCGACCAGGATGCGCGCTCCCTGGGGCTTTTGCCCGGCCACATAGCGGGCGACACCGGTGACAGCGCGGCGCACATTGGCGAACGTAAACTCCTCCGCCATCACCGCCCGCCAACCGGAAGTGCCGAATTTGATTTGCGTGCTCATCCTATGCGCCGTGAATGCTAGTGTAATAGGCACGGCGCTCCCGACGGAGCGCCGAACAAAGATTCTAGCTTATGAGCAATAAAAAAATCGTGCTCACCACTGCCGGCTCGCGCGAAGAAGCGGAAAAGATTGCGTACGCTCTGGTCGAGCGCCGCCTGGCCGCCTGCGTGAATATCGTCGGACCGATTTACTCCGTTTATCGCTGGCAAGGCAAAGTAGAAAGCGCCGATGAGCACCTGCTTGTAATCAAAACCATGGCCGCACACTTCGATGCGGTGGCCAAAGCAATTCAAGAGCTGCATTCCTACGAGCTGCCGGAATGCATTGAGTTGTCCATCGAGGGCGGCAGCGCCGAGTACCTGGAATGGATTGAGCAATCAGTGGTTGGCCGTTAGCCGCCTTACGCCTTGCGCGCGCTCATGTTCAAGCGCCAGTAATCCAGCACGAATGGTGGATCTTCCTGCGCCGATTGTCGGGTAAGCTCGTCCAGGAACCGCTGGCGCAGCTCCGACTGCCTGAGGCGCTCCAGGTGACGGTGGAAGATCACGTTGGCTAGATATTCGCGATAATCCTTCTCGTTGGACAGCTGCACCGGCGCAGCCTCGAGGCCAGTGTTGATTTGGGTAAACCCCGCGCGGTGCAGACGCTCGGCCGTGGTCTCGGGCGAGGCGTATTCCCACGGGCTCTGCCATCCGGAGAAGAACCGGGCCAGAGGCGCTGCGGAGATTAGAGCCTGCGCGCGCTGCAACAGTGCAGCCAGGTTGGGGCCGCCGCCGCACTGCGCTTCCAACCAGCCGCCCGGCCGCATCACATCATGCAGGCTGCGAAAGAGCCGCTCGTGGTCCTTAATCCAGTGGAAAACTGCGGCGCTGAAAATTCCATCCGCAAGCTGATGAAACGGTAGCCGCTGCAGATCGGCCACTACGAACCACACGTGTCCGGCAAAACGCGGTTCCAATTCCTGGCGCGCCGTGCGCAGCATGTTGTCGGAAAGGTCCACGGCCAGGAGCCGCCCTCGCGGCAAACGTTCCAGCAACTCGCCGGCAAGACGCCCAGTGCCGCAGCCGGCGTCGAGCACAGTTTCATGGCCGCGCAGATGTACACGGTCCAACACCTTTTTGCCCCAGGCGAATTGCGGGCGCGATAAACGCTGGTATACTTGTGAGTTCCATTCCCGCGAGCGAGGAGCCGGCGATGCCGTTGCTGGCTCGCCACCCGGCGACCCCGGGTTTTTTTCCCTCATAGAATTTCCGTCTGAACTGTCGCACTAGTTTCGCGGTGCGGGCACCTCGCCGCAATTACAGCGCCTGGAAGTCATTACAGTCATGGAGGCCCCGGGCAGATTCGAACTGCCGACACGCGGTTTAGGAAACCGCTGCTCTATCCATCTGAGCTACGGGGCCGCGCCAGTTAACTGATTCGATTATCTCACGCATGTATTTTCTGCCTGGCGAACGGTGGCGCCCCCAGACCCAATCTAAGACTAAAAAGCGCCTAGCACCGACTTCTCAATGTGCCGGGGAATGCGGCAGAAGATGCGGTGGCCTATCTTGCTGTTGCCGAAGCACTCCCAAGTGGCCGATAATTTCGGCAGGCTGGAGGGTGGCGCGGTCCATGGTTTGTCCTTCGTGTTTGGCGCAGAATCCCAAGGGGGCGTCCCGCTGCACCGCCTGCGGGTCGCCGCTTTCGGCTGCCCCCGCCGAACCTCCGCCTGCCCGGTATGAGACTCCGGGCGGGCGACAGAGGCAATCCTCCCCGCAGGAGGCCGCAACCGCCGTTGGTTTTGCCCAGACTCCCCCTCCTTCCAACCTGGGTACTTCCTCTCCCGGTTCCGCCATTAGTCAAGCCAGGCCAGTGGACTTTGGCCCACGCTACGAGGTGCAAGCTCTGCTGGGCGAAGGGGGCATGGGGGCGGTATATCGCGCCTATGACCGGGAGTTGGACCGCGTCGTTGCCCTGAAGCTGATTCGCCCCGAACTGGGCGCCGACCCTACCATGAGCCAGCGCTTTCGGCAGGAACTGCTGCTGGCCAGCAAGGTTTCCCACAAGAATATTCTGCGCATTCACGACCTGGGCGAAGCCAATGGAACCAAGTTCATCTCCATGGCCTACGTCGAGGGCGAGGACCTGCACCAGTTGCTGAAGCGCGAAGGTCGGCTGCCGGTAAGTCGTGCTGTGAGCCTGACCAAGCAGCTATGCGCCGCCTTGGAAGCGGCGCACGCGGAAGGCGTAGTGCATCGTGATCTGAAGCCGCAGAACATACTGCTGGACACGGCAGGGCAGGTTTACGTTTCCGATTTCGGCCTGGCCAAGTCGCTCGCCGCCGACGCCACCCAGGTGACTGTAAGCGGTCAGTTTCTGGGAACCCCCCGGTACATGTCGCCAGAGCAGGCCCTGGCCACCACGGTGGATCACCGCAGCGACCTGTATTCCCTTGGGCTCATTCTCTATGAAATGGTCACGGGCGACATACCCTTCAAGGCGGATTCCACCTTGCAGACAATGTATCTGCGGGTGCACGAAAAGCCCCAAGACCCACGCCAGATAAATCCCGACCTGCCCGATTACCTGGTGCAAATCATTATGCGCTGCCTGGAGACTGATCCCGCGCAGCGCTACCAGAGCGCTCGCGAGATTCTGGATGACCTGCAATCAGCCCAGCCTTCGCGGCCGGCCTCCCGGCCGATTCCCGCAGTAAAGCGGGCAAGCCGCAGATTGTGGTACGCCGGCGCCGGAGTCGTCCTGCTTGCGCTACTGGCTTCCTTCACGATACCTGAGGTGCGAAGGCTGCTGCGACCCGGATCATCCGCAACGCAGTCCAGCGTGGGCGTTCCCCCCGCCAGCCGGGGTAAGTACTTGGCGTTGCTTCCTTTTCGGGTAATCGGTGACAAAAACGCCTTGGGCTACGTGAGCGATGGACTCGTCGAGGCAACTGCCGCCAAGCTCTTCCAGATGAAGGATATTCACCTGGCTTCGCCCAACGCCGTGCAGGCGGTGAATGTGGACCAGCCGCTGGAGAAAATTGCCCGCCAGCTGGGCGTGAACCTCATTGCACAGGGAACGGTTCAGGGGACGGCGGAGAAGATGCGCATCACCATTAGCCTGGACGACGTAGCCGCAGGGAAGCGGTTGTGGACCAGCGAATTCTCTGGAGTTCCCCAAGACCTGCTCACTCTGGAGGACAATATCTACGCCCAACTGGTGGCCGCGCTGGAATTAAAAGCCAGCAATTCCGAAGTAGCCGCCCTAAATGCTCATCCCACAGAAAACGTTGAAGCTTACGACCTCTACCTGAAAGGGCGTGAAAACATGCGCCAGGAGCAGGAGGTCAAGAAGGTACAGGCGGCGATTGACCTGTATCAGAAGGCGCTGGCCAAGGATTCCGGGTTTGCCCTGGCTTATGCCGGTATTGCTGATGCCAGCCTTTCCATGTACCGCCACACCAAGGATAGTTTCTGGTCCGACAAGGCTCTGCGCGCGGCACAACAGGCGGAGCAACTCAATGCCAACCTTCCTGAAGTCCATTTTTCCTTGGGCAGCGTTTACACCGACACGGGAAAAACTTCCGAGGCGATTTCCGAGTTGAAGCGGGCACTGGAGCTGGCCCCCAAGTCGGATGAAGGCTACCGCAGGCTGGGACAGGTGTATACCGTGATTGGCCGCAAACCTGAGGCCATAGAGGCGTACAAGAAGGCCATCGAGCTGAATCCCTATTACTGGGAGAACTACAACTCTCTGGCTGGCGCCTACTACAACTTCGGAGAAAATGAGCAGGCAGTGGCGGGTTTTGAGAAAGTGATCGAACTGGAGCCGGATAATGCCGCCGGCTACGACAATTTAGGCGTTGTTCTCATGCGCATGGAGCGCTGGAACGATTGCATTCCCAACTTCCAGAAAGCCCTGCAGCTCCAGCCCTACTACGCCACCTATTCCAACCTGGGCACCGCCTACTTCTTCCTGAAGCGCTATGACGAGGCGGTACAGATGTTTGAGAAGGCCGTGGCCATGAACCCCAATGAGCACATGGCGATGGGCAATCTGGCCGACGGTTATCGTTGGGCGGGACGGCGGCAACAGGCCCTGGCCACCTACGACAAAGCCATCGCTCTGGCCTACAAGCAGTTGGCCATCAATCCGCGCGATGCCGACGCTTTGGGTTACCTGGGGCAGTATCTCGCAAAGAAAGGCGACCCTCAGCGAGGTTTGCAACTGGTTCGCCGGGCCCGGGCAATGGATTCGAGCGATGTTTCCCTGGTCTACTTCCAGGCGGTGGTGGAATGCATAGCCGGGCAGCAAAGCGAGGCGTTGAAAGACCTGCAACAGGCCCTCAAACAGGGTTATCCCGCCCAGGAGGCGCAGAGCGATCCTGAGTTAAAAGACCTGCAGAAGCTTCCTGAGTTTGCCGCGATAATGCGGCAGTTTGGCAGCAAAGTGAATTAGGCCACCATCCTTCCTTTTCGCGCCACCATTACTCGTTAGCCATTCCCGCATACTGCAAAAAGGTGCGCAAAACGAGGCAAGAACTTGCGGCTCCGCCGGTGCAAACTTGTGAGTTTTTGGATTGCGCGTTGCAAGTGCTTGTAGGCGGGACCCAAAAAAAACCAGCCCCGCCTCGACTGCGGTCAGTCGGGTGCTACGCATTGACTTAACGCGAAGGAGGGTCTCGCCCATGAAACGCCGGAAAGGACTGACGCTCGCCGTTATTGTTCTCCTGCTATCGGCCCCGGGCTTGGCCAGCTCCATTGCGGATCCCGGCGGAATCATCCGCAGTGGTTCCAATTACGACGAGTTTGCCATTATTGGCGAGGGGGGCAGTATTACTTTTGATGGAGAGCCTCTCACCTTCCCATTCAATCCGTTCGATTTTACCGACAGTTTCTGCCCGGTGGGATCCGTTACCATAGGTGAGACAATCTTCTCGGGGCCGGATTGCCGATTTCTCAATGAAAGCGGTCAAACGATCAACTCGATACTGCAGGTTTTTACTGCTAGTGGAAGCGCGTTCGCAGCTGCAGGAGGGCTCAGCTGCTTCAATGACATAACCGGTACAACCTGCCCCACGCCTAACGGAAATTCTCTCTTCTTTTTTGGAGTTGGCATACCGTCCGCGGAAGAGTACAGCGACGGGGGTTACGGAACTGGGGAAGGCGACCCCTTCTTCAACATCGTCAATTTCGGCTACGACGGTAATACCGCCTTGGCCCAAATAGGAAGCCTGACGGTTCCCGAGCCCACGTCCATGGGCCTGATGCTTACCGGCCTGTTGGGGCTAGGCTTGGCGTGGAAACGGAAAGCGCGCGCCAAAAATCGGTAAACCGGCATTTGCTTCTGGAAAAATCACTCCGACCGATGTTCCGGCCCCGCTAGGGTCTAATTTAGCTTGGGCTGCAGCACGGCCTCCATCTGCCACTTCGGCTGGGCCAACTCCCAGACAAAAGCAAGGAGGTACAGCCCCGCCGCCACCCAATACAGGAACTGAAAACCGAAGTACATAGAGTTGTACTCCAGCAGCCCGCCGCACATGGCGCCGAGCAGATTCATCGCCAGAATGCCGGAGACCGCCCCCCGCGAGCGCAGCAGGGTGGAGAATACGATGCCGGAAAAAAACATGGGGCAGGTCAGGACAATCGCCATCCCAATACGCCCAGCAAGGTTAGAAGACAATCCTCCCATGCGCGCCACCAGCCATCCCATGACCAGAGTCGCGAACAGAAGCAGATAGGGAATGGCCCAGTGCCGGATATCAAAGTACTGCACCGCGCAATTGGCCAAGAATGCCATGGCCAAGATGGCGATGATAACAATGCCCATTACCTGCCAAGTGTTGCCAAAGACCAGTCCCAGTTCGGTAATACCCTTGGTCTCGATGAGCATGAATCCCGCCCCCAGCAGGAAAAATGGGGCGTAGCCAAACTGCGGTTTCTCGCTAAGAAACTTCCGGAAAATGCCCGCGGAGAGCAGCAGCACCAGCCCCACCATGATGGCGTAGGACAGGGGATAGACCCGGCGCGGCATGTAAAAGAAGGGCCAATTGTCGGTGGAAACGTCCGCCGGGATGGCGGGATCTGCGAAGAAGTGAGTTCCATCCTCAAAACCGGTCTGCTGGAGCAATTGTGGGGGCAACGTAAGCGGGCGGTCGTTCGCCTCCAGAAAAATGACGGCGCCATCATAGCCGGCAAGGATGCAAGCCGGCGGCCGGCCGAAAGCATCCTGCAGCATGAGATAAATTTTCCGTCCCAGCGGCCGGTTCATGACGGAAAAAGAAAGCGAGAGCATGCCGTCCGGCTTGAGCCGAGCGCGCGCCTCGCGCAACCCCTCCACGGTATATACAAACGAATCCAGGCGCACACTCGAGCCCTGAGTCAGCAAAGTATGCGAGTCCAGCAGTCCGTAAACAATCATGTCGTAGCGCTTGCTGGTATTGCGCAGAAAGGAGCGCGCATCATCCAAAATCGCATGCGCGCGAGGATCGGAGTAAGGGTGATCGGGATGGCCCACGCGTCCTTCCATCTGGATAGCGGGGTCAATCTCCACCGCGTCCACGTTCTTCGCGCCGTGCAGCAGCGCCGCCGCCACGTCATTGCCCGTGCCGGCCCCGACAATGGCGACCTCATCAGGAGAACGGCCGAAGAACCGGTAGGGCAATTCGTAGTATTTGCGGATGCTCTCCAATCGCGAATTCGGAGCGGACCCGCTCCGGGCAGGGTCCAGTTCGTGCACTCGCTGGTAATACTGGCCCGCCGCCCGGATTAACAGCAAGCCGCTGTTTTCATGTCCTATTTCCAGAAGCTGGTACGGCGAATAGATCCTTTGCCACACCGGCTCAGCAGGCCAGGCCAGAATCACCAGCGCGGCCACGCTAACGCCGCCGGCAAAAAGCAGCATTCGAAGTCGACGCTCGTGGAACAACAGCAGCCCGGCAAAAGCGATGAGAAACCAGATAACGGGCGGAGTCCAGAATGAGCTCACTACAAACATGAGCACGACCCCGGCAATGCTTCCCAGCAGATTGAATCCATAGGCGGAGAGATTGTCGCGACGCTCCATGACTCGGCCGCACAACTGTCCGACAGGAATAAACGCCAGCGCCGTAATTACAAAAACGATGGCCAGCAGAAAGAAGACCGGCAGCCCCTGGTAGAACTTGTCCACCACCGGCAATCCCATGTTTAATTGTTCTGAAAAGGGCAACAGCTTCAGACTGACGCGATCCGCTTCAGGAAGGCCATAGCGAATGCCAAGAAGCAGCGCAAACTGCCAGCAGAACACCGCCGGAGCCAGGAATAATGGAATGTGCTGGCGGCGCGCCATGGCATATCCCAGTCCCAGTCCAGCGAAGCAAGCCAGAAGCGTGAAGTTCTTGTAAAAGGCAAACACCTCAAAGGTGGTGCCCTGCCAGCGTATAACTGCCAGCTCCAGGAACAGACTCAGAGCGGCCGAGGCGAATATGGCGAACTTCGCGTAATCGTCGGGAATCGAATCCAGGAATTCAACCTGGCGGGTCGCCGCCTTGTCGAAAGCGGGGGCAAGTCGCCGAAAAATGGGCTGCAAGGCGACAGCGGCAGCCATCAATAGAGCAATCGCAATGGCCAGTCCCGGGCCGATGCGCAGGCCTCCGGACCGACTCATGGTCTGGCTGCCCAGGTAAATGACCAATGGAACCAAGATGCTGGCAGCCAAACTCAGCGAGATGAGGCGCAGGTACGAACGTCCCAAGCAGTCCTCCTTTAGCGATGCAAAAACAGGCGCGGTTCAAAGACCCGCCACCCTGACCGGCTCTTAATATTGTGGGGGAACAAGTTCCCTGATTCTGCTCAGGCGCGTTCTGGATTGTCAATCGGAATTTGGCCGTAATTTACGCGAAAGTGCTTGTCCCTGCAACGATTCGCAGGCTGCAAGTTGGCCGCCCGCCAAAGGGCACGCCCCGTCTGAAAGACCGGCGCCGGCTCCCTTTCCACAGTTGTACCAGCGGCAGGGAGTTGACCTCAAGCGGCCGGCGGGTTAGCTTAGCATCTGGCTGTCTGACCGCTCCCCGCGAAAGCCGCCGCCGATGTCGGACTTGAGCCATCCCCGGCCTGAAACCACTGCTCCCTGGGACCGCAAGATTCCGGAGAAGATGCTGGCGTTGTATCTGGACAGCGTGCGCAGTTTTCCCGCCTGGAAGGCAATCTGCCCCCACTACATTCATCCCGACGTAAAAGAAGTGAGCGAACTGGGCTACCACTCCACGCTCCTGCGCACGGGCCAGGCGGAGTATGTTTTCACCTTCAGCACTAAGACCACTTTCATTTACGAAATCGAGGAAGAGGTCAGGACAGGGCAGCTGGAAATTCGCTGCGATAACGAACTGGTGCTGAACATTGGGGTTTCCTGCGCCGATGACGCGGAGGGCAAGCCGGAGTGGGTGGCGCGCAGCGTGGAAGTGTTTTGCGATGGCGAGTGGGTGGCTGACTTGCTGGGCCTGGCAGCGCGGCAGCAGGCGCACGAACGCCAGCGCCTGCAGTTAGAAACGAAGGAACGCCAGCGCCACGCGCAGGAACTCAGTCAACTGCGGCAGAAGTTCGGAATTGAAGAAGCGGCGCCTGCGCCAGGAAAGGCCAAAGCCTCTTCCCAAAAGCCGCAGGGACGGAGCTGGCTGCGCTTCTGGAAAAAACGCAGTGGTTGAAAGCTCTTGGCTATGCAGAACTGCAGCCGCCACGATTGCAAGCGCCAGCCATTCAGCGATAATTCACGACAAACACCTCAAACGATTTTGCACAGTTTTTTGTTGACCTCTCTATGTTGATTAGCCGGAATCAGCCAGCGCATGAAGTTACAACCTGGGCCCGGCAGGTCCCCGCGCTTTAACAGAAACCGATGCCGGCACAGACCTCCTTTGCTCCCGCCACCTCACTGCAGCCCAGCCTCCCCGAAACCGACCGTGAGCAGGGTTCCGCAGGCGGTTGGCTTGGATTCGGGTATAAGCGATGGCTATGGATGCTTTGTGCGGCAGGGATCGGTGCGCGGCTGCAGCAGTACCTGTTCAACCGCTCCCTGTGGCTGGACGAATCGCTGATGGCGCTCAACCTGCTACACCGCTCCTTTGCCCAGCTGGCGAAGCCTTTGGACTATCAGCTGGTAGCGCCCCTGGCCTGGCTGTTCGTGGAAAAATCCTGCAGTCTGCTGTTTGGTCCCAGCGAGCTGGCGTTTCGCCTAGTCGCGGTGCTGGGTGGCTCATTGGCCATGGTGCTGCTCGCCCTTCTCGCCTGGCGCCTGCTGGCGCCCCGCGCCGCCCTAGTGGCTGTAGGGCTGTTCGCTCTCTCGCCGCCCCTCATTTACTACTCTTCCGAGCTCAAGCCCTATGGCAGCGACTCCGCGGCTTGCGCCCTCCTCTGGCTGCTTGGATTCTGGGCGTTGCGGGAGCGGCTTACAGCGATAAAGGTGGTCGTGCTCTCGCTGGCGGGCGCCGCCTTGTTCTGGTTCTCTCATCCCATCCTGTTCGTTGCGGGCGGATTTGCCGTGGCGGTTCTCGCCGCCGCCATTGCGGAACATAATTGGCGGCGCTGCCTCGGCTTTGTTCCCGTTTTTCTGACCTGGATTGCCAGCTTCGCGGTTGATTACTGGCTGACTTTGCGCACCAGCAGCGCCAACCCTGGCCTGCCCCATGCCTACCCTTTTTTCAGCTTCCCCATCCACTTTTCGACCATTGATATGGCAATTCAGAGCATTTTTACCCTGCAGCAAAACCCCTCGACCATTCTGCTGGGTGTGGCGCTGTTTGCCGCCGTCATTGGCGGGCTGCATTTCTGGCGCGAGGACCGTGCCGCCTGCTGCTTTCTAGTTGTGCCCCTGCTTCTGGCGTTAGCTGCTTCCAACCGCCACCTCTACCCTCTGCCTGGACGCTTCTACCTCTTTTTCGCGCCAGCACTTTTTCTGCTGGTGGGAGCGGGAGCCGAGGAGATATGTCTCACAGCCCGTTCCCGGTCGCTGCCAGTGGCCGCCGCCTTAATGGTGCTGCTGTTCTTTCAGCCCGTGCTCTCCACCGCTGAAATCGTTCAGCACCACATGCCGGGCGAGGAGTTGCGCCCAGTGCTGCAGTATGTGCAGCGTCATCAGCGTCCCGGTGATGAGTGGTACATCTACTACTACGCTTCTTACAGCTACGAGTACTACGCGGAAGCTTACGGACTTAGAGGCGGCAACGTCATGCTGGGCAGCGGATTTCGCGTTCCACCTCCTCGCAGCAAGGACTGGGATGTCTACCAGAAGGATTTTTCCAAGCTACAGGGCCGGCGAGTTTGGGTGATCTTCTCCCATAACTGGACACTGGATGGGGTGGACGAGTCTACTTACGCGCTGCACGTCCTGGACGGATTGGGGGTGCGAAAGGACGCTTACCTGGAGTATGGCGCGGCTGCTTACCTCTACGAACTACCCCCACAATCGGCACCGACAGCACCGAACCCAGCAGCACGCAACTGAGGTTCTCCCCATACCCACTATTACCCCTCTCGTGCAAACCTTTGCATCCGAAAGATGTTGTATTTTCTTGCAGCAGCTGTCCTACCTGTTGAATCTTGGGGCTTGCACTGGAGGTCAAAAGTGGCGGGCTAAATGCACGAGCAAAGAGAAAGCAGGTTCCCAGTACTACAGCTCCTGCGGTGACCAATGAAAGCTTCCGAACCCAGCCGTTCGCCCTCCGGCCAAATTCTTTGGGCCATCTTTATTGTGCTCGTTGCCCTTTGGGTGATCGCCTTCGCGGCTCACTTGGGCGGTGGTGTAATCACCTATCTCCTGATTGTCTCTCTGGCGGTTCTCCTTATCCGGTCAGCCGGCTCGCGGGCGAAAACCGCTCCGGTACAGGAACGAGAAATGAAGGGGCCCTCCGCGGAATAACCGCGGCCGGGAGTAATCCCCTTATTGTCTTCGCGGGTCCGGTTACACCGGCAGATGCAACCGCGCTTCGCAGCCCCTGCCCTCGAGACGATTAGCGAGTTGCACGGTGCCGCCGTGGGCTTCAGCAATCTGCCGGCTGAGCGCCAGCCCAATTCCCGAACCTCCAGGCTTGGTTGTGAAGAAGGGTACAAACAGGTTGCCGGGATTGGCGATGCCCAAGCCTTCGTCGCGCACACACACATCGAGCGAGCCCCCATTCCTGTGCCAACCCACGCTGACCTTGCCCTGAGTCTCTAGCGATGCATCCGCGGCGTTGCGGATCAGGTTGATGAGCACCTGCTGCAGTTGGTCAGGATCTGCTTGCAGCCTGACTTCCGGGCCGGCGACCACCTCGACCGGCAAGCGGGTCTCCACGCTGGCCGCGGCGCGTACCAGCGCACCCAGTTCCACTTCCTGAAGCTGCGGCTTGGGCAGGCGCGCCAACCGTGAGTAGTCGCGCATGAACTTGCTGAGCGCGTCGGAACGCTCGGCGATGATTTTCAGTCCGCGGCGCAGGTCATCTTCCCAGTCGGCCGAACGCGGCTCGCGCTTAAGCAGCGTTTCCAGGCTCTGCGCGATGGAGGAAATGGGCGCCAGCGAGTTGTTCATTTCGTGGCCCAGTACCCGTACCAGGCGCTGCCACGCCTGCCGTTCTTCCTCGCGCAGGGCCTGGCTCAAATCGGAGATGACCAGCAACTGGTGTGGCGCGCCCCCCTGGCGGAAGACGGTGCGGCGCAGGCCCCAGCGCCCCGCGTGTCCCGGAAAGCTCTTTTCTATGGTGCGTCCCATCTCCCCTTCCAGGCAGTCGGCCAGACCTAATTCGGTGGCGGTTTTGCCCAGCAGACGCTCCACATTTTGGCTAAGCAGCCGTTCGCCGGCGCGGTTCACCAGGCGCAGGCGCGCCTGCGGGTCAAAAGTGAACACCGCGACGTCAATTTCCGCCATCACCGTGCCCAGCAGGGCGCTGGCTTCCATGGCGCCCAGACGTTGCTCGCGCAGCATCTCGGAAAGGGCGTTGACCTCACGCATCAGTTCGCCCAGCGCGTCTTCGGGGTTGCCCACGCGCGCACGCATGGAGAAGTCGCCCTCGCGCAGCGCCGCCTGCATGTTGGCCAGGGTCTGCAGGGGGCGCATCACAGTGCCGCGTACAGTGAAGGAGAAGGCCAGCCAGCAGGTAACAATCAGCACGGAGAGCGTCCACTGCGTGCTGCCGGAAAAGGAGCCGGTCCAGAGCAGGACCATGGCGGGAATCACGCCGGCCAAGCCCGAAGCCAGCGCGAACAGCAGAACCCGGTTTTCGTGCGCTATACGGCGCCGGCCTCGTGGCCGTGGACGGCCTATGGCAGCACTGCTGCGGGAGGACTGGGTTGCGGCCGGTTTGGCCAGATTAGATTCCATACTTCTGCAGGCGGCGGTATAGGGCGCTGCGGCTCAGGCCCAGCGCCTCCGACGCCTGGCTGATATTACCGCCATAACGCGCCAGCGCCTTGCGCACCAGCAACGACTCTACTTCTTCCAGGCTCATATCTTCCATCTTTTGCCCACTGTCGCGCGTTCCCCGCAGGCCCAGGTCGCTCACCCGCACCTGCTCGCCTTCCGCCAGAAGCACCGCCCGCTCCACCGAATGATCCAGTTCGCGAACGTTGCCCGGCCACGAATATTCCAGCATAGCCTTCAACGCGGCGGCATCGAAGCCGGTCAGGCGCTTACCATAGCGCTCCGAATAACGCTTCAGGAAGTGCATAGCCAGCACGGAGATATCCGGGCGCCGCTCTCGAAGAGGCGGCAGGTGAATTTCCACCGTGTTCAGGCGAAACAAGAGGTCCTGGCGAAAGCGTCCGGCGGAAACTTCCTGGTTCAGGTCGGCGTTGGTGGCGGAGATGACGCGCGCGTTTACCCGCCGTGTTTTGGACGAGCCAACCGGCTCCATCTCCCCGGACTCCAGCACCCGCAGCAGCTTGGCCTGCTGGGAGGCGGGCACGTTGGCGATCTCGTCCAGGAAAATGGTGCCGCCGTCCGCCAGCTCAAAACGTCCCACGCGGTCGGCGCGAGCATCGGTGAAGGCGCCTTTGACGTGTCCGAACAGCTCGCTTTCAAACACGCCTTCGGGCAGTCCGCCGGTGTTGACTGCCACGAATGGCCGGTGGGCGCGGTTAGACAAGGCATGCAGCGTGCGCGCCACTACTTCTTTGCCTCCTCCGTGCTCGCCGGTGATGAGCACATTGGCGTCGGAAGGCGCAACCCGCGTAATGAGCTGCAGGATGGGCTTCATGGCCTCCGATTCCGCGATGAAGGTCGGCCGCCCCTCCGCCCGCAGCAGGCGGTTTTCCGCCTCCAATCGCTGTCCCAGGCGCAGCGCCCTCCCCAATTCCACCTGCGTGCGCAACACGGAAAGCAGGCGGGCATTCTCCCACGGTTTCTGAATAAAATCGCGCGCCCCGCGCCGCATGGCCTCCACCGCCAGGTCCACGTTGCCCCAGGCAGTCATTACGATTACGGGAAAGGTGCTGTCGGCGGCCTGAATCTGCGAGAGCAGATCCAGACCTTCCTGACCGGAGGTGGTGTCACGGGTGTAATTCAAGTCAATCAGGGCGGCATCGAATTCCTGCTTCTGCAGCACCTCGAGCACCCCGGGTGGAGAAGACACGGCGCCAATCTGATAGCCCTCCGGCTTCAACAGCAGGCGAAGGGCCTCGATGACGTCGCGCTGGTCATCGGCGACAAGTACGCGCGGAGCGGGTTGGTTGCCCAGGATCATCCTGGCCTTACCGGAGGATTGTATATGCTCTGTCATTCACTCCTTCACAGCGAGGGCCCGGGCAAGTCGGCAGCGGGAGCGGGCTTCTGGTCGGTCAGATCGCTGCGCGGCATCACTCCCGGAATTTCCGGCGCCTTCTGGACATGCCCGTTTTCGGCGTCGCTGATCTCGATGCCGTTGTGCGTAAGGGTCAGGCCGGTCACGCGGTCCAGTTCCACCCGCGATTTCTCATATGCCGCCATTGACCCTACGCGAGCCGATTCTGCCTGCGCCAGATCGCGTTGTGTCTGGAGGACCTGGTAGCTGGTGGAGGCGCCGAGGGCATATTTCTTCTGCTCGATTTCAAAAGTGTGCTGCGCCAGGTCACGGGCTGTGGTAGCCGCTTCCACCCGCGCCCGATTCTGCTGCAGGGCAAATTGCGCGTTGCGCACCTCAATTCCGATCTCGTTCTGCAACTGCTGCAGCCGCATCTGCGCCTGCCGGTATTCCAACTCCGAGCGGATCTGGTCCGCCTTGGCCACCCGGTTGCGGAAAGGAATGGTGACCTGGAAGCCGACCGCGTAATCGGGAAAATCATTGCGGAACAGCTTGGCAAACGCGTTGCCATATCCCGTGCGGGACACCGTTCCCGGCGGCAGGCACTGGATGGAGTTTGGGTTGGGCACCACGCCGGGAGCGCAGGTGAAAGCGGGATTCTGCTCTCCCGCTAGCGCCGAGGCGCCGTACCAGGCGACCAGGTCCACCGTGGGTAAGAGCGCATTCTTGGCGCTCTTGCGGCTGATTTCGCGATTAGTCAGGTCCATGCGCGCCTGTGCCAGCTCAGGACGATGGGAAAGGGCGTCCTGGAGCAAATCCTGAACCGGCTGCACCGGCTCCTTCTCCGGTACATACATAGTGTCCGTAGGCACCACCGGCGCAGCGGCGATGAAGGCATCGCTCAGGTTGCGGGTAACGGCGTTCTTCATCAGAAGTTGCTGCAGCTGCAGGCTGGTCTGGGCGACAATCAGGTCCTGCTTGCGGCTGGCCACCTCGTTCTCCGCCTGCGTCACCTCGATTGCCGGAAGCGCGCCAATGCGCACCTGCTCGCGGTTGTCAGAAAGCGTCTTCTCCGCCAGGTTTAGCGACCGCTCCTTGACCTTCTCATCCTCGTAGGCGTACACCAGGTCCCAGTAAATGTTCTGGATCTGAGACACTGTGGCAATTACCTGATTGCGGAAAGCGACATCGGAGATTTCGCGGTTGTTTTTCGCGATGTGTATGAAGCGCAGGTTGGGCCCCGGTCCGAATCCGGCCAGCAGATGCTGCTTTATTTCTGCACGAAACTGGGAGAATACCTGCGGCACCAGCAGGTCGAACTGGCTGTTGTCAGTGCCGCGGAGATTATTGAAGTCCACCAGCATCTGCGTGCCCGTTGGGAAAGCCTGCGTGTACTCGAAATTAGCGTTGGACGTGTTCTGCTGGAACACGCCCACCTGGCCGATGGTGACAGCGTTGTTAATGGGCTGGGCCACATGGTTAACATACAATTTGGCGGTTAACTGCGGATCGTAAGGTTGCAGTGGCGCACCTACGCCCAGCGTGGACTCCACCAGTCCCGAAGCTCCCCCGCCCGCACCGCCCGCGCCGCCTGAGGTGCCGCCCGCGCCCGAGCCCTGGGCGCCGGTGCCAAATCCGCCCACACCACCGCCGGGCGTCCCTTCGACCAGACCGGTGGCCACGCCGCGGATTTCCGCGCCAGCCTTCGCCCGCAGGATATCGGTGTCCGCAATGGACAGGTTATAGCGGGCGATGGCGATGTCCAAGTTGTTCTCCAGGGCCAGCGCCACCGCGTCGCTGAGCGACAGCATCAGTTTCCCGTCTTTCATCAGCGTGTCCAGCCGGGGCGTATTGGTCAGCTTGGGTTGCGGCACCTGTACCGGCGAATACGGATTCAGCAGGTTGGGAAACTGCGACCCGGCGTTGGGAAATCTGAACACTTGGGCAGATGCCGGAACCGCCGCCAACCCCAGCAGGAGCAGCCCGCAAATCATATTGAAGACAGCATTTGTTTTTTTCATAGTCACCACACCATAGAAGTAGCGCCGGCATCTTGCCGGCTGTCGCGAGGGCCTCTCGCGGTCATTTTTGCAAATTCGTTTCCTCCCACCCTTTGCAGAAACTGCAAGGAGTGGGTTATTTCGCTCACTCGTAACGCAGCGCTGCCATAGGATCCACCCTGCTGGCACGCCGCGCCGGCACATAGCTGGCCAGCACGGCAACGGCAGAGATCATCAGGCCCACGGCAGAAAAGGTGATTGGATCATCCGCCGTAACGCCGAACAGCAGCGTGGACATGAGACGTGCGAGAATCAGCGCCCCCGCCAGTCCCAGGCCAAGCCCGGCGGCAGCTGCCAGCACGCCTTCCCGCAGAACCATCCTGAGAACGTTGGCTGCTTGCGCGCCCAGTGCCATGCGCACTCCAATCTCCTGCGTGCGCCGGCTCACCATGTACGCCAGCACGCCGTAAAGGCCGATGGCGGAGAGCGCCAGGGCCAGCCCGGCAAACGCGATCAGCAAGTACATGGTGAAGCGCTGCTGCGAAACACTGTCGCGCAGCACCTCGCTCAAGGGCCGCACTTCATAAAGCGGTAAGTTTTTGTCTAGCCTTAGCACCGCCTGCGTGATAGCCGGAGGCAGGGCCATAGGATTGCCATTGCCGTGCACTACCAGACTCATGTCGCCGTAGGCACGCTTGGGCAGATACATCTCAGGACGCTCAGGCGAATCGAGCGACAGCTGGTGCGTATTGGGCACTTCACCGATCACCTGCTCGCGCGTGGATCCGCCATTCTGATCCAGGTAGAGCACCTTGCCAACCGGATCCTGGTTCGGCCACAACTGCTGCGCCAGAGCTTGGTTCACAACCGCCACATTCGCGGCTTGCTCCGCTTCCTGACGGGTGAAGCCTCTTCCGCGCAGAACAGGCGAGCCCATGGCCTGAAAATAATCCTCTGAAACGTACTGATAGTCCGAGGTGCGGTTGGAAGTCTTCGAGCTTTCCCCTTCCAGGTGAATTCCGCTTAGGCTGATATTCTGCATGGGCAAGCCGCTGGACAGACTGGCAGCGCGCACCCCTGGAATCGCCTGCAGCGACTGCAGTAGCTGCGCACTGAAGGCTCGCTGCTGCTCAGGACTGGAATAGTGGAGCGAGGGCAACGAGAGCTGTGCCGTGAGCACGTGCTGAGGACTGAAACCAGGATCCTGCGCCAGCAAGGCGCGCAACGTGCGCACCATCAGGCCAGCCCCGGCCAGCGGAATCACCGCCAGCGAGATCTCCGCCACCACCAGCAGTGTGCGCAGCCGGCGCGAAATCCCGGCGTTCCCCGCGCGAGCACCCTTGCTCACGCTGTGCTGAATATCCTGGCGCGCCACGTGCAACGAAGGCGCGAGCCCAAATAGGAGCCCAGCCGCCAGCATCACGCCGAAGGTAAATGCCAAAACGCCGGGGTCAACGCTGAGCTGCTGCAGGCCAAGAATATCGGCCGGGGCCAGCGCCCGCACGCCACGAATTCCCCACCAGGCCAGCAACAGCCCTGCGCCTCCACCCAGAAGGCTGACTAACAGGCTCTCGCTCATGGTCTGGCCAATCAGGCGCCGGCGATTGGCCCCCAGCGCCACCCGGATGGCAATTTCCTTCTCCCGGCCTGCGGCCCGCGTCAGCAGCAGGTTGGCAACGTTCATGCACGCGATGAGTAGCACGAACCCGACCACAAATTGCAGAGTCAACAGGCTGCGCCGCAACGTACCGGCCACATTTTCTGTGTACACGGTGAACACGTTGGTCCCGTAATCCCGATACTCGTCAGGCTTCTCCTGTCGCAGGCGAGCCTCGATCACCTGCAGTTCGCTGCGCGCCTGCGCCAGCGAAACTCCCGGTTTGAGTCGACCCAGCACAACGTTCTGGCTGTTTTGCAGAACGTCCTTGGCCTGGCTGGAGCTGGTATTCATCGGAATCCACACATCCGGCTTGTCCTGCGAAAGGCCTTCCCACATGGCGGGTAGATGGAAGCTGCGAGGCAACACGCCGATAATGCGGTAATTGACTTCGTTCAGGGTGAGGTCGCGGCCCAGCACCTGCGCGCCTTCCCCGAACATCTTCTGGTAAAGCGCGTGGCTGATAATGACCACGCGTTCCTGCCCGGGCTGGCCTTCCTGCGGCGCGAAAGTGCGGCCCAGTTCAGCACTCACTCCCAGCATGCAGAAAAAGTTACCGGAGGCGGAGGCCGATTCCACGCGTTCCGGTTTCGCAATCCCGGTAAGATTGACCGCCGAGCGTCCAGAGGAGCCCTCGCTTATGCCGGTGTGGTAAACCGCGATATCTTGAAAGGAATGTGCGTCCTGTTTCCAGCGCAGGTAGCTCTCCAACCGCGCCGGCAGGCGTTGACCGATAAATCCTTGCACCTGCGGGTTGGTCTCCCAGAGCACCACCACCTGACTGGGATTGCGAAACGGCAGCGAACGCAGCAGCACAGCGTTCACGGCGCTGAACATCGCCGTGTTGGCGCCGATGCCCAGGGCCAGCGTGATGATGGCCACAGCGGTGAAACCGGGGCTTCTGCGCAGCAGACGCAGCCCGTATCGCAGATCGTGCAGCAGAGTTTCCATCTTCACCTCAAATCACCCACCTTTGTAAAAGCGCAAAGGTGAGGCACCCGCCGCCGACCGGCAGCTCTACTCGTAGCGCAGCGCCACGATCGGATCCACGCGCGTCGCCCGCCGCGCCGGCACATAGCTGGCGGCCACCGCCACCAGCACCAGCAGCAGCGCCAACCCCAGCAGGACCGCGGCCTGCAGCGTGACCACGCCAAAGAGAAAAGTAGCCATCAACCGGCTCAGCACCACGGCCACGGGAATCGCCACAGCCAACCCCAGCCCGGAGAGCGTCAGCGCCTGTCCCAGCACCAGGCGGAGCAGTTGCCGCGGGCGGGCGCCCAGCGCCGCGCGCACGCCGAATTCATGCATACGCTCCTCCACCGCATGCGCCAGCACTCCATAGACGCCCACCGCGGAGAGCGCCAGCGCCACCCCGCCGAACACCATCATCAGAATCCCCATCAGCCGCACCGGCGAGATGGAATCGGAAATGACTCCCTGCATATCCTGCACTTCGCTGATCGCGACCTGCGGGTCCAGACGCTGCACCAGGGTGCGAACTCCCGGCACTACTCCCGCCGCGTCGTAGGAAGTGCGCACCAGCACATTCACGACGCTGCGCGGCGACTGCTGGTAGGGGAGATAAATGGTGGGCGTAGCCTTGGGATCGAACCAGTTCTGCTTCACGTCGCCCACTACACCGGCCACGGTGATCCAGGGAGCGTCGGATGATGTTGTGCCTAATTTGAAACGGCGGTCAATGGGATCGGTGCGCGGCCAGAAGCGCGCTGCCATGCTCTGGCTGATGAGCGCCACCGGCGGGGCGCCGCTGTTGTCGTGGTCGTTGAAGTTGCGTCCCTTGAGCAGCGGGATGTGCAGCGCCGTGAAGAAGCCCGGGCTGGCCGTCTGCCGTCGGGCGCTCAGAAGGTCGCTCTCCCGGAAGGCGGGCCTGCCCTCTACCGAAAATGCGACCTGGCGGTTATCCACATTGCTGGCGGGAATGTTGCTGGCGAGGCCCGCGCTCTGCACGCCGGGCAGGCCGGAAATTCCGTCCAGCATGCGCCGCTCGAATGCGTTGATGCTTGCCTCCTCGGTGTAGCTGCGGTCAGGCAGCGCCACCTGCATCGTAATCACATTCGCCGTCTGCAGTCCGCTGTAAATGTCCACCAGGTGCAAGAAGCCTTTGATCATCAGCCCGGCGCCTACCAGCAGCACCATGGCCGCCGCCACCTGGCTTACAATTAGCGCGCTGCGCAGCCGGTTGCGCCCGCTGGCCGTACGCTCTCCGCCTTCCTTCAAGGCGCGTCCGGGATCGAGCCGGCCCGTACGGAAGCTCGCTCCTACCGCGAGCAGCGCCCCTACCGCTATCGCCAGCGCCACCGTGAAGCCGAGAACCGCTGGATTGAGCCGGATGTTCTCCCAGCCAGCTACCCACTTGGTGATGCCCGGAGGAATGCTTTGGCGAATCAGATTGCTGCCGGCGAGCGCCACCGCTGTGGCCACTGCTCCCGCCGCCAACGCCAGCAGCATGGTCTCCGTCAGCACCACCCGGAGCACGCGGCTGCTGGTGGCCCCCAGAGCGACTCGCACGGCCAGTTCCTTCTGGCGCGAAATCAACCGGGCCAGCAGCAAATTTCCGAGGTTGGCACAGGCCAGCAGCAGCACAAAGATCGCTGCCGCCTGCAGCATCAGGAAAATGGGCGCGGTGTATTCGTATTCTTCCTGGCGCATGGGCAGCGACAAAATGGTGCGCCCGGAGTTCGTCTTGGGAAACTGCTTCTGCAGGCGTGCCGCGAAGGTTTCCAGTTCCGCCTCGGCTTGCTTGACTGCAATTCCCGGCCGCAAGCGGGCTATAAGGGAGAGCGCCGGTTGCACGCGGTCGGCCTTCTGCTCGGGGCTGAGCGCCAGCGGCACCCATGCCTCGGTCCCGACCGGGTATGCATATCCCGCGGGCATGATGCCCACCACCGTGGCCGACCGCCCGTTCACCTGCACGATACGCCCGAGCACGCTGGGATCGCCGCCAAAGCGCCGCTGCCAGTAACCGTAGCCGAGAAGCAGCGAGCGGTCGTGGCCGGGCTGCTCTTCATCGACGGTAAAGCCGCGGCCCAGAGCCGGTTGAACCCCTAGAACGGCGAAGAAATTTGCCGAGAGTGCCGCTCCCTCCACTCCCTCAACCTGGCCCCTGTCGCCGATGTTGAGATTGGCAAATGAGGACGCGGCCAAGACCTGAAAAGATCGCACGTCTCGCGTCAGATCGTAGAAATCGGCGGCAGAGAAGGTGTCGGTGTCGAAATCGGCATTCTGGTTGGGGCTGCCCTCGCGCACAAGCATCAAGTGTTCCAGATGCGGGAATGAAAAAGGGTGGAACAGGAGCGCATTAACTACGCTAAAGACGGCCGCATTGGCGCCGATGCCCAGCGCCAGGGTGAGCACAGCTACAGCCGTGAAACCCGGGCTCTTGCGCAGCATGCGCAGGCTGTAGCGAAGATCGTGCAGCAAGGTTTCCATGCTTCACCTCAAATCACCACCCTAGGCAAAGACCGGCGAGGGTGCGGCACCCGCAACCGCTACTCGTATCTCAGCGCCACCATCGGGTCCACTCGGGTCGCCCGCCGTGCTGGAACAAAACTGGCCAGGAGCGCGGCCGCAACCAGCACGACTGCCATGGTGGCGAACGTGAACGGATCGAGCGGGCTCACTTCAAAGAGCATTCCCGCCAGCAGGCGCGTGGCAGCAAAGCTGGCCAGCAGCCCGGCGACTATCCCTGTCAGAACCACGCGAATTCCCTGCCCCACCACCAGGCGCATCAGGTCGCGCGCGTTTGCCCCCAGCGCCATGCGCAGTCCCATCTCGTGCATGCGCTGGCTCACCGAGTACGAGAGCACGCCGTAGAGACCGATTGCGGCCATCAACAGCGCCAGCACGGCAAATCCGCTCAACAGGCTCATGCTGAAGCGGCGCTGCGCGACCGATGCCGCCAGCACGTCATTCATGGTGCTCACGCCGAACACGGGCAGGTCTTTGTCCACTGACCAGATTGTCGTGCTCGCCGCTCTCGCCAGGCTGGAAGGATCGCCGGCGGTTCGCACCACGAATACGGCGTGGCGGCTGACGCCGCTCGCCACCTGGAAATTCGACATGTAGATCATGGGAGCGACGTCGGCATCAAGCGCGGAGAACTTCACGTCGCCGACCACGCCCACAATAGTGAATGGCGCACGGTCACCCCAGAGGAGCCGTTTACCAATAGGATCCGTTCCGGAAAAGTAGGTACGCGCCAAAGTCTGGTTAATCACCGCTACCAGCGGAGTGGAAACCGTATCCTGCTCGCGCAAACCGCGCCCGCGTACTAACGGAATGCCTATCGCCTGGAAGTAGTCTTCGCTGACCAGGGCATTGTTCGCATTATGAAACTCATTCGGCGGTCCGCCCTCAATGCGAAACCCAATCTCCCTCGGGTCGGCTAGAGGAAGATTGGTGACGAAACCAACCGAATGCACACCTGGCAGCCGGCGCAGGCGGGCGATAATTTCCTTTTCCGCAACCCCGCAAAACTCCGCTTTGGGGTACCGGGTCTCGTCGAATTGGGTGCGCGCAATCAGAACGCCGCTGGGATTGAAACCCGGCGGCACGCGTAGCACGCGAATAAAGCTGTTGAGCAGCAAACCCGCCGCTACCAGCAGCAGCAGCGAACACGCCGTCTCCAGCACCACCAGCCCATTGCGCAGCCGCAGTCTTTCCCTGCTCGCGCCCGCGCGCGCGCTGGCTTCTTTTAGAGCGGATTGCAGTTCGCTTCGCGAAGCACGCCAGGCGGGAGCTATCCCGAACAGAATTCCGGTGATTACCGAAATTGCCACAGCGAATGTCAGAACCGCGGGATCAATCCTCACGTCGTGCAGGCGCGGAACCTGCTCCGGGCCAAATGCCACCAGGAGACGAACCAGCCAGAAAGCCGCAAGCAGGCCCAGCGCGCCTCCAGTGGCGGCCAGCAGCACACTCTCGGTCAAAAACTGCCGCAGCAACCGGCCCTGTGACGCCCCCAGAGCCGCGCGCACGGCCATTTCACGCATGCGCGCCGTGGAGCGCGCCAGCAGCAGGTTGGCCAGATTGGCGCAGGCAATCAGCAGCACAAATCCCACCGCTCCCAGCAGCACCAGCAACATGGGCCGGACCTTGCCCACAATATCGGCGGCCAGGGGGCTGGCCGTCGGCTTCACGTAAATGTTGCCGTCATAGATTTGCGGGTACTGCTTTTGAAATTCTGCCGCGACACGCGTCACATCCTCCTGCGCCTGCTGCAGGGAAACTCCTGGCTTCAGGCGGCCCACGGTGAAGGTGCCGAACTCCCGTACCCGGTCGGCAATTTCCTCCCGCGTAAATGCCACTGGCACCCACAGCTCCGCTTGCTCCGAATAGGGCAGCGTGGAAAACGGGAACTGGAAAGAAGCTGGCATGACCCCGATCACCGTGTAGGGCTGGCCGTCGAGGTCAACCGCGTGGCCCAGAATGTTGCGATCGGCGCCATAGCGGCGTTTCCATAACCCATAGCTGAGGACCGCAACCTTCCCCGCGCCGGGTCGGTCTTCCTCCGCCGTGTAGGTGCGGCCTATGATGGGTTGCACTCCCAATACAGAGAACAGGTTGGCCGTCGCTTCCGTGATGTGAATGCGCTCCGGTCGGCCGGAACCGGTCAGGTTCGCAGTGTCATTCTTGTAACCGGCAATGCCGCTAAACACCCGGTTGCGGTCGCGGTAGTCGAGGTACTCGCCGCTCGCAGTACCCACCTGGCCGTAACCGATGCCCGGTAAACTCTCCCATAGCATCACCAGGCGGCCGGGATCGCGATACGGCAGCGGGCGCAGCAGCACTGTGTTTACCACGCTGAAGATGGCCACGTTCGCGCCAATGCCGATGGTCAGCACCACGAGTGCCACAGCAGTGAAACCCGGGCTCTTGCGCAGCATGCGCAATCCGTAGCGAACGTCCTGCAGCAAAGTCTCCATTTTCTGCCTCGATCAACGGGGCGGGCGGCTCACCTTTGCGTTTTATGCAAAGGTGGGAGAGTTACCTTCCTCCTCCCGAAGCCGCTGGCGCGGTCTGTCCCTCGCCCTTTGGCGCCTTGGGATCGTTCACCACCCAGCCGTCGAACAACTGAATCGTGCGATGTCCGTAGGAAGCATTCACCTCGGAATGCGTCACCTGGACGATGGTGGTTCCCTGGTCGTTTAGTTTCTTGAACAGCTCCATGATCTCCTTTGCCTGGCTGGAGTGCAGGTTGCCAGTGGGCTCGTCGGCCAGGATCAGCTTGGGATTCCCCACCACCGCCCGCGCTACGCCCACCAACTGCTGCTGCCCGCCGGAGAGCTGGCTGGGATAGAGGTCCTTCTTGCCCACAATCTGAAAGCGGTCCAGAGCTTCCGCCACCATGGAGGCGCGCTGATGCCGCGAGATGTTGCGATAGGAGAGCGGCACGTCCAGGTTTTCGTAGACCGTCAGGTTGTCGAGCAGGTGATAGCTCTGGAAGACAAACCCGATGTACTGCCGGTTTAGCTCCGCCCGTTTTTTGCGGTCGAGCTTGTGCACGGCATGATCGAGGAAGTAGAACTCGCCCGCCCAGGAGTCGTCCAGCATTCCCAGAATGCTGAGCAGCGTGGTCTTCCCTGCCCCCGAAGGCCCCATGATGGTGACAAACTCGCCCGGCTGGATGTCAACGTTGATGCGGCGGAGCACATAAGTGACCCCCGGTCCGGTTTTGTAAGTGCGTTCCACATTTCGCAACTGAATCATTGATCAGCTCCTGAAAAAGACAACTGGCGTCATCCCGAAGGACTTCAGTCCCGAGGGATCTTGCGTGCATCCTTCATACGTTCACTCGTACTGCAGCGCCACCATGGGCTCTACCCTGCTCGCCCGCCCACAGGGGCGAGACGGCGGCTACTCGTATCGCAGCGCCACCATTGGATCGACCCTGGCCGCGCGCCAGGCGGGGATGTAGCTGGCGATAAGCGTGACCACTGCCAGCACCAGTGCTACCGCCGCAAAGGTGAAAGGATCGGAGGCGCTGACGTCAAACAGCAATCCCTTTAACGCCCGCGTGGCCACCAGTGCCGTCACCGCGCCCACGGCAATGCCGATCAGCGCCAGTCGCATCGCGCTGCTCAGAACCATGCCCAGTACGTTCCAACGACTCGCGCCCAGTGCCATCCGCAGCCCGATTTCATGCGTGTTTTGCGTCACCGCGTAGGAGATGACGCCGTAAATCCCGATCGCCGCCAGTACCAGGGCAAGGCCGGCAAAGACTCCCAACAGCAGGCGCGTGAACCGCCGCGCCGCCAGCGAGTCATTGATCAAATCCTGCATGCTTTCTTCGTCGTACATCACCATGTTTCCATTAATGCCGCTGATGACCCGCTTAACCGCCGGCACCTCGGAGTAGGGATCGCCGGCTGCGCGCAGGACATATGCTGAATCCTTCGACGCCAGATCCATCACGCTGTCGGGGAACTGGCGGAAAGGGATGTACATCTGCGAATGGATCTTCGAAGTGGCATCCGCGTCCAGGCCCCAATGCTTGATATGGCCCACAATGCCCACCACCTCGCATTGCATGTGGACCAGGTCGAAATTGAGGTGCTGGCCAAGCGGGTCCTGACCGGGAAATGCCTTGTGCGCCAAATCTTCATCAATATCCACCGCGCAGGCGGTATGCTCGTTATCCTGAGGCGTCAGATAACGCCCGCGCAGCAGCGGAACACGCATGGCGGTGAAGTAACCGGGATCAATGCCATAGAAAAGCGCCATATCCATCTGGCTCTGCTCTGCCGGCTTGGGACGGCCTTCCACCCAGTAGGGCAACTCGGAATCACCGTTCATGGGCAGGCTGCCAAAAACAACACTGACGGCCTTGACCCCGGGAATGGAATTCAACTGCTGCATGGTTGCGGCAAAGCCGTTGCGAATCTCGGCCGGCGTGCCGTGCACCGCGGGGGAACCGGCGACGCCAAAGGTCAATACATGGCTGGGATCGAAGCCTGGATTCACACTCCACAGCCGCGAAATGGTGCGGATCATCAAGCCAGCGGAGGCAGCCAGCACCAGGCCCAGCGCGACTTCCACCACTACCAGCGTGCGCTGCAACCCGTGGCGGCTGGTGGCACCGCGGCCGGCTTCTTTTAGAGTTTCATTCAGGTCAGCGCGCGAGCTTTGCAGCGCCGGAGTAACGCCAAAAAGCAGGCTTGCAATAATCGAGATCAGCGCCGTAAATGCCAGCACTGCGGAATCCAGGTGTACCTGGTCGGCCCGTGGCAGGACGTCAGCCAGACGGGAGACGAACAGCCCGTTCAGCGAAACCGCGACGGCCAATCCCAGCGCTCCGCCGGCCAAGGCCAGCAAAAGACCCTCGGTCAGCAACTGGCGCATGATGCGGACCGGGCTGGCACCCAGGGCGCCGCGCACCGCAAATTCGCGGCGGCGGGAACTGGAGCGCGCCAGCAGCAGGTTGGCGACGTTAGCGCAGGCAATCAGGAGCACGAAACCCACCGCCGCCAGCAGCACCAGCAAGGGCGTGCGCACGTCGCCCACCATGTCCTCGCGCATCGAGATGGAGTAAATGCCGCGGTTCTTGTCTTCCTTGGGGAATTCGCGCGCCAGCCCGGCGGCGATGCTGTCCAGTTCCGATTGCGCCTGCGCCTGCGAAACACCAGCCTTGAGTAGTCCGACCACGCGCATTCCCATGCCCACGCCGCGGTCCCAGAACAGCGGCTCGGTCCACTGGCCGATGGGAACCACGACTGAAACTCTGTCGAATGCAACGTCGTCGCTTGGGACCACGCCGATGACGGTATAAAGCTTCTCGCTAAGGGTGATGCTGCTGCCGAGAACGTTTGACTTGCCGCCAAAGCGCGTTTTCCAGAACTTGGAGGTAAGGACCACCACCGGTGTCGCGCCCCGCCGGTCTTCCTCTTCCGTGAAGTTGCGGCCAATGATGGGCTTGATTCCGAGAAGGGGGAAAATAGTCGCGGAAGCCATCTCGCCGCGCAGGCGCTCGGGATTTGCCTGCCCGGTCAGATTGAAGCTGTCGTGCCGGTAAGCTGCCATCAGGTCGAAGGAGCGGCTGCGCCGCTGCCAGTCCAGGAAGTTGGGATAGGAAACGGAGGCCTCGCGGAACTGCGGCATGCTGGTGTAAAGCTTTAGCAGGCGCTCCGGGTGGTTATAGGGCACGGGCCGTAACAACACCGCGTTCACAATACTGAACATGGCGGTATTGGCGCCGATGCCCAGAGCCAGCGTGATCACCGCCACGGCGGCAAAGCCCCGGCTGTGCCGCAACGTTCGCAGCGCGTAGCGCATGTCCTGCAGCAAGGTTTCCATATCGTCCTTGTAGCGCCGGCATCCTGCCGGCTGTCGCGAGGGCGTCTCGCCCTCGCGGGAAAGCACTTTCTCCCAGGCGGGCTTCACCCGCCCTCTGGGCCGCCGAGACGGCGGCGCTACTCGTAACGCAACGCCACCATGGGATCCACTTTGCTGGCCCGTCGCGCCGGAATGTAGCTGGCCAGCATCGCCACTGCGACCAGTAGGAGGCTCACAACCGCAAAGGTGAGTGGGTCGGCGGGGCTAATGCCGAACAGCAGCGAGCCCAGCGTGCGGGTCACCGCGAAGGAGACAATCAGTCCCACAAACACCCCCACAACAGCGGTCAACAATCCTTGCCCCAGTACCAAGCGGAGCACGCTCTTCTGACTCGCCCCCACGGCCATGCGCACGCCGATTTCATTCGTGCGGCGCGTCACCGAATACGCCATCACCCCATACATTCCCACCATGGCCAGCAGCACGGCGGTTCCGGCGAACAGCCCTACCAAAATCAGGTTGAAGCGGCGAGGCTGAACCGATCCCGAAACCACCTCCGCCAAGGTGGAAAAGTTGGGAGGAACGCTGGGGTCAAGCTCGCGCACAATCTGCCGCGCCGCTGAAATAATCGCGGTCGGATCGGCATTCGTGCTCAGCACTACGGTAAAGTCATAAGTCGTTTGCGGCCGCTGCCGGCAGTCCACATAGATCGTTGGCCGCGCCGGGCGCTCCAGGCTGGCTTCGCGAACATCGCCCACCACGCCTACCACGTTGAGCAAGCGCAGGTCGCCATCCATGTTGCCAAACTCGATCTGATGTCCGATCGGGTTCTGGTTGGGCCACTTCTCCCGCGCCAGCGATTCGCTGATCAGGGCCACGTGCGGAGAGCCGATGGTGTCACCCCGGTTGAACAGGCGTCCGCGCAGCAGGGGAATGCCCAGCACCTGGAAGTAGCCGGAAGTGACGGCACTGTAATCGGCATCGCCGGTCTGGCTGCGGTCATGCGACAGTTGCTCCATGTCCTGGATATTGCGAGGTGCGGCTTCTCCCGGATTCATCAGGACATAAAGCCCGTCGGCCGCTCCCTGAGCAATGGGCAGGGCAGCCGTGCCGCCCACGTCCTGCACTCGCGGAATGTCACGCAGGCGGGCGAAGAGCTGATCAAAGAATTCCACCCGGCGTGCGCTTTCTGCGTCCTTGTTCGCCAACAGGTCCGGCGCTGTCCAATCCCAGATAGAGGGCAGGGCCAGGTTCATGGTGACAATGTGTTCGGTGCGGAACCCCGGGTCTATGGAAAGGACGCGCAGCAGGCTGCGGCCCAGCAGCGTGGCACCAGCCAGCAGCGCCAGCGTGATCGCCAACTGACCTGCCACGAGCGCGCGGCTCACGCGTTGTGTAACCGGAGCACCGGTTTGCGCGCGTCCGGCTGCGGCCAGCGCATGCTGCATGTCGCCCGCACTACACCGCAATCCGGTGAAAATGCCCATGCTCAGCGCGACCAGCACTGCCAGTCCCAAGGAAAATCCTAGAACCGGTGTGCTGATAGACACCGCGCTCATGCGAGGCAAAACGTTGGGCGATAGCGACAGCAGGGCACGCAGTTCCCAGAAAGCACCCAGGACACCCACGGCTGCCCCGCCTGCCGTCAAGATTAAGGATTCTGCCGCCAGTTGCCGCACTATGCGGCTGCGGCGGGCGCCCAGGGCGCACCGCACCGCAATCTCCCGCTGGCGCGCCGCCCCCTGCACCAGCAGCAGGTTGGCCACGTTCGCGCAGGCAATCAGCAGCAAAAATCCCACCGCTCCCAGTAGAATCCACAGCGCCGGGCGCACCTGGCTGGTCACGGCGTCGCGCAGTGGCGCGATCGCCACGCTCATCATCATCGTGTCTTGCCCATGCTGTCGTTTCAGCCTTGTGGCAATGGTCTGCAGTTCGGCTCGCGCTTCCTGTACCGAAGTGCCGTCGCGCAAGCGGCCGAGCACCTCCCAATTGTGTGCGCTGCGGCTGGGCAGCCGGTCATAGAGTTCCCGTGGAATCCATATTTCCGCCGCGCGTGGAAAGCTGAATTGCGGCGGCAACACGCCCACAATCAAAAATGCCCGATGTTCAATGGTGAGCTTTTTTGACAACAGGTCGGCCGCACCACCACCCACAAACTGCTTCCGGTAGCCATAACTAACCAGGGCTACCGGGGTGGCGCCGAAGCGCTGGTCCTCGGGCCTAAAGCCGCGCCCCAGAATCGGCTGCACCCGCAGAATGGGGAAGAAATCGCGCGAAACTGCGGCCACTGTGGTGCGTGTCGGCTCCGTACCTCCGGACACCGATTCAATTCCGGAGTTGTATTCCGCGAGACCACCCAGGGAGCGGGCCTGCGTGCGGATGTCCTCGAAGTTAGGGTCGGCAAAATGCATTTGCCCGCCCTGCGCGTTCACTTCGTGCAGTTCGACAATTTGTTCGGGGTGTTCATAGGGCAAAGCACGCAACAGCACGCCATAGACAACGCTGAAAATCGCGGTGGTCGCCCCGATGCCCAGCGCCAGCGTGATCACCGCCACGGCGGTGAAGCCTGGCGCTTTGCGCAGCATGCGCAGCCCGTAGCGGATGTCCTGGAGTAACGTCTCCATCCGGCCTGCTCCTCAGAGACAAAACGGGCTCCGGTGTTCGCGTAACAGGACGAGATTGGCGGACAGCGGAGACTTAATTTACTTCGACGGTTTCCTCCACCACGCGCCCGTCAAACAGGTGGATCGTGCGCTCGGCGTGGCGGGCGAAGCGCGGGTCGTGCGTCACCATGCAGATGGTGGAACCTTCGCGGTGCAGTTCGCGCAGCAGCTCCATGATGTTTTCCGCGTTGCGCGAGTCTAAGTTTCCGGTAGGCTCATCGGCGAGCATGATAGACGGGCTGCCGCCCAGCGCCCGGGCCACCGCCACGCGCTGCTGCTGGCCACCGGAAAGCTGCGAGGGATAGTGCTTCAGACGGTGGCTCATGCCAACCCGTTCCAGGGCCTCCAGCACGCGCTTCTTGCGCTCCGTTCCCGACATCCCCCGGTAGGTGAGCGGCAGCTCCACGTTTTCATACACCGTGAGGTCGCCGATCAAATTGAAGTTCTGGAATATGAATCCAATCTCGCGGTTGCGGATGCGCGAGCGTTCGTTGATGTTGAGATTGGCTACCTGGCTCCCGTTCAGCCAGTATTCGCCCTCGGACGGTGAATCCAGCAGCCCAATAATGGAAAGCAGCGTGGACTTGCCCGAGCCCGAGGGGCCGGCGATGGCCACGTACTCGCCTTTGCGCACCTCCAGCTGGATGCCGGAAAGCGCGTGCGTCTCCACCTCGTCGGTGTAGAAGACCTTGTTAATGGTGTCCATGCGGATCAGTTGCTGTCCGGGGGTGGGTGCGGTTGCATTCATGCGCGTTTTCCTCGCTATTCCAAGCGGATGCGATCAAAATTGTCCCAGCGTGACATGTCGGAGAGAATGACCTGGTCCCCATTTTTCAGGCCACCCAGAATTTCCACCGTGTTCACCGAGCTGCGTCCCAGTTTCACTTGGTCGCGTACTGCCGTCTTGCCATCGGGCTGCAGCACGAACATTCCTACCGTGCTGTTTTCCTGTCCGAAAGCGGGCCGGCCGACATACAAAACATTGCTCAAGCGCTCCAGATCAATGGTGCCATCCACGCTAAGGTCCGGCCGAGCGCCCGGCGGCAGCGGATCGTCCAGCATCACATCAACAGTCACCGTCCCGTTGTAGACCGCGGGATCGATGCGCATCACGTGCCCGGCAATCACCCCGTTGTGCGTGTCAACCGAAGCGGGCAGGTTGAGCTGAATGTCCTTGGCCTGGGTCTCCGGGATTTTCAGTTCTGCTTTCAGATGGTCGGGCTGAACCACCTTGGCCAGGGTTGTACCCGGCGTGACCCACTGTCCCACCTTCAACGGCTGCTCTTGCAGCACCCCCCGGATGCCGGCGCGCACCGTCAGGTTCTGCACCTGGGTTTGCTTCAACTGGGCCAGGGCGCGGTCCTGCTCGATTTCCGCCTGCTTGGCCAGCAATTGCGCCTGCAGCACTTTGCTGCTGTTGGTCAGCCGTTCTTGCTCGATCTCGTCCCTTGTCTGCAACTGCTGTGCCTTGCCCTCAGCGATTTTCCGGTTCAGGTCGGAAATGACTCCCAGCTTGTTCAGTTGCTGATCGGTCTCCGCCTGCATGCGCGCTTCGTTGTATTCCGCGTTGGCCTGCGCCACCAGCGACTTCTGTGTCAGAACCTGGCTTTCCAGCTGTGCTTCCAGGTTCTTGTAGTCTGCTTCGGCGGCTTTCAGCTTCAAGTTGGCGTCCACCGTTTCCTGCATCAGCTGCGGATTCGTCAATATCAGTAATACGGTGTTGGGCTGCACCTGGGTTCCCGGCAACACCGGAATTTTTTCTACCCGGCCGTCGGTCGCGGCGGGAATCCACTGAATGTCCACGGGGGTCAGCGTGCCCAGGCCGCGCACCTGGCGCAGCATGGGGCCGCGCTTCACCGTGTCAATCCATACCGTGGAGCGGTCCACGCCCGGAGCCGCCGGCTTCAGCCGCGACAACCCCATGGTGACCAGGGCCACGGCAACAACTCCTATTGCTGCATAGACGATCCGGCGCCGCTTTCGTTGGCGCGCTACCGTTGCTGGTCGGGCAATATCCATCACACACCTCCATGGCACGCCTTATGCCAATAATTATGTGCCTAAGTTATTGAATTTGAGAAGGAATCCGCCCCAGGCGAAGAAGCCGGGTGTCCGTTTCCGAACAGCGGTGTGCGGGCGCGAACAGTAAAACCAGTGGTCAGTTGCCGGTTGTCAGTGGCCAGTTCTCAGGTCTGTAGCGCCGGCGGCTCGCCGGCTGTCGCGAGGGCGTCCCGCCCTGGCCCATCTCCTCCCTGCTTCTGCATCCATTGCCAGTAGCAAGGTGGCCGAGAGCTGACGGCTGATGATGGAGCAGTTTTATGGACCAGCGACCCACGGCCTTACGGACCACCCGTCTTGCTGGCAACTGACAACTGGCCACTGCGCCGATAGCCGAAGTACACGTCGTTTTCCTGGCTGCGGTGGTTAAACAGGAAGAAGACCTTAGCCTGCGACTTCATGGAGAAATGTGTGGGTTCCCAGACACCATCCCCCACCGGCGCTTTTTCCAGTTCGAAGTGGGTTCCCGGCTCTACTGTGGCCAGAAACCCTTCTATGGAAACAGGACGAATCACCTTGGCTTGCACTTTCACCCACTGGAACGTCTGGGTGTCGATCCACAACTTGCCTTGCATTCCCGTGAGCACCTGGGCCTGCATATTAGGCGGTTTGTAGCCCGGCCGAGGCGTGGCCTTCAAGACGTAAACCTGGTGAGTACCGAGCCGCTGCTGTCCCAGCAACTTGAATTCGAAGGCCTGGGTCAGTTGCTCCATCATCAGGTGGTCGCGCTTGCGGTCTTTTTCCCACTTCGCGATGCGTTGCGCCCTCTGCTCCGGTGTTTCCGCCCGTCGACGCGCGATGACCTGCTGCATTTTCGCGCCCTCAGCCTGCTGCTGCTCCGGCGAAAGCTCTTTGCCGTTCACCGCCACCAGCCGCTTGTAGGGTGAGCCCAGGATCATCTGGACTTCGAAGGTTTGCGGCGGATCGCCGTCTTCCTGGTCGGTTTCGTAATGATCGTACTGCGGGTCGGCCGCCCAGTCGCTCTCATTGGCCTGCACCGAGCGTTGGATTATGGTCTCCACATCCTGCGCCCACACTACGCCCGTCAATAACAAGACAAAGACGATTACACGCCCCATGCTGTGCGTAAGTGTACGCCAGAAATCGGCTGTCATATAGCGTCGGCGAAGACGTACCAGGAACCGCCGGCTCTCCGAAGCTCGGAATGCATCAGGTGATTAGATGATCATTTGCCGCCTTTCCGTCGCACGTTGCCACGGCCGCGAAGATTCGCCGACAAGTGCGTGTCCCAGGCCAACTTACCTGTATCCTTCGGCCGGTTTCCCACATCATTCGCGGTTGCGTATAACATTGTCGTTTTGCGATTTATCAGAAGGAGCGCGCGCAATGCAATTGGGAATGATAGGCCTGGGCCGAATGGGGTCCAACATGGTGCGCCGCCTGATGAAAGGCGGCCACGAGTGCGTGGTTTTCGACATGAACCCGGCCAGCGTCAAGCAAGTGGCGGGCGAGGGCGCAACCGGCGCCGCGACGCTTGACGAACTGGCGCGCAAGCTCAAGAAGCCACGCGCCGTCTGGCTCATGGTCCCGGCCGCAGTGGTGGACAGCACCCTTCAGGAACTGGCGCCGCGCCTGGAGCCGGGCGACGCCATCATTGACGGCGGCAATTCCTATTACATTGACGACATTCGCCGCGCCAAGGAATTGCGTGCGAAAAAAATCTCTTACCTCGACGTAGGCACCAGCGGCGGTGTGTGGGGCCTGGAGCGCGGCTACTGCCAGATGATCGGCGGCGATCGCGAAGTCTTCCAGCATCTCGATCCCATCTTCAAAACGCTGGCCCCCGGACGCGGCAGTGTGCCTCGCACTCCCGGACGCGAAAAAGCTGGCGGCACCGCCGAGGAAGGCTACCTGCACTGCGGCCCTAATGGCGCAGGCCACTTCGTAAAAATGGTGCACAACGGCATCGAGTATGGCCTGATGGCCGCTTTCGCCGAAGGCTTCAACATTCTCAAACACGCCAACGTGGGCAAGCGCAGCCGCGTGGTGGATGCCGAGACCACTCCCTTGCGCGATCCCGAGCACTACCAGTACGACTTCAACCTGGCGGATGTGGCCGAGGTCTGGCGCCGCGGCAGCGTGGTCGCCTCCTGGCTGCTCGACCTGACCGCCATCGCCCTGCTGGAGCAGCCCGAGCTCTCCGGATTCTCAGGGCGCGTTTCCGATTCCGGCGAAGGCCGCTGGACCATCCTGGCCGCCATTGACGAATCCGCTCCCGCTCCCGTACTCAGCACCGCGCTTTATGAACGCTTCACTTCCCGCGGTGAGGGCGAATTTGCCGCTAAACTCCTTTCCGCCATGCGTTATCAGTTCGGTGGCCACGTAGAGCGCAAGGCGGGATGAGCGCCGCATGATCGTCGTAGTAATGGGTGTGTCTGGATCGGGCAAAACCACCATCGGCACCAGGCTGGCCGAGGCGCTGCAGTGTCATTTCCTGGAGGGAGACTCGCTTCATCCTGCCGTGAACGTCGAAAAGATGAGCCACGGCATCCCGCTTACTGACGCCGACCGCGCCCCCTGGCTGGCCGCCATCCGGGCCCACATCCTGGCCGCTATTGAGCACGGGCAATGCCTGGTGGTCGCCTGTTCCGCCCTCAAGCAGCAGTACCGCGATTTTCTTTCCGGCGGGACGAACATCAATTGGGTGTACTTAAAAGGAACGGAAGAGCTGATCGCTAGCCGGATCCAGCACCGCCCCGAGCACTACATGAAAGCCGGCATGCTGCCCAGCCAGTTCGCCGATCTGGAAGAACCCCACGACGCGCTAGTGATGGATATCTCCCTAGCGCCCGATGTCATTCTTCAGCAGCTTCTGCCTCAGCTGCGCGCACGCTCATAGCACATCTTGCCGGATCACCTTCTCCGTGTCTCTGTGTCCTTATGGTAATTTTGATTTTCGCCAAGCGGCAGCTCCGCATCTAAGTCAGGAAACAGGCGAGGTATTTATGAGGAAACTTCTTACAGCGGCGGTAATCGTGTGTCTGCTGGCACTGGGAGCCCTAGCTCAGACTAGGGCCCGCATCACCCAGGGGCCGACCATCGAATACGCCGACGACCAGTTTGCCGTGGTCACATGGAGCACAGATGTCGCCACCGAATCCCGGGTCTACTACGGCACCGACCAGAAGAACCTGAGTCAGGTTTCGGAGAACCACAACAGCCGCACCTTTCACCGCCTCGACCTGCAGAACTTGCAGCCCAATACCACTTACTACTTCCGGATTGATACAGGTTCACCTTCGACCCTGGCCAGCAACAGCTTTCAGACGGTTGCCACCGGCGCCGCCGCTGAGCGCGACCTGCAGCCAGTGCGCCTGAACCAACCCGTGGCTGCGGCCATCACCAAGGGTCCCAGCATTCAGTATGCTGGTGACACCTCCGCCGTGATCACGTGGTCCACCGCCTCGCCTTCGCCCAGCAAGGTTTACTACGGCACTAACCAGGGTAGCCTGACGCAAACTGCCGAGGAGCCCGGCGCCAACACCTATCACCGCGTCCATCTTTCCGGCCTCCAGCCCAGCACGACGTATTATTTCCAGATTGATACTGGCCAAGACACTCGCAATGACGCCGCCCACTTTCAGACCGTTGCTTCC
>DATFDP010000121.1:0-85580 GCA_035252015.1 Terriglobales bacterium
CAGTGGAGCTTTGGCGTCATAGGCAAAGACCTGAGCAGCGCTGGCAGGCGGGGGCAATGTCGGAGATTGGCCCGACACCATGGTACCAATCAGCACGACAACAACTGAGAGCAACTGGGTGCGCACCGGCACCTCCGACTGGGCAGGCGTCTAGCTTACTAGTCTCGTTGGCTAAGTTCTTGAATTGGCGTTTTTCTGGAATCGCAGCCCCAGAACACCTACCCTCAGGGGCTAAATCCCGCGTTCTTGATCAGCCCTGGGGACGTGGCTGACGCCGTGCCCTTCCCAAAGCCTTTTGGGAGGCAATTTTAGCGTAAGGCGGGGGAAAGAGAATGCGTGGCGCGGTTAAGGCAAGAGCTAACGCCGTGCGGGGCGTGCCGCCGGTTTGTAGTCCTTGGGATAGACCACCACGGCGCGACGGCCCGCCTCGCCCGTGCTTTCGGTTTTAAGATCAGCTTCGTCGCGCAGCGCCAAGTGAAGAATACGGCGTTCGCGCGACGACATGGGGCTGAACGTGTAGGGTACGCCGGTCTTGCGCACGCGCTCCGCGGCCACTCCGGCCGCCAGCTTCAGCTCCTCCAGTCGCATGGCGCGATGGTTCATGCAGTCGAAAGCTACGCGTTCGTGCTCAGAGGGCGCGAGCCGCAAAATTTCCTGCGCCAAGTGCTCCAGGGACCGCAGCAGCTCAGCGGCGCGCTCCAACAGGAGATCGCTATCCGGCCCAGAAAACTCGACCAGGATTTCCGGCCGCTCCCAATCGCGCTCCTCGGGCAGAGGAGGGTCCACAACGATGCGATATTTAAGGCGAAAACCGCACTCCTTGACCACGGCGCACAATAACTCGTCAATCTTGCGGGCCGCGGCCGCTTTGTTGGGGATAGGCATTTGGCTATTGGCTGTTGGCCATTGGCTATTTCTACCGCGGTGTTTGGCTAATCAGCCAAAAGCTAGAAGCTAATAGCCAACAGCGGTTTTTTCAAACTTTTGCTTTCTTGCGGGCGCGCTTTTCCATCTCCGCGCGCATCTCCCGTCCCAGCTCGGTACGGTTCATTACTGCCTGCTGCACAATGCCGATCACGTTGCTCAGCACCCAGTACACACACAAACCGGCTGCCAGATTCCAGCTGATGACGCCCAGGAACAGCGGCATCATCAGATTCATCATCTTCTGCTGTGTGGGGTCCATGCCGGCGGCCGGCGTCATGCGTTGTACAAACAAAGTAGAGATGATGATCAGAATGGGCAGCAGGTGCCAGGGATCCGGCGAAGACAAGTCATGGATCCAGAGCCAGGGCGCATGCCGCAGCTCGATGGCCACCTCGAGCATGGCGTAGTAAGCGATCAGAAATGGCATCTGAATAAGCAGCGGCAGACAGCCGCCTACCGGATTCACGCCTTCCTTTTTGTACAGGTCGGCAATTTCCTGGTTCATCTGCTGCCGACGCGGATCGCGCATGCTGTACTTCTTGTATTTTTCCTGAATGGCCTTGATCTGCGGCGCCGCTTTCTGCATCTTCAGAGACGATTTCATGCTGGAGATGCGCAACGGCAGCAGCAGCACGGTGATGATCAGAGTCTGCAGCGCGATGGCCCAGCCCCAGTTGCTGACCCAGTGCTGCTGCATCCAGCGGAGCCAGATGAACAGGGGACGGGCGATAATGCCGAAAAAGCCGAAATCGATCAAGCCCCGCAGATCTCCATTGGCGACACGGACCGACTCCAAAACGTTGACTGCTTTGGGCCCAACGAAGACCCGCTCTGTCGTGGGTCCCTGGGCGCTGCCCACCGCCGCCCCCAGCAACTCTTCTTTCGTGGTCTCGTTGGGGTTGGGGTGCTCGGCATCTTTGGGGATGTCTACGCTATTGCGCAGCGTGACCATGGCAGCAGTTTCTGGATGGTCAGGGATGAAGACTGCGCCGAAGTATTGGTCTTCCACTCCCGCCCAGTGAAAGGGACCGGAGATGGTGCCGCCGCTGCTCACGCTCTTAGCTTTATCCCGCTGAATCTTCTCGTTGTATTGCCAGGCGATGCGGGCAGAACCGTAAGAACTAGGTGTTGTCTGGTCGCCGAAGCCGGCTGGCCACGTGGGAAAAGCCGCAGCAGCCGCACCTTTGTACACCACCGATGTCTCCACCTTGACCACATAGGTATGGTCGAAATGGAAGCTCTTGCGCACCGTCAGGTCACCATTGACGTATTCGAAGGTGACATCCGCCGGAGTGTGCAGGGTGCCGGTCTGGCTGGCCACGTACAGAGGGTTGTTAAGCTGGTTGCGCAAACCCTCGTCGTAAGTCCATAACGACATTGGCAGTCCGAACTTGGCACCCTCAGCATTCACCAGTTCCAGCGGCTTGCCTTTGTCGTCAGTTTGCTTCTTCAGAATCCAGGATTTGACCTGCCCGCCTTTATTGGTGAACTCAATGCGGTAGAGGTCGTTCTCGATGACGGTGGTGCTTTCCTCTGCCGCCTGTTTGTTGGGCACACTGGGCTTCTCGGCGGCGGCGGCACGGCCACGCTTGCCCTTGCGCGCAGGCTGAACCGCAGTCCTCGGAGCGGCCGCTTCTGGCGCAGGAGGCTGGGAAACGGGAGGCGCTGTCTGGGTGGTTTTCTTTTCCGGACCCTTGGGTTGCTGCGGCAGCACCTTCTTCATCAGCAACGGCTGCAGCGCCAAGATGACCAGAAAAGTAAGAGCAAACACCAGCAGAAGCCGACGTTCGAGCCCGGGGTCTTGTTGTGGGTTTTGAAAGTCAGTCAAACGAATCTACCCGCGAAAATGTTCCACTTCAATTTGCGTGGTGCCTACAGTCAATCTCGTGAATGCCGGCGTGATGTGTGAGCACCGGATCGTACCCACCGCATGCAAACGGGTGGCAGCGCAAGACGCGCCACACCGCTTTTGTGCCGCCCAGTAACACCCCGTAATGCTCAACGGCTTCCATGGCATATTCAGAGCAGCTAGGAACGTAGCGACACGCCGCCGGCAGCAAGGGCGATAGCACCCACTTATAACCTCGCAGCAGTGCTACTACGATTTTTTTCATCGGTTCAGTTGGTTTGCGTGCCACCCGTCCGTAATTTCCCGCGAATGCACTCGAAAGCTCTACTCACGTCCTGCGTGACTTCGCTAAATTTGGCCTGCAGCACCGATTTCTTTGGATTGACTACCACATCCACGCCCGTCCCGAGCCGTTGCCGTTCCGACCGCACCGCTTCGCGCAGGCGCCGTTTAATCCGATTGCGTTGCACCGCCCCGCCCAGTACCCGGCCGACCGTGAAGCCGATCCGCGCTTCGCCTTCTCCCGGCAGGAAAAAGAAAGTCATGTGGCGGGCAAAATGCCGCTCTCCCTGCTCGTAGACGCGTTCGAAATCAGCATGCCTCAAAAGGCGCGCTGTCTGCGGAAATCGCGCCCTCCTCCCGGTTGCCTGCTGCTTCGGAGATTGCGCTTTCGGCGGCGGTCCGTTCACGGCTGCTTCTCGGCTCGCGTCAGATCCGGACAAATTGTTATTCGCGGAAGCCCGGCTTCACCGACACCCGCTTGCGTCCTTTGGCGCGGCGGCGCGCCAGGACCGCCCGTCCACTCTTGGTCTTCATCCGTTGGCGAAAGCCGTGCGTCTTCGAGCGGCGACGACGGTTGGGCTGGAACGTGCGCTTGGGCATGGAAAAAGTTAGCTGCTCCTCACTGCTGAATAACGAGTAGTAAGTGGAAAGTATAAATGAAGCTTACGGGCGGCGGCAATTCGCTCGAGCGCGGGGCTGCAGCCAGTCCTCGCCCAGAGCTTTTTGTTCGCCAGCGCTATGGAGCGAATCAGAAGGTGACATCCGTTTTCCGCCGTTCTGCACACTATATGCTGCACTCGGCCGAGGATTGCAATCAGGTCTGCAGAACGATATGTCCGGCTCAGTGGGCCACTCTTCTCTGCACCACGTTTGCGTCATAACCAACTAATGACTTGACAGAATTTTTCAGAGCGTTACAACTCACGCCAGTGAAAAAAAATCTCCGCGAAGATTTCCACACGCAAAAAATTTTTCGTGCTAGTATGCCGAGCAGTCGCCGCATTTCGGCTTACTCATTCTTTGACCCTGCTCCCGCTTCGGCGGCGGGCGTTTCGTTCCATCGCATTGCTTCCCGGGTCCCGCATCGAGGCCCAGCTATGGTTTGCTAATGTCGGTTACAGGTACTGCTGTTGCTCCCAATCCGTGGATTCGCATCCTTGACGCGCTGGAAAAGAAAATCAACCGGCACTCATATGATACCTGGCTGAAGCCTACGCGCTACAGTCACGCCAGCGGCAAGGTGATTTACGTCCGGGTCCCCACGCCCGAGTTCCGCCACATAGAAGAAAAGTATGCTGATTTGATTCAGGAAGCTCTGGATAACCTCAATCTGGAATTTCAAGACGTCAAGTTCGTTACTCCTGAGGATGATCCTGCGGCGACTCCCGTACGCCATGACGGCGGGTTGTCAGCGGCCACCACCGCGGCGCAGGCGCACACCCCAGCCGCCTCGGTGGCGCACCAGGCGCGTTTCGACTGGGACGGAGCGGCCCAACTTAATCCTCGTTATACCTTTGATGCATTTGTGATCGGCGCCGGTAACCAGTTTGCCCACGCTGCATCCCTGGCCGTGGCCGAGCGGCCCTCAAAGGCCTACAACCCGCTTTTCATCTACGGCGGTGTTGGCATGGGCAAGACTCACCTGATGCAGGCCATCGGCCATGAAATCAAGCGCCGCCAGCCGCAAATGGCCATTTGCTACTTGTCGAGCGAGAAGTTCACCAACGAGATGATCAACTCGTTGCGCTACGACAAGATGACCAGCTTTCGCGACAAATTCCGTAACGTGGATGTGCTGCTTATAGACGACATTCAGTTCCTGGCCCAAAAGGAGCGGACCCAGGAGGAGTTCTTTCACACGTTTAACGCGCTGCACGAGTCCATGAAGCAGATCGTGATTGCCAGCGACCGTCCGCCCAAGGAGTTGGCCGAGATCGAGGACCGGCTGCGCAGCCGTTTCGAGTGGGGCTTGATCGCGGACATCCAGCCGCCCGACCTCGAGACCAAAGTCGCTATTCTGCAGAAAAAGGCCGAGCAGGAGCGGGTTACGCTGCCCACCGATGTTGCGCTCTATATAGCCTCCAACATCCGCTCCAATGTGCGCGAACTTGAGGGCGCTCTCATTCGGCTGATTGCCCACTCTTCCCTTATCGGAGCCGAGATCACCCTGCCTTATACGCAGCAGGTGCTGAAAAATTTTATTGATTCGCAGGCGCGCAAGGTCACGATCGAAGCCATCCAGAAGTCAGTGGCGGAGCAGTTCGGCCTCAAGTTGGTGGAGATCAAGGCCAAAAACAATTCCCGCGCTATTGTCTACCCGCGGCAAATCGCTATGTACCTGGCCAAGCAACTCACCGAGGCCTCGTTGCCGGAGATCGGGCGGCAGTTCGGTGGCAAGCACCACACCACGGTGTTGCACTCGGTCGAGAAGATTGACGAGAGCCGCAAGAGCGACAAGGATTTGAACAGACTGCTCAATAAACTGACGGAGACTTTGGGGGGATGAAACGCGGCTCCGCCCTCCTTTTCCACCTCGCCGCCCAGTCTTCCTCCAGCCCCGCTGTGCGCCGCCTGTGGAATATGTGCAACAAACGGCCGGATTTACTCCCGGCCACCCTGCTTTCCCTGTTCAGCCACAGCCGGAAGCATTTATGAACAGCGGGATTTTCGCCAGAAGAGTGGCTCCCCTAGCGGTTGGGGCCGCAATTTCCACTTTTCCGGCCTGCCTGCTGTTACTGCTGGTTTTATAGGTTTTTCTTTTGATATAAGGGAGTTAATAATCTCGGGCTTTGGGCCCGGCTTTCAGGGTGGTCAATATGCCGGCAGAGGCGATGGTCGCTACAGGAACGTCCACCATGGAAATCACCGTCAGCAGATCCGAACTGCTGCGCGAACTGACCGCAACCCAGGGAGTGGTCGAGCGCAAGACGACAATTCCGATTCTGTCCAACTTTTTGTTTGAAGCCGGCGGCGACAAGATATCCATCACCGCCACAGACCTGGATCTGAGCCTGCGCACTTCCTGCACGGCCAAGGTGAAGAAGGAAGGCGCTTGCACCATTCCTGCACGCAAGCTTTACGACTACGTGAAGCTGCTGCCGGACGTGGACATTTCCGTCAAGCTGCTGGAGAACCACTGGGTCAATATTCGCGCCGGCCGCTCTAATACCAAGATGGTGGGGATGGCACGATCCAATTTCCCCAGCCTGCCCGCGTTTCCCGGCGCCGGCCTTGTTAAGATCCCGGCCGCCGTGCTGCGTACCCTGATCAGCAAGACCATCTTCGCCATTTCCAACGAGGAGTCGCGCTATACCCTGAATGGCGCGCTCATGGTGCTGAAGCCAGAGTCCATCGTGATGGTGGCTACGGATGGGCATCGCCTGGCGCACATTGAGGCACAGGAAAAAATGGGGGCCAACGATATGCGCACCCTGATTCCCAAGAAGGCCATGTCGGAGTTGCACTCGCTGCTGCAGAACACCGATGTGGATGAAGTGGAATTCGCCAAGGATGAATCCACACTGTTTTTCCGCATCGGCCAGCGCCTGCTCACCTCACGTCAGCTCACGGGGCAGTTTCCCAACTTTGAAGCTGTTCTACCGAAGGACAACAACAAGAGCGTGCTGGTGCGCTGCGACGACTTGAACGGAGCCATCCAGCGCGTGGCCCAATTCGCTGACGAGCGCTCCGGCGCTATCCGCATGCGCCTGGAGAAGAACGAGCTGAAGATTTCCTCTTCCTCCACCGAGGCGGGTGAGTCGGAGGATTCGCTGGATACCAACTACACAGGTGATGCGCTCACCATCGGCTTCAACTCTGCCTATCTGCTGGATTTCCTTAAGGCTGCCGACACCGAGGAAGTGCGCCTGGAGTTCAAAGATCCGCAGTCTGCCGGTCAGCTTCGCCCCGAAGGCGCCGAGGATTACAAGTACCGCTACATCGTCATGCCCATGCGGATCTGAACGTGTGGAGCGGGACTCTGCCCATCTATGCACGGGGCAAAGCCCGGTACCACACAAGCAAGTCGATCCATCACTCTGTCCTTTAATCCGTGCATTTGACCTTCTGCCGTCCGGGGGCTACTCTATCTCGCCTCAGGAGGTTTGCCATGCTCAAGGGCTTCCGGCAATTTGTGCTTCGGGGCAGCGTGGTGGATTTGGCCGTCGGCGTAGTGATCGGCGCGGCCTTCGGTACGGTAGTGACCTCGCTGGTTAAGGACTTGCTCACGCCTTTTATAGCCGCCATTGTGGGCAAGCCAGACTTTGGCGCGCTCAAATTCACCATCAACAACAGCACGTTCCTCTACGGCGATTTCATCAACGCGGTGATTTCCTTTGTTCTGATCGCCGCAGCGGTGTACTTCTTCGTGGTCACGCCCATCAATACGCTGGTGTCGCGTGCACGCAAAGAACCGCCGGCCGATCCTACGACAAAGAAGTGCCCGGAGTGCCTGAGCGAGATTCCCATTGACGCGCGGCGCTGTGCCTTCTGCACCAGCTCCCTGGGTGAGGTGCGGGCGAAGGCGGTATGAAAGAAGCACTTAGCAATTAGCACTTAGCCCAGATGCTTCACGGGCTAATGCTAAAGACCATTTGCTAAGTGCTCAGTGTAAATTCGTCAGACAATCATCAGTCGCCATTTCGGCCTTTGCTAACTCGCTGATTCCTATAGTGTTGCGCCTCCTGATTCCGGTGATTTTTACCCTTTCGGGTAGCCCAAAAACCAGCTTCTTGTGGTAAAATAAACTACGGGTCGAGTTGCGCTAACTGCGTCTAAATTCAATAACTTGTACGAAATTGGGGGAGTGAAGAAATCCGCCCCTCCAGCGCCCGACCTGTGCGTTATTTACGGAGCTGAATGGCCAGCAAAGCAACTTCCCTCACTGATACCGCCGCTGCCGATTCCAAACTGAAAAACGGCAAGCCTGCAACCAATGGAAAGCCCAACGGCGCCAATGGAATGCATGACTACACTGCCGAGTCGATCAAGGTGCTGGGCGGCATGGAAGCGGTGCGCAAGCGCCCTGCTATGTACATCGGTTCCACCGGCGAACTCGGCCTGCACCACCTGGTGTACGAAGTGGTGGACAACTCGGTGGACGAGGCCCTGGCGGGCTTCGCCGAGAAAGTTGACGTCACCATTCATGACGACAATTCCATTACCGTGGTGGACGACGGCCGTGGTATTCCCGTGGAGGCCATGGAAGTTGATGGCGAAAAAGTGCCGGCGGCCCAGGTAGTGATGACGAAGCTGCATGCCGGAGGCAAGTTCGACAGCTCCACCTACAAAGTTTCCGGCGGCTTGCACGGAGTGGGCGTCTCTTGCGTGAATGCACTGAGCGAAGAGCTGACGCTGGAAATCAAGCGTGACGGTTTTACCTGGGAGCAGACCTACTCCAAGGGCGACCCGACCAGCAAGCTGAAGAAGATGGGCCCGGCGAAGAAAACGGGAACCAAGGTGCATTTCAAGCCCGACACCACCATCTTCTCCGTCACTGAGTACAACTTCGATACGCTGGCCCAGCGCCTGCGCGAGCTCGCCTTCCTCAACAAGGGCCTGCTGATCACGCTCACCGACGAGCGCACGTCCGACCCCAAGACGGGTGAAGCGAAGAAGGCGGAGTTCAAGTACAACGGCGGCATCGCGGAATTTATCAAGCACCTGAACAAGGGCAAGAGCGTGCTGCACGACCGTCCCATTTACATGGAGGACGATCGAGACGGCGTGCACATGGAGATTGGCCTGCAATACAACGACGGCTACTCCGAATCCGTCTTCAGTTTCGCCAACAACATCAACACGGTGGACGGCGGTACGCACCTGAGCGGTTTCCGCACCTCGCTCACCCGCACCATCAACTATGCCGGCCAGCAGCTGGCCCTGTTCAAGGATGTGAAAGAAAACCTGACGGGCGACGACGTCCGGGAAGGCCTGGTAGCAGTGATAAGTGTGAAGCTGCCGCAGCCGCAGTTTGAAGGACAAACCAAGGGGAAGCTGAATTCCGATATCGCTGGCATTGTTCAGGCCTTCGTCAACGAGCGCCTGGGCGCATTCTTCGAGCAGAACCAGGCGGTGGCCAAGCGCGTGATCAACAAGGCCATTGACGCCGCCCGCGCCCGTGAAGCGGCGCGCAAAGCCCGCGACCTGACCCGGCGCAAAGGCGCGCTGGATGGCGGCGGCCTGCCCGGCAAGCTGGCTGACTGCTCCGAGCGCGACCCGAACCGCTGCGAGCTATTCCTAGTGGAGGGCGAAAGCGCCGGCGGCACTGCCAAGCAGGGCCGCGACCGCCGTTTCCAGGCCATTCTGCCGCTCAAGGGCAAGATTCTGAATGTCGAGAAGGCGCGCTACGACAAAATGCTGGGGCACGAAGAAATCCGCGCCATGATCACGGCTTTGGGCACCGGCATCGCTAAGGAGGACTTTGATCCTACCAAGCTGCGCTACGGCAAGGTCATCCTGATGACCGACGCCGACGTGGACGGCTCTCACATACGCACCCTTTTGCTGACGTTCTTTTTCCGCCACATGCAGGAACTGATTAAGCGCAACAACGTGTTTATCGCGCAGCCGCCACTCTACGGGGTTAAGAAAGGCAAGTCGCTGCAATACATCAAGGACGACCGTGAGTTCGTGAAGGTCATGGTGAAGCGCGCGGCCGAAGGGTTGGTAGTACGTTACGGCGAAGGCGCTGCGCGCTTGGAAGGCGCACCGTTAACCAAGTTCATGACCGTCCTCAACGAGTACCTGGTCTTTTTCGACAAAGTGGACAAGCGCCTGCGCGACGATAAGGTGACCGAGCTGTTGCCCAAGCTTGATCTTTCCAAGCGCGCTGATTTCGAGGGCGACAAGAAGACCACGCCGAAAAAGCTAGAGAAGCTGGAAAAAGAGCTGAAGAAAATCCTTAAAGACCGCGGCTTTAAAAGTGTCGAGCTGCGCCACGACGACGAGCACAGCCTATGGGAAGTGGCTTTCGTCAACTCCCAGGGCGCTGAGCACGTCATTAACTGGGAGCTGGCGTCCTCGCCCGAATATCGTCAGATGATGGCCAAGTACAAGCAGATCGAGGCCAACATGGAGCCGCCTTTCGTTATCGAGACGCTGGCCAAAGGTTCCGCCAATAGCGGCGGGGAAGAGCTGAGCGACGCCGAGCGAGAGGAGCAGGAAAAGGCGCAGAAGAAGGCGCCCAAGGCTGCTAAAAAGAAAGCTGCCGAGCCTGAGACGGTGGAGAAAACTTCGCCGCGCGAACTCTTCGAATACGTGCTCAACGAAGGCCGCAAGGACTTCACTATCCAGCGCTACAAAGGCCTGGGCGAGATGACCGCGGAGCAACTCTGGCAAACCACCATGGATCCCGAGCGCCGCACCCTGCTCTCGGTGAAGCTGGAAGACATCGCCGAGTGCGAGACCATCTTCACCACGCTCATGGGCGAAGACGTGGAAGCCCGCCGCAAGTTCATCGAAGAGAACGCGCTTGACGTGAAGAACCTGGACATCTAGTTTGAAGGTGTCGCCACACAATTACTCCTTAGTCGCGGGTCAACGCGGAAAACCGGATTAAAATCGAAATCGTTGGTGGAGACGTAGCTTGCTGCGTCTCTCACCTTTTGCGAGCCTTGTCATCCTGAGCGCAGCGAAGGACCTGCTTTTGTAACGCAGAACGCGGACAACCATGGGAACAGCACGTCCTTGCGGATTTTATGCCGCATTCTGAATCAGCATGATAATGCCAACGTTTGTCTAGACGGCGGACAAAGAACCACTTTGGCAAGGTAATCACCTCCCGGTTACGCGCGGTGGGCGCGGGTTTCGCGCAATTCTCCCGCACACCGACGTTCTACATACGAAGGCCGGAAAGATAGGCGCCTCCCTCCCGGACCCATGAAACAACTGAGGGCAAGGACCATGAAGAAATTCATTGCAGTCGCAGTGTGTTTGTTTTCAGCATTAACATTGGCGCAAGAAAAGCCGGCGCCGCAGGAGAAAGTGGCGCAGGATAATGCGCCCGCGCTCACCATCTACAATCAGAACTTCTTTGTCGCCCGGGAGCGCCTGCCGCTCGCTTTGCACGCCGGTGTCAACCACGTGCAGTACGCAGGCATGACCAGCATGCTGGAGCCGGATTCGGTGATCCTGCGCGATCCTGCCGGTCGCGCCCTGCAGATCCTGGAGCAGAACTACCGCAACGATCCCATCTCGCAGGAGCTACTGCTCTCCATGTATGAAGGAAAAACCATTGATTTCCTGGTGCAGCGCGGGGAGCACCAGGAAACCGTGCGCGGCAAAGTCATCCGCAGCGGCTACATTCCCAGCGTCACGTATGGCGGCGGCTATCCCCAGCCCGGGATGGGCCAGCCGATTGTCGAAGTGGATGGCGTCCTTCGCTTCGGCCTGCCCGGCCAGCCGCTGTTTCCGGCCTTGGGTGCCGATTCCATTCTGAAGCCCACGCTTAGCTGGCTGTTGGAGACAAATCAGCCCGGAAATTTTGACGCAGAAATTTCCTATGTCAGCGGTGGAATGAGCTGGCAGGCCGACTACAACCTGGTGCTCGCCGATGGCAGCGAGCGCGGCATCAACCTGCTGGACCTGGTGGGTTGGATCACCATGCGCAACCAGAGCGGCAAGACCTATGAGAATGCGCGCATCAAGCTGCTGGCCGGCGACGTGAGCAAACTCCAGGCGCCTACTAACGCCCAGCGGGTGTACGCAGGAGTCGCCAAGGCCATGGCCGATGAAGCCATGGCGCCGGTGGTGAGAGAAAAGTCGTTCGATGAATTCCACCTCTACACCCTGCAGCGTCCCACCACCTTGCGCGACCAGCAAACCAAGCAGGTGGAGTTCGTGCGCGCTACCGGAATTCACTCGCAAAGGCTGTACATCTACGACGGCGCCAACCTTGCCAATTACACGTATTACAGTCCAGAGCAGGCGCGCCAGGACGTGAGCTACGGCACTGCTTCCAACCCCAAGGTTTGGGTGATGCAGGAGTTCAAGAACTCAGAAGCTAACCACCTGGGCATCGCCTTGCCCAAAGGCCGGCTGCGCTTCTACCGGCGTGATACAGACGGGCACCTCGAATTTGTAGGCGAGAACACCATCGACCACACACCCAAGGACGAAACGGTGCGTGTATACACGGGCAACTCCTTCGATGTGGTGGGTGAGCGGCGACGCACCAATATTCACGTGGATTCCGCTAACCGCTGGATGGAGGAATCATTCGAAATTAGGTTGCGAAACCACAAAAAGGAACCGGTTAACGTGCGCGTGGTGGAACACCTTTATCGCTGGACGACCTGGAAGCTGCTCGAGCAGTCGCACCAATACCGAAAGACAGACGCGCAGACCATTGAATTTCCGGTCACGGTTGCGCCCAATGGAGAGCAGGTGGTCACGTACCTGGTGCACTACTCGTGGTAGGAGGTGCGCTGGTGTAGAGGCGGGGCTCCGCCTCGTCCACACACAATAATTCGCACATCCGCGCCCTTCTTAGGTGCGGATGTGCTCATTTGACGAGGCTTCTGGAGCAAGGAAGTTAAGGATTTGCGGGCCTTTGTAGCGGCTGGCTGGCTGACTAGTCGCGGGCCGGTTAGCCAGGCGACCAGGCAGCCATCCAGCTCAGCACGTGTTCTTTATAGCTCAACTCTTCTGAATTCCAAACACACCGAAGTACATGACCGAGGAGGGAAGTCCCACAATCGTCGTGGTGCCTGCCAGCGAACGTGATGCCCTTTCGGCTTCATGGGCGGGTTCGGCGGGAACCGGCCTGCTTCGCTCAGGGTGACAGGATTAGAGTTGCGCCTGCGGTGGGAGAACCCGCTTCGCTCCTGTGCTGCTAGAATAAAAGAGCGATGGTTCTCCCCTTCGTCCGCGAACTCTTCGCGGACGCGGAAAATCTGGCTCCCCTGTCGCGTGCGGCCTCCCACCTGAGGGAGGGCACGGGACGGTTGAGTGTCTCCGGCCTTACCCCTGCCGCTAAAGCACTGGCGACAGTTCTGCTACATCGCCTTGCGGGGCGGCCCTTGGTGCTAGTGGTAGCCGATAATCGTACCGCCGAGGACTTCGTTCCCGTGCTGCAGGCGTTTTGCAGCCTGACTGGCGCCGCCCAACCCGAATCCGTTGTCGCATTGCCCTCGAGGGACGTGCTGCCCTTTCAGAATCTCTCTCCGCATCCGGAGATCCAGGAAGCCCGGGCCACGGCGTTGTGGAAGATCGCAACCGGTGCCGCCGCCATCGTGGTGGCCCCTGTCGCATCCACCGCTATCCGCCTGCGCGCTGTGGAGTTCTATGCCGATTTGGCGCGGGTGGTGCGCCGTGGCGAAACCGTGGATATGGAAGCTCTGGCGCGCCACCTGAATATCGCCGGATACACCGCTGCCGACGTGGTGGAGATGCCTGGTGAATACGCTGTGCGCGGCGGCATCCTTGACGTGTACTCGCCCGAAGCCGAGCGGCCGGTGCGAATCGAGCTTTTTGGGGATGAGGTGGAGTCCATCCGCAAGTTCGATCCCGTCACCCAGCGTTCTTCCACGCCGGTGGACGAAGCGGTGTTGCTGCCGCTAAGCGAAACTCCAGCCACCGAGGAATTACTGAGTGCGATTCACGCCCGGCTCTCTGGGCGGCGAGTTACCGGCAGCGAGGGGGTCCTGGAGGAGGCGGCGCTGGCGGCCGGCGTAACTGTGTTTCCCGGTTGGGAGTTCTACGCGCCTGTGGCAGGTGCAAGTTCGACGCTTTTCGACCTGCTGCCCCGCGCGGCCGCGGTGCTGGACGAACCAGACGCAGTGCAGAGCGAGTTCGAGCACTTCTGGGAGCGCTTGGGCGAAATCCATGAGCGCAGCGGCATCGGCAACCTGGTAAGGGCTGAAGATTTGTACTTCGCACCCGAACATTGGGAACACCGGGTCAACCAGCTTGCGGTGATAGAAGTCGAGCATCTGGGCATTACCCGCTCAGGACAGGAACAACTGGCGCTTACTTCCCAGCCCACCACGCGGTTTCACGGATCTGTGCCTGCCATGGTGGAGGAAGTACAGAAGCTCACCGCCGAAGGCAAGCAGGTGCTGTTTGCCGCCGCCAACACGGGCGAACTGGAGCGCCTGGCTGATATTTTCACCGAGTACAACGTGCCTTACCGTTTGGGCAGCCCGGTGCGCCCAGGCGGCGAGAGCTACGCCGAAGAGACCTCGTACTTCTCCGGTGAGGTCTACGCCACCACCGTGGTCAAAGCCTATGTGCCCGATGGCGTGCTGCTGCCACAGGCGGCGCTGGTTATTTTCGGCTCGCGCGACCTGTTTGACGAGTCGGAAGCGGTAGTCGCGCGCCCGCAGCGGCCAAAATCCAAGACCTCTACCTTCCTCTCCGATTTTCGCGACCTGGCAGTGGGCGATTACGTGGTGCACGTGGAGCACGGCATCGGCATGTACCAGGGGTTGAAGGAAATTGCGCAGCAGGATGGCAAAGCCGAGTTCATGCTGCTGGAGTACGCTGAAGGGGCCAAGCTCTATGTGCCGCTCACCCGCCTAGACCTGGTGCAGAAATACCGGTCGGCAGAAGGGGCCAAACCCGCGCTCAGCCGCCTGGGCACCGCTACCTGGGCCAAAACCAAAGCGCGGGTCAAGAAGGCCATGCAGGACATGGCCGACGAACTGCTCAAGCTGTATGCCGAGCGCAAGATGGTGGAAGGCCACGCCTTCACCTCTGACAACGAGTGGCAGCGCGAATTTGAGGACGCCTTTGAGTTCCAGGAAACGGAAGACCAGGAGCTGGCCATCTCCGATGTCAAGCGCGACATGGAAGTGCAGCAGCCCATGGACCGGCTGCTGTGTGGCGACGTGGGCTACGGCAAGACGGAAGTGGCCATGCGCGCGGCCTTCAAGGCGGTCAGCGACAACCATCAGGTGGCGGTGCTGGCGCCCACTACTGTGCTCGCTTTCCAGCACTACGAGACTTTCAAGTCGCGCTTCGCCGCTTTTCCCGTCGACATTGAGATGATCAGCCGTTTCCGCACCGCCGCGCAGCAAAGAGAAATCCTGCAGCGGGTAGAGGCGGGCAAGGTGGACATTCTGATCGGTACCCACCGCCTGCTCTCGAAAGACGTGAAATTCACCAACCTCGGCCTGCTGATCGTGGATGAGGAGCAGCGCTTCGGCGTGCGGCACAAGGAACGCCTCAAGCAGATGCGTAAGGATGTGGACGTGCTCACCATGTCGGCCACACCCATTCCGCGCACGTTGCACATGTCACTGGTCGGCCTGCGCGACATGAGCGTGATCGAAACCCCGCCCCGCGACCGAATTGCCATCCAGACGGTGGTGGCCGCGTGGGACGAAAAGCTGATCAAGTCGGCCATCGAGCAGGAACTTGAGCGCGGTGGGCAAGTCTATTTCGTGCACAACCGTGTCGACAGTATCTTCGAAATCGCTGCAAAGGTGCAGGAACTGGTGCCAGGGGCGCGTATTATCGTGGGCCACGGCCAGATGGCTGAGCGCGAACTGGAAAAGATGATGCTGAAGTTCATGCATCACGAGGCTGATGTGCTGGTGGCCACCACCATCATCGAGAACGGCCTCGATATACCGCTGTGCAACACCATTATCATCAATCGCGCTGACCGCTATGGCCTCTCCGAGCTCTACCAGTTGCGCGGGCGGGTGGGCCGCTCCAATCGCCGCGCCTACGCTTACCTACTGCTACCGGCGGAGCTGGAGTTGACCCCGCTGGCGCGCCGCCGCCTGGCCGCGCTCAAGGAATTTTCTGATTTAGGCGCGGGATTCAAAATCGCGGCGCTCGACTTGGAGCTGCGCGGAGCCGGCAACATGCTGGGTGGGGAACAGAGCGGGCATATCGAAGCCGTGGGTTTTGAGCTTTACACCTCCATGCTGGAGCGTGCGGTGCGCGAACTGAAGGGGGAGGTGGCAGCGGAAGAAGTAGAGGCCCAGCTCAATCTCGGTCTGAATATTCGGATTCCGGCAGAGTACATCGGGGAGGAAAACCAGCGCCTGCGCATGTATAAGCGCATTGCCGGGGTGGAGAACGATAGCCAACTGGCTGACGCGCGTGCCGAGCTGGAAGACCGCTATGGCGAGGCTCCCCAACCAGTGCGCAACCTACTCGACTACGCCATGCTGCGGTTGCTGTGCAATCGTGTGGGCGTTACGCGGGTGGAGCGCAAGCGCGATCTGGTAAGCGTTAACTTCACCCAGAATGCCGCAGTGGAACCAGAGAAGCTTGCCCGCTTCGTTTCCACCCAGCGTGGGGCCCAGTTCACACCCGGGGGAACCTTGAAATTCTTTGTCAAGGGCGCCACCCAGGCAGAGGACGTGCTCGCGCGCATTCGCGGAGTACTGCAAGAGCTGACAGGAGCGGTGTCGGGGCCAGGGGCAGAGGAGACGTCGGGAGTGACATCGTAGTCTCAGGTTTCAATGTTTCAATATTTCAGAGTCTCAACATCAAGACCCCGTATCTGGAAAACCTGCGAAACCTGAGAAGGCCTAAAGGCATCGCGCCTGCCGACAGCCCCTTCTCTGTGATACCTTTACACGTTTGCGCGAGGGGCGTCGCGGTGAGAAAACCAGCCAGTCCTTTTCAGCTTCTTACGATTTTTGCTGTCCTTTGCATTCTCATGACCCCCAACTCGTTGGCCCAGAATTCGGCGCCCGCATCAGCTCCGGCTTTCGATGCGCAATACGATCAGCTAGTAGACGAGTATTTTGACGGGTACTTCAACATTCATCCTACCGAAGGTACAGCCGCGGGGTTTCATCAGTATGATTCGCGGCTGGAGGACCTTTCCCAGCCCGGCATCGAGCACGACGTAGCTTTTCTCAAAGCGTACCAACAGAAGTTCGCCGCGATTCGCTCGCCCTCTCGTCCCATCGCTGCGGCCGATTTGGAACTGTTGCGGAGCAGCATTGCCGGGCAGTTGCTCGACCTGGAAAACATCCGCATGTGGGAGAAGGACCCGGACCACTACTCCAGTTTCGTCAGCGCCAGCGCCTTCACCATCATGAGCCGGAATTATGCTTCGCAAGCGGAGCGCCTGCGGGCCCTGGTTGAGCGCGAGCGGCAGATGCCGGCAGCGTTCGACGCGGCGCGACGCAATCTGAAGGATCCGCCAAAGGTTTACACCGAAGTGGCGCTGGAACAACTGCCTGGCATCATTGGCTTCTTTCAGAAAGACGTGCCGGCAGCATTCTCCGAGGTGACGGACCGGCAGCTGCTCGACGAATTTCATGCTTCCAACCAAGCGGTGATTACCGCACTGGAAAAGTACGAGAAGTTTCTCAAAGAGGACCTGCTGCCGGTTTCCCGCGGCGACTTTCGCATTGGTGCTGAGAATTACCGCAAGAAGCTGCTCTACGATGAGATGGTGGACGCTCCGCTGGACCGGTTGCTGGAGATCGGCATGGCTGATCTGCACCGTAACCAAAGGGCATTCAAGGAAACCGCCGCCAAGATTGATCCCCAGCACAACCCGCAGCAGATTCTGCAGCAGCTGGAAAAAAATCACCCGGCTCCGGACCAGTTACTGGACACCTTTCGCGGCGTGCTGGGTGGCCTGAAGTCATACATCATTGCCCACCACATTATCACCATTCCGTCTCCGGTATTGCCCATAGTGGAGGAGACGCCGCCTTTTGCCCGGGCGTTGACGTCCGCCTCCATGGACACGCCCGGCGCCTACGAGACCAAAGCCAAAGAGGCGTACTTCAATGTCACATTGCCCGAGCCCGAGTGGCCACAGCAGCGGCGCCAGGAATTCATGGAGAGTTTTAACCACGGCACCATCATCAGCACTGCAGTGCACGAGGTTTACCCCGGCCACTACACGCAGTTCCTGTGGGTGCAGGAAGCGCCTTCGAAGACTCGCAAACTTATCTACAGCAATTCCAACGCGGAAGGTTGGGCGCATTACTGCGAGCAGATGATGCTGGATGAAGGATACGGGCGCACGTCGGGTCTGCCACTGGACAAAGACACGGCATTTCTCCGACTACGCCTGGGGCAATTGCAGGACGCGCTGCTGCGCGATGCCCGCTACATAGTTGGAATTGAAATGCATACGGGGAAAATGACCTTTGACCAGGGTGTGGACTTCTTTATGAAAGAGGGGTACCAGACCCATGCTGTGGCGGAAATGGAGACCAAACGCGGCACCTCAGACCCCACATACCTGGTGTACACGCTGGGCAAGCTTGAGATTATGAAGTTGCGAGAGGATTACCAGAAGATGAAAGGCCCCAGCTTCAGGCTGCAGGAGTTTCACGATGAGTTCATGAAGCAGGGAGGGGTGCCGATAAAATTAATCCGCAAAGCCATGCTGGGCAATGATTCGCCGGTATTGTAAGAGCAGCAATTACCAGTTAGCACTTAGCATTTACCATGAAAAAACGCGTTCGCAAAGCCGTTTTTCCCGCTGCCGGACTGGGCACGCGGTTCCTGCCTGCCACCAAGGCGCAGCCCAAGGAAATGCTGCCCCTGGTGGACAAGCCCATCATCCAGTACGGCGTCGAGGAGGCTATGGCGGCGGGATGCGACCAGATCATCATGATCACCGGCCGCGGCAAGACCGCCATCGAAGACCACTTCGACGTCAGCTATGAACTGGAAAAGATGCTGGAGGAGCGCAATAAGACCGAGTTGCTCACAGTGGTGCGCCAGATCTCCGATATGATCCACGTTGCCTATGTGCGCCAGAAGGAGGCCATGGGCCTGGGGCACGCCGTGCTCATGGCCCGTGAACTGGTGGGTGACGAACCGTTCGCCGTGCTGCTGGCTGACGACATCATGGATGCACAGGTGCCCTGCCTGAAGCAAATGATTGACGTTTTTGAGGAGACGCAATCTTCCGTGCTGGCAACGCAGGTGGTTGAAGGCGCCGCGATTTCCGCCTACGGCGTGCTCGATTCCAAACCTGCTGACGGGCGTTTCAATGGACGGCTGTATGAGGTCAGCAATCTGGTGGAAAAACCCAAACCCCAGGATGCGCCCTCGAACCTCGCCATTATCGGCCGTTATGTGCTTACGCCGGGCATTTTTGAGACGCTTGCCCGCACTCCGCTGGGTACCGGCGGAGAGCTTCAGCTTACCGACGGCTTGAAGCTGCTGCTGGCAAAAGAAAAAATCTACGGCTATGTGGTGGAAGGCAAGCGCCACGATACCGGCGACAAGTTGGGCTTCCTTAAGGCCACAGTGGAGTTTGCCCTCAAGCGCCCCGATCTAGGCAAAGAGTTTCGTACCTGGCTGAAGCAGCTGGAATTGTGATCGCCGGCGTTAGCCACCGAGGGACGGAGCAGGTCAACTGCATAAATCTTAAATCGCTGAAAGTGCCCATTTTCTTGTGTGTCTGCATGGGTCCTCACATAATCTGTACCGTTATGGCTCGCCTCAAGATACTTGCTGTCCTGCTTCTCGCTACGTCGGCGTTCGCTCAGACCATCCAAATTGCCCACCCGGCCCCTGACTTTCCTGCTGATGTTGACTGGCTGGACCAGGGCGCTCGAGTCCCGCATAACATCAAGGGCTACCGCGGCCACGTTCTGTTGATTGATTTCTGGGAGTACACTTGCATCAACTGCATCCGCGATTTCGCGGTAGTTAAGCGCTGGTACGCCAAGTATCACCAGTACGGATTTGACGTAATCGGTGTTCATTACGGTGAGTTCGCCATCGGCCACAATACGGACAATGTGCGCCGGGCGGCGAAGCGCTTTCGCCTGCCTTGGCCGGTGGTCTCGGATGTGCGGGGCAGCATCTGGAACGCTTACGGATCGCAGGTCTGGCCCAATCGCTACCTGATTGATCAGAACGGGAACATTGTTATGCAGGTGGAAGGCGAGGGCGACAATGTGCCTATGGAGAACAAGATTCGCGAACTGCTGGCCAAGAATGACCCACAGGTGATGAAGGTGCCGCCCGAGCCTCCGGAGAACACCTTTGCCCCTCAATGTGGCCGGACCACTGAGGAGACCTACGTGGGCAACTGGTTTGGGCGGGGCGCGCTGGAGAACCGCCAAGGGTATCATCAGAATGCCACCAGGGATTTCCAGGCTGACCGTGCTCCAAGTGACGGCGGCGTGATTCTGGCGGACAAGTGGCGCACCGAGACTGACGGCGTAATTTCGGAAGCTCCCGGCGCCAGCGCAAACCTGCGCTACCACTCGCGATCGCTGTATGCCGTGCTCAGCGTCAGCAACCCTAAAAAGCCGGTGCGGCTATATCTCGAACAGGATGGCAAACCGCTGGACAAGTCCAATGCCGGAGTGGATGTTAAGTTCGACAGCAAAGGATCTTACATTGAAGTCGCTGAGCCCCGCATGTATTACCTGGTTAACAATCCCGAGTTCGGCGCGCACAACATTCGGCTGATACCCGACGCCCGGGGCTTCGATCTGCACTCATTTACCTATGGGAACAACTGCCAGCAGCAGTTCGAGCAGCTGTGAAAACCTATTTCACCACAGAGGCACAGAAACACGGAGAAAATCACCTCATTGACGATGATTCGTGAGTGGAAATTAATGATATCGTCAAACCTTGATTCCAAAATCGTCGATCACAATTTCCAATCACCAATTACCGTGGCGTCTCCCGGGTTGGATTTTTAGGGTCGGACGAAGATGAGCGGCCGGGTCCGGGGCAGAACTTCTCCGATTTCGACGGCAGGTACCCCCTTGTGCTGGAGTTCGCGGGCAAGGTGGTCGGCATCCGCGGCCGCAACCGAGATCAGCAGCCCGCCGGCCGTTTGCGGATCAAAGAGCAAAGTCTTAATCTCTTCACTAATTCCGGCGGCGAACTCGACTGCGCACTCCGCAAAATCGCGGTTGGCCTTGAGCCCGCCAGGAATGTAGCCAGCGCGGACACATTCCACGGCGCCTTCCAGCAAAGGCACTCTGCGGGCGTCCAGGCGCAGGCTGACGTCGCTGGCCAGCGCCAGTTCGCGCGCGTGGCCGATGACTCCAAAGCCGGTGATGTCGGTCATGCCATGGACTCCATACGCAGGTCCCTCAGGGGCTAAAGTCCTGTTTGCCGCTGCAGGGATTGCGGCATGGTCAAAGCCTTGCCCTTCCGAAGGCACACCGCCGCGATCTTGTGAGCGTGTGGACACAATCTCGCCTGGTTCTCCAGTAATGATTTCCGCCGCAATCTTGTTCAAGGTCGTCATGGAGTGCGTCGCCGCTTCAATCCACTTCGGCTGGGCTTGCCCCTTCTTGATGGCAGTGGAGATCACTCCCGTTCCCAGCGCCTTGGTAAGCAGCAGGCGATCGCCGGCACGGGCACCGCTGTTGGCCAGCACCCGCCGCGGGTGGATCAGGCCGGTCACAGAGTAGCCAAACTTCAGCTCGTCGTCGCGGATGCTGTGCCCGCCAACGATGGTGCAGGCCGCTTCCATCATTTTGGAGAGGCCGCCGGCCAGAATCCGCTCCAGAATATCCATGTCGCCTTTTTCCGGGAAGCAGACCAGGGCCAGGGCGGTGAGCGGACGGCCGCCCATGGCGTAGACGTCGCTGAGCGAATTGACCGCGGCGATCTGGCCGAAGGTGTAAGGATCGTCCACGATGGGCGTGAAGAAATCCACGGTCTGCACCAGGGCGGTTTCAGGTGCGATCTGGTACACGCCTGCGTCGTCGGCCTTGTCAAAGCCGACCAGCACGTTCGCGTCATGTTGCCGGGCTAATTTCCCAAGCACCGCGTCCAGCGCCGCCGGACTCAGCTTGGAAGCTCAACCCGCGGCTTTGACCGTTTCTGTAAGGCGTACCGCTTTAGTCTCGGGCATGTGGAGATTGTAGCAATGAGCGCTTAGCAATTAGCAATTAGTCGGCTACGTATTGCCCGAAAAGCGAGAGCGCACTTGCCGAGAGAAGGCACTAATCTGATGTACATGCAAGTAATTGCTTATTTCGTGGCCACGTCTAAGAATTTCAGGTCCGGCGCGGCGTGGTTCCAGTCGGCTGAGATGTGCTCCAGCGTGAGCCGGAAAGGGCGGCTTTGCCCGGGGGCCAAAGGAGCAGCGCTAAGGTCCACCACGTCTGTGTAAATGCCTCCCGAGGTGCCGGTGGTGAGGACGTGGATGGGCAAGGTTTCGCGCTGCACCACCTGCTCCAGGCTATTCACAAAAGTGGCTTGCACTACCGCATGCGTAACCGTCTTATCGCCGGAGTTGGTGATCTTGCCATCCAGGTAAGTGACTGTGGCGCCCACAAAATTCTCGGCGGCGCTCATTTTCAAATCGGTGAATTGCAGCTTAGAAGCATAGGGCGGAGGCGGTATGGGCCCGGTACGTCCGGCGCGTCCGATAATGGCTAGCACAGCCACCACGATTACAACGATCGCCACGCCAAGCCCGACGAAGGTCCAGATGCGACCGCTTTCGTCTTGCTGCGCCGGTTGCGGCTGTATCAGGCCACCCATGGCGAAATTGTACTCCTCGGTGACTTAGCCACGAGTAACTGGAGATGTGCGATCAATACTGCTGCGTCGTCCAGCACACAAAAAGACCCGGCAGGAAATCTGCCGGGTCGATTCTCACCCCACCGCACCCCGGTACAAGCGGCGGTGGGGTCCCGGGATGGACACGGCTTCCACTTCACGTGTCCACGAAAAACCGTATCGAATCCTTATGGGGCGTGGGCGGTAACAGTATTGACCTTCAGGTCGGGCATCTGTTTGTTCCAGCCCGCGGGATAATGATCGAAGTAAACTCTCACCGCTCGCGATTGATTAGGCTTGATCGGCGCCTGGGCAAGGTTCTGCGCCTCGGTTGCGGAATTGCCTACCATGCCCTCCATGGGCCGCGTCTGCGTTTCCAGAACCCGCCCGTTGATCCCGTGAAATGCAGCCTGCACCTGCACTCCCGTAATGTCGGTGTTGCCATTGTTGTAGAGCATTCCTTCCACATAGAAGGCGCTGCCCACGGTGGAAGGGGTAATCTTTAGGTTTGTGAGTTGAAGCTGATTACCCGTTGGTTGCGCCGGTACGGCCGCTGCGTTCGGCGGCAGCTGCTTCTTGGGCGTCTGCGGTAGCCACCAGATGAGCGCCGCCAGAATGGCTGCGGCAATGATGATCGCGATTAGCGGCCATGGAAACCGCCGCTTAGGTGGTGTCTGCAACCGAGGATGTATGTGGGGTCTTTGCTGCTCCGGAAATTGCGGGTTTGTTGCCATCCATTAACTCCCGGCCCCAGGAGTAGCCGTATGTGACATTCACTCCACTAGAGCCGCAGAAATATTTGGATGTCAGCCCGAGAAAGGGGTTTGCTTTATGGGCAGGCGAATCGGGGCCGGCAGGCAAGTTCAAGTACAAGAGAACAAAGCATATAAGGAGCAGCTTTCAAAAATTGAAATTTGAAGGTCTACTGCCCCGCGACCGTCAGACCATCAACGCGGATGGTCGGACACGCGACGGAGCCGCGAAATTCCAAGTCGTTGCCGATCTCGCTGATGTTGAAGAACACATCTTTCAAATTCCCGGCCACCGTGATTTCCTCGACGGGGTAGGCGAACTCACCCTTCGAAATCCAGAGGCCGCTGGCGCCGCGGGAGTAGTCGCCGGTCACCATGTTGACGCCGAAGCCGAGGAACTCAGTCACGTACAAGCCTTGTTCAATGTCGGCCAGCATCTGCTTGGGCGAGCGGCTGCCCGGCTGCAGAAAGAAATTGCCCGGCCCGATACCGGGGGTGCCCGCCAGACCACGGGAGGCGTTGCCGGTGGTTTGCAGCCCAAGTTTCTTGGCGGTATAAGTGTTAAGCAGATAGGAATTCAGCGTTCCCCGGTCAATCACCACGCTGCGCCGAGTGGGCACGCCTTCGCTGTCAAAGGGAATGGTGCCGAAGCCGCCCGGCATGGTGCCGTCGTCCACGATGGTAACGTTATCGCCCGCCACTTTCTGCCCCAGCTTGCCGGCAAGAAACGAGGCGCCACGGTAAACGGAGTCGCCGTTCACGCCTTCAAAAATGTGGTCGAGAATGGACCTCGAGACCATGGGATCGAGCACCACTGGCACTTGAGCCGTGCTTACTTTGCGCGCTCCCAGCCGACGGAGAGTGCGTTCGGCGGCGATGCGGCCCACCTCTTCTGGCGACTCCAGCCGGCTCAAGCTGCGCGCCACTGAATACCAGTAATCGCGCTGCATGGCAGCATCATCCGCCTGCGCAATCGGCACCGCCGCAACCGAACAGTAGGAGCGCCGGAACTCCCCCACAAAACCATGCGAATTGGCCAGCACCTTGTGTCCAGTGGCTGCATCGAAGGAGCCGCCTTCCGAGTTGCGGATACGGGCATCCACATCCATCGCCGCCTTCTCGCAGCGGCGAGCGTAGGCGATGCGCTCTTCCGTCGGAAGAGAAAAGACATCTTCGTAGTAGAGGTCAAGCTCGCCGGGAATTGCGCCCAACTGCTGAGGATCGGGAATGCCGGCATAGGGATCTTCGGATGTAACTCGGGCCAGTTGCAGAGCGGAAGTCACCATGTGATCGAGCGCCTGTGGTGAAAAATCACTGCTATAGGTGCTGGCGGCGCGTTGTCCGAAGAAAACCCGCACCCCAATAGCACGCGAACCCGACTCTTTTAGCGTTTCCACCTGGCCCAGACGCACCACGGTGGCGAACTCGGTGCCTTCCCTAACTACTGCCTCGGCGGCACTAGCGCCGCCTGCTGTGGCGCGGCGTACAACGTCGGCAGCAATCTCTTTGAGTTCGGTTTTTTCCGTTGTAGCAGCAGTAGGTTGTGAAATCATTTTGTCTTTATGTAGTCGCGGCATCTCGCCGTCGCTGAAGCGTCTGGCACTTTAGGCTGCTTTTTCGCCCACAAACCGCTGGCGGCTTTTCAAGATGACACGCCGTGCCTCTTCTGCGCCGTGCCAAGCGATGGTCTTAGTGCGCTTGCCCTCGAGGTCCTTGTAGATCGAGAAGAAGTGCTCGATTTCCCGCAGAATATGCGTGTAAATGTCGGTGTAGTTACTCACTTCGTTGTAGCGTGGATCGTTGTTGACCACGGCCAGCACCTTCTCATCCCGCACACCCTGGTCCAACATCTCCAGCGCGCCAATAGGCCGAACCTCAATCAGGCATCCGGGGAAGCTGGCGTTATCCACCAATACCAGCACATCCAGCGGATCGCCGTCGGAAGCGAGCGTGCCGGGAATGAAGCCGTAATCCCCGGGATAGTGCACCGGTGAGTACAAGGTTCGGTCAAGCCGAAAGACCTCCAGCCTCTTGTCATATTCGTATTTGTTCACTCCGCCCCGGGGGACTTCAATTACGGCATTTACCAGGTCAGGGCAGCGCTCGCCAATGGGGAGATGAAGGTAGTCAGTCATTTCGAGTCCGTGTGGGGAGGGGTCTCTGCCCCGCCCAGACGGGGCGGAGCCCCCGTCTCCACACTATTTCATGTAGTCCCTGGCCGGCTCGCGCTTGGCGGTTCCGCCCACCGTAATGCGATCCACCTTCAGCGTCGGAATACCGACGCCTACGGGCACCGCCTGTCCATCCTTGCCACAGGTGCCTACACCTTCGTCCAACTTCAAGTCATTCCCGACCATGGAAACACGGGTGAGCACATCCGGGCCATTCCCGATCAGCGTGCAGTTGCGCAAGGGCGCGGTTACCAGGCCATCTTCGATCAGGTACGCTTCTGAAGCGGAGAACACGAATTTGCCATTGGTGATGTCTACCTGCCCGCCGCCGAAGTTCGCGGCGTAAACCCCATTCTTCACGGAGCGGATGATGTCGTGAGGATCCTCATCACCTGCCAGCATGTAGGTGTTGGTCATGCGCGGCATTGGGATATGTTCGTAGCTCTCACGCCGGCCATTGCCGGTGTCTGCCATCCCCATGAGGCGGGCGGAAAGTTTGTCGCTCAGATAACCCTTGAGCACACCTTTCTCGATCAGCACTGTGTTCTGTGTGGGTGCACCCTCGTCGTCCACGTTGATGGAGCCGCGGCGATTGGGCAGCGTGCCGTTGTCCACCACCGTGCACTTCTCGCTGGCCACGGTTTTGCCCAGCAACCCGGCAAATGCGGAGGTCTTCTTGCGGTTGAAGTCGGCCTCCAGACCGTGCCCAATGGCCTCATGCAGCAGAATCCCCGGCCAGCCCGGACCCAGCACAACCTCCATCTCGCCCGCCGGTGCCTCGCGCGCGTCCAGCTGGATGATGCTCTGCCGCGCCGCTTCAACCGCGAAGAACTCAGGTGTTCTCTCTCCAGTGAAAAAATCCAGGGTCACGCGGCCGCCACCGCCATAGGTACCACGGGCGGAGGTGCTGTCCGATTTGGCGATGCAGGAGACGTTAAGGCGAGCCAGCGGTTGGGAGTCCTCGGCCAAGGTGCCATCAGAACCCACCACCAGAATATTGCGCACCTCGTCGGCGTAGCTGGCGCGCACCTCGCGGATTCGCGGATCATAAGCACGCGCAGCGCGGTCCGCCCGCATCACAAGTTCCACTTTGAGGGTGATCTCGGAATCGGCGGTGGGCAGTGCCACCGGGTACAGGCTGCGCGGGCGCTTGCGGTGCTCGCCCACTATTGGCGCCTTGGCCGGGCCGCTGGCAATTAGAGCTGCCGTGCGAGCAGCATGGAGAATCTTGTCAGGCGCCAAGTCATCAGTGTAAGCGTAGCCGGTGCGCTCGCCCGCCACGACTCGGACTCCACAGCCCGCGGAAATGCCCTGCGAGGCCGTCTTTACCATGGATTCGTCGACCATGAGCGAGGTAGAGGTCAGGTATTCGAAGTAGAGGTCGGCGTACTCGCCCCCGGCGGAGAGCGCGGCCGCAAGGTAATGTTCCAGGTCGCGCTCGGTCATGCCGTAGCGCTCAAAGAAAAACTTATGCTGATCGAGAGTCACATTCATTGGATGCTTCGGCAGGGACGAAGGCGCATGAGCCTGCTCTTTCATTATCACACAGAGGTTTGCTTTGAGCCCTCAGCACTCAACGGTCAGGTGCTCGACTTTGGACAAAGACCTTCGTACTGGCGGCTTTGGTCCCTATTGCTCGGACTCACAATCCCATTTTGGTCCGCTTTTCTCTGAGACGCCGTGTCTCTGTGGCGCTTCTTACCTTTCGAAGTGCAAGAATTGAGCTGTGGACGCCGACTGTCTCGCCCGCACCTTGCAGCAATATCTTGCCGAGGCTCGCGATGCCGTAGTTATCGAAGACAGCACCGTGTGCTTTGAATTGGCGCGCGCCCGCTACACGGTTTCTGCCGAACACGGCAAATGTCTCCTCCACCTCTGGTCGGACGAACGCAACACGGTGAGACGCGTGGTGGATATGGAGGAGAAAGACGGCGTGCTGCGCCTGGCCGTCTTGCGTTTTGGCCAGTCCCGGCCGTTCAAGCTGGAGATCTGCCGGGATCGCGACCGCCGCACTGCTACAACCAGGCAGATGACTCGAGCCGCCTACCAGCAGAGGCTGCGTCGTGCGCTGGCGCGCCACTTTCCCGAATTCACTTTGGCCCAGATCACCTCGGCTGTGGACCTGGAGCGCTCCTTCGGTCCGGTTTACTCCCGCGGCGTGCTGCGCAGGGGAGGCTCGGCATTTGCTTTCCTGGGAGTGAATGCCGAAGAAACGCAAGCCTCAGTGGATGCTGCCCTTACCTTCGGCATCCTGTGGCTGAATGCCTGCCGCGAATCGCTTACTCACCTGCAGGTGGAGGGGTTGAAGCTGCTGGTTCCGGCGGGTCGCTCGGCAGTTGCGCGGGAGCGTATGGCCCACCTCGCCCGTGATGCTGCCAAATGGCAAGTGTATGAACTGAATGAGCGTGAGGAAGAGCTGGAGCAGCTCGACACGGGTGATCGCGGCAATTTGGCAACCCGCCTGGTGCACTGCTGTGATGAAGCTGCGGCGCGAGAGCGCTTCGCTGAGTCCACAAACCGCATCAAGAGCATTTACGCGGAAGTGGAAGTCGCTGTGCTTTCCCCATCGGAGGTGGGGTTCCGCGTGCGCGGCCTTGAGTTTGCCCGCGCCCGCGTGGCGGCTGAAGGCTTTCGCAATGGCCAGGAAATCGTATTTGGCACGGGTGCGGCGGAAAAGCTTCTCACTGAACAGAACGCTGCCGAATTCGAGAGTCTCGTCAACCAACTGGCCCAGGTGCGCCGGGCGGAAGGGCCACACGACCATCCCTGCTGGCGCACGCATCCCGAGCGCTGGCTGGAGTCGCTGGCCGTTCAGGATATCAGCAGCCTGGACGATCGCCTGGCGCCCGCGCCTGTCTATTCCCAGGTGCCGGCGTTCTCAGGCGGCGACCGGGCCACGATTGACGTGTTGGCCGCCACCCGAGAAGGACGCCTGGCCGTGGTTGAACTTAAAGCCGATGAGGACATTCACTTGCCGCTGCAGGGCCTCGACTATTGGGCGCGGGTGGAATGGCACCATGCGCGGGGCGAGTTCTCCCGCTTCGGATACTTCCCGGGTGCTGACCTGGCGCCGGGCTCACCTCTGCTCATCCTGGTGGCACCCGCCTTTCACATTCATCCCGCAACTGACTCACTGCTGCGCTTCCTTGCCCCGGAAATTGAATGGACACTGGCCGCCATCGCTGAGCACTGGCGCGACCAGGTGCGCGTGGTCTTCCGCAAGCGTGCAAGGAAGCCAGACGTGGATTCCTTTACCGCCTCGACCGGCAATTGCCAGTTAGTACTTGGTGCTTGACCAGAGGAAGAAGTGCCCTCCTCTATCCGCGACCTGTAACCACTTTGAAGCTGGTGCGAGATGGATGCGAACTCATGTTACATTGGCCTCGCGGGGGCGGAGGATGAGGAATGTCCTGGGTGATCAAGCTGGAGGATGAGCTAGGCGAACGCAGTGAGTGGGTGATGCTGCACGGGGTTGTTCCCGGTTTCGACGAAAAGCACTTTGCCATCCTGCGCTGCATTGATCCCTACGGCCACACCATTTTCAACCATTTGCAGATGGAGCCCTTCCTGGAGGAGTGGGAAAAAGTGCGGGAGCGAGCGCGCGACGATTCACAAATGCTCGCCTGGGGCAAGATCAAAGAAATGGCCCAGACCTGCCAGGGAGATCGAGACCTGTACCTCAAGTTCGTCGGCAATTGAGCCTGAAAACCTTCACCACCAAGGGCACGAAGGTCACGAAGCATCCAAAATCGAGAAATCCGAACTTCTGTAATTGAGTAGTTGTATCAGTCTTCTGCCGCCGTTCTCACGCGCATTGGTTTTCGAAAAGAATTTTTTTGTCTCCTTTGTGCCCTTTGTGGTGAATCGTTATTTCGAGAGTGCCGCCAGGGCTTCTCGGAAGAGCACTTCAAAGGACTGGCGGTCGCCATTGCCCACTTTGGTGAGGGCCCGCTCGGCGGCGGGACGCTGGTAGCCCAGGTTAATCAGGGCGGAGAGCACGTCTTCCTCAAGGGGGCTGGCGGGGGTAGCCACGGTCGCAGCACCGAAATCCTGCAACTTATCACGGAGTTCCAGCACCATGCGCTCGGCGGTCTTCTTGCCGACGCCGGGAATGCGGGTCAGCCTGGCTATCTCATTACCCCGAATCGCACCTACCATCTCGTCTGTCGGCATGCCGCTCAGAATGGTAATGGCCAGCTTGGGACCGATACCGCTCACCGAGATCAGCCGCTCGAAAAGCTGCTTCTCCGCCGGGCGCAAGAATCCAAACAGCGCAATGGAGTCTTCCCGTACGTGGGTGTGTACATGAAAGGCGACCTCCGCTCCCAGGGTGGGCAGCTGCGAAAACGTGGGCACGCTGATGTTGACGTCGTAGCCGACGCCGGCGGTCTCCACGATGGCCTGGTTGGGATGCTTAGCGATCAGCCTTCCCCGCAAATGGGCGATCATGGTTGCATTGTAGCTATGGATTGAGGAGGAGCAATAGGCCGCTGCCGAAGAAGGAGAGCAGGTTTACTGTCCCCGCCGCCGGTAGTAGATGGCAAATTCAAACCCGGGATTGGGCGGAAACAGTTCGGCCACTTTGCGCAGGCGCTCGGCCAAGGGAGTCGGAGCCAGTAGGGGGTAATCCCGCTCCCGCAGATCGTAGTAGTCCACGTCCAGGAAAAGCGAAAGCAGATACACGGAAATAGCGTCAGAAAACGCCGTCTGCAGGTAGTCGTTCTTATGCTTCTCGACATCCACCCCGGGGCTGGTGGCCAGCTTGCGAAGTTCATATGCGTCCAAGCTGGTCTCGCCACGTACGCCGTCCTCCACTTGCTTCAATACCAGGGCGGCGAAGGCCTCAGAGACGCCTGCCCTCTCCACCACAGCGTGTCCCACGTTGATATAGAATTCAAAGGCGACGGAGAATTTGTCGTCCATCAGGCGGGTGGAAATAAACACACACTGCGAATCGCCGACATTCAGGTTGCGATGGCAAACGGCGTTGTCGCTGAGCGCCACGTCATAGCGGTCGGCGATGAGGGTTTCGTCGCCTTGGCCTATCGTAAGTGGCACAAAATAATAGGCTTTGCGCTCCAGGGCTGCGGCGGCGGTGACGGGTACCGCCGCTACCATGCGTTCCAGGTCGTTGGCCGAAGTACTGATATTCCCCATATACGCATAGCAAATGCCGTTGGGAGCCTGTGAGACAGGGTTCTGCCTGATTATCTCCGCTGGAGACCGGGTCAAGGCGTGCGCAGCCTGCGCCATAGGCCCTTATTCTAGCGCAGTGGCGTGGCAGCACCGCGTGGCCGTTCCGTTGTAAGCTGAAAAGTTATGGCGGAGGTAGAGATAGTCACCCGCAAGCCCCGGCTGCTGGGTGTGTTCTTCCGTGCCCTGCTCATCACCTTTGTGCTCACTCTGCTGGCCTTTGCAGTCACTCTGCTATTAGCGATCGTTGGCCTGAGCCTGTTTGGAGTGATGACGGGGCACCGGCCCGACCTGGCTAACGCTTACCGGTACGCAGCTTTCCCAATGGCGATGCTGGCGGCGGTTGTCGTGCTGGTTACAGCCTTCGTCGCTGAATTCAAACGATATCGGCAGCGGCTTGCCGTATGGAGAGGGTTTTGAGAACCAGCACTTAGCACTTAGCCATTAGCTATTAGCATTTAGCCCCTCCACGGAGTCCTGGACCAATAACTCCTGCGCGATGGCCAAACCTCAAGTGGCAATTGCAAAGTGCTTGAAATTCATGTAATCCGTGGGCAGCAACATGAAGCCGCGTATTGCCATTCCGTTCCCGCATTCAACTGACCGGGAGTATTCAGAGCGAGTTCTGGCGCAGTATGAAGAGGTGCGCGAGGCCGGGGGCGAGCCGGTGCGAATTCAGCTAGACAGCCCCCAAGCGGAGCTAATGAAGCTCATCGAAGGCTGCGACGGGGTCTTGCTGCCCGGCAGCAGGGCCGATGTGGACCCGCAGAAATATGGAGCGGAGCGCGACTCGCGAACTAACGCTGCGGATCCTCTGCGCGACGCCGCCGACAAAATCCTGCTGGAAGATGCACACAAGATGCGCAAACCGCTGCTGGGCATCTGCTACGGCTTGCAGAGCCTCAACGTTTACCCAGCGGAACGTTGGTACAGCACATCGAATCCAGCATTGATCACGCGAACCGAGAGATAACGCATGTCGTGCGGGTTGAGCCAACTTCCCTGCTAGCACAATTTCTCGGAACTGCCCTTCCGCCGGGAGGTGAATCAGCGCTTGTGGTCAATACCAGCCACCACCAGGCGACTGCCACGTTGGGAAATGGTTTGCGCACAGCAGCCAAGGCGCCCGACGGAGTGATTGAGGCGTTGGAAGGCACCTCGCCCGAGCACTTTGTGCTGGCGGTACAGTGGCATCCCGAGCGGTCTCTGAACGAACCAGCTTCCCAGGCTATATTCCGCGCCCTGGTGGAGGCAGCGCGTGCCCGGCATCGGGAGCTAGCCGGAGAATTTGAGTCGCTGCCGAAATGAAGATTACAAAGTTTCAAGGTTTCGCAAGTTTCAATAACCTTGTTTAGACAACGAAAGCTTGAAATTTCACATTGACAGTAATTGTCGCTATGCCGCCTGGGGCACGGGTTGCAGCGGAGGAGGGACCGTGTCAGCTGCCGGAGCCGCACACTTCAGATTCAGTTTCTCGGCGATAGCCACCCAACGCTGCAGCCATTCCTGTTCGGGTGGCTTGCTCGCATCCGGCCCGCAAACCTCCTGCAACACGCGATAGCAGACATTCTGCGCGTGCCACAGGTCAACTTCGAAATGCAGAGAGCGTGCGAGGCGGACCGCCACTTCGAATTGGGCGAAGACCGCGGGCTCGGCTGGATTGGCAACCAGAATATCGCTTAACGTTGCCAGCCGCCTCTTGAGCAAGTAACTCAAGCCGGCGGTATCAAGGGTAATTTCGTCGCGCGCCGCAGCATCCATCAGCGCTGCAACAGCGCCCAGATCGAGTTCGTCGGCTTCGAAACTGTGCCGCAGGCTGCTGTTGAGCACAAACTCAGCCGTGGCGTGCAGGACCTTGGGGCGCGGCATGTGCAATTCGCTCAGAAAACGCAGCAGCGGTGCATCGCTCTCGTAAACCTGCCGGTAATTGGCTTCCACCTCGGCCAGGGTGGATTCCAGGATATGCCCCACAATGCGCCTTTGCTCGTCCCGGAACAGCGACTTCAGGGTGTACTGAGCGCCGTCGAAGTGCTTATCCAGCAGACGCAGCGATTCGGCCACATCGGCACGATTAAATGCCTCAGAAAGCTCCTTGACAGCCTCCGCGTAAGGTTGTTCGCCCCGGAATGTCCGCACGCCGGCATTGATGTTGTGCCCGCCCAGGTGCAGCACGCCAAAGGTAAAAGAGCCACACTCCTGGGTAATGCGCGAACAGATACGCGCTTGACCCATATCCATTCGGAAGCGACCGGACTGGAAGCGCTGGGCATCGTTCACGCCGATGTCATAGCAGTAAATCGAGGGATGTTCTTCGTGGTGGTCGAACAACGAACTGACCGCGAAATGCGCAGCCACTTTGGGCAGGTCGAGAATGGCAGGCTTCACCCAGGTGGTGTAAATGCGAGCGCCATCTCCGAAGCTGGCGACGTTGCTATGCGCCAGCGCCAGGCGTTCCAGGAAGCCCGCCTCGAAGTTCTGGCCCAGGGCTTCCTGCGCCAGTTGGACAGCCCTACCGGCGTACATGATGACCTGCACCGTCTCGATGCCGGAAAGCTCGTCGAAGAACCAGCCACAGCTGGTGTACATGAGCATGACATGGCGCTCGATTTCCAGCAGCTTCCAGGCGGTAATCTTCTCTTCCTCGGTGAGGTCCCGGGTCTGATGTCGTGCCAGGAAGTCCCGCCGCGTGCCCTCGGAGCGATCAAGCACAACCCGGATGTACTCGTCCCTAGCTGCCCACGGGTCGTTCAGATATTCACGCGCCCTCTCTTCGTAAGGACCGGCCAATTCGTCTCGCAGCCAGTCCAGCGCCTGACGCAACGGCGCCCGCCAGTGCTGCCTCCATCCGGGTTTCATGCCTGAATTGCAGCCGCAATCACTGCGCCAGCGCTCCACGCCATGCATGCAGCTCCACGAAGTGTTGTTGACGATTTCAACTTCGAGTGCAGCAGGATGCTTGGCCAGGTATTCGCCGTAGTTAGTGATGTGCGCGAGTCGCTGCGATTCGATGTACTCCAGGGCATACGCCAGGGCCATGTCGCCGTGGGGATGATGATGGCCGTAAGTTTCGCCGTCGGTGGCGATGTGCATGAGCTGCGGCCAGCGGCGAGCGTCAGAGAAGCCGCTCAGCAGCCGCTGGGCGAATTGTTCGCCATTAGAGAGCAAATGCTCAAACGCCACGGCCTGCGAAATCGGGCCATCGTAAAAGAAAAGGCTGATGCTTCTGCCCGAAGGCAAATTAACCTGGTAAGGGCGGGTGGGATCAATTTTGCCCCCCTCCACATTGCGCCAACGCTGGCTGTTTAGTTTGCGTACCTGACGAGCCTGGTGGGGCGCGAGGATGGTAAATCGGATGCCAAGCTCTGCCAACACCTCCAGCGTTTCCATGTCTACAGCGGTTTCCGGCAGCCACATCCCCTCAGGCGAGCGTCCGAAACGGCGCTCGAAATCGCGAATCCCCCACAGCAGCTGCGTGTACTTGTCGCGCCGAGAAGCCAGCGGCAGGATCATATGATTGTAGGCCTGGGCTATGGCCGAGCCGTGGCCGGAGAAGAGCTGTTGGCTTTCCTTATCCGCCGCCAATATCTTGGCGTAGGTGTGTGGCGCGTTGTCTTCCGTCCAGGAAAGCAACGTGGGGCCGAAATTGAAGCTGATCCGGGAGTAATTATTAACAATTTTAACGATGTGGCCTTCACCGTCGAGGATACGGGCGGCTGAGTTGGGCGCATAGCATTCGGCGGTAATGCGCTCGTTCCAGTCGTGGTAAGGATAGGCTGAATCCTGTATTTCCACCGCTTCCAGCCACGGGTTTTCTCGCGGCGGTTGATAGAAGTGGCAGTGGATGCAGAGATATCGTTCCATGGGACCGATTGCTTAGATGCCGAATCAGACACTCACGAACGGGAGCCGCGCAATTATAAGCGCGTTGGGAAAAAAAAGTCCTGAGGCGGTACCGGCCTCAGGACAGCCCGGCAATCTACCGGACAATGTGAGAGAGAAGGGTGAGCTTAGGCGAGGCGCTTGCCGCGTGGCGAAACCTGCTTTGGTAGGACCAATTCTTCCGCCGCACACTCGCCCAGGATAGGCTGGCAGGCCGCATCGGGTCCCTCCGGACGGCTCTTCGCCTCATGCCATTCAGCAGTGAACTGGGCCAGTTCGGTAGAGCCCTCCAGTGCTAGCGTGGAAGAGTTTCCGCCTGCGATTACCTGGGCGACGGCGTCGAAATATCCGGTGCCCACGAAGCGCTGGTGCTTAACCGCCTCGTAGCCATAGTGCTGTTCCCGGCTGAACTCTTTTTCCTGCAGCCTGGCATAGGCGGTCATGCCAGTTTCGCGGTAGCCGCGCGCCAATTCAAACATGCTGAGGTTCAGGGCATGGAAGCCGGCCAGGGTCACAAATTGGAACTTGTAGCCCATTGCAGCGAGCTCGCGCTGGAAGCGCGCGATGGTGACATCGTCCAGCTTCTTCTTCCAGTTGAACGAGGGCGAGCAGTTGTAGGCCAGCAGTTTGCTGGGGAATTCGCCCAGGACCGCTTCGGCGAAGATGCGGGCTTCCTGCAGGTTCGGCTCCGAGGTCTCGCACCACACTAAGTCGGAATAAGGAGCGTAAGCGCGGGCGCGGGCGATGGCGGAATGCAGGCCGCCGCGGATGCGGAAGAAGCCTTCGGAGGTGCGCTCGCCGGTGCAGAACTCGCGGTCACGCGCGTCTATGTCACTGGTCAGCAGGTTGGCCGCATTGGCGTCCGTGCGTGCCATGATTAGCGTAGGCACCTCCATAGCGTCCGCCGCCAGCCGCGCCGCCACCAGCTTCTGGACAGCTTCCGGGGTGGACACCAGCACCTTGCCCCCCAGGTGGCCGCACTTTTTGGCGGATGAAAGCTGGTCTTCAAAGTGGACGCAAGCCGCTCCCGCTTCGATCATCGCCTTCATCAGTTCAAAGGCGTTCAGGGTGCCTCCGAAACCGGCTTCAGCGTCGGCAATTAACGGAGCGAACCAGTACACGTCGCTCTTGCCCTCGGAATGATGCACCTGGTCGGCGCGCAGCAGGGCCTTGTTGATACGCCCCACCAGGGTGGGCACGCTGTTCACCGGATACAGGCTCTGGTCGGGATACATCTGCCCGGCATCGTTGGCGTCGGCCGCCACCTGCCAGCCGCTCACATAGATGGCCTTCAGCCCGGCGCGCACCTGCTGGATGGCCTGGTTGCCGGTCATGGCGCCCAGAGCAGGCACGTAGGATTCCGACTGCAGCAGGTCCCACAGCCGCTCCGCGCCCATGCGTGCCAGCGTGTGATCAATTTTGATGGAGCCACGGATGCGTTCCACGTCCGCGGAAGTGTAGGGGCGAGTGACTCCCTGCCAGCGTTTGCCGGCCCATAGGGCGTTGTTCTGTTCGGTCTTGCCGTTCTTGGTCACGTCTTTCTTCCTTTCCTCGCAGCACTGCGGGGAACTGCAGGGTTAATGGTTCAAATCGGATTAAATTCACCGTTCAGGATCATGGCTTCCGCGATGCGGCACGCTTCGCGGAATGTTTCCGGCGTGCCGATATCCGCGCGCGCCGGGTTGGCAATAATTTTTTCCACTTCTTCGTGGAACAACTTGCTGATGAGCTCGGGTGTGTGCGCCACCGGATTGCCCGATTCATCGAGAACGTCCATCGCTTCGCTGTGGCGCATGCGTTGTACGATCATCAGCCGGTAAATGCGGTCAGTCGCAAGATCCTCCATGTAGCCATCCAGGAGGCTGGCGCCTTTGCCGTTGAGAACGCCATTACGGTAGCGAATGACGGTGCGCACCGCTGCCCGCGTTCCTGCCAAAGTCCGTGCGCCTACGCCTCTGGGGACGGCGCGCAGGTCGGCATAGCGGTTGAACTGGCCACAACGCAACATGCCGGCCCGCTCCAGTTCGTCGCGGTTCAGGTCGCGCGAGGGCAGCTTGTCAAGCTGATTGGGATAAGGGAACTGATCCACTGCGATCTGGTTCTGATCGGGATGGCCGGTCCAGGCGCCATCCATGAGGCAACTGGCTTCGTTTTTTTTGTCCTTTTCCAGCACCGCCAGCGCGCGGGTATTCAGTTCGGTGTCCTCGCGGCTGGGATAAAGCGCAGTCATTCCGCCGATGGCCAGCACGCCACGGCGATGGCAGATTTCCGGCATCAGTTCGCGCACTCGCTGGAAAAACGGCACGTCGTGCGGGATGGTGTTGCGGTCGGGAAGCATCCACTCCGGGTCGCAGAGGTTGAAATGAATGAGGCTGGCCATGTAGTCCCAGCGCCCCAGGTTGAGGCCGACAATGTGCTCGCGGAGGTTGGATAAAAACTCCTCCATCTGGTACGCCAGGGGATGCGACTCGACCAGAGCCATGCACTTAATGTAGTCGCGCGGCAAACCACGCGCCTTCGCCAGCGCCTGGAACATGTCGCGCCACCACAGCGCTTCCTCGGCGGATTCCGATTTCGGGATGTAGATGGCCAGCGGGTGCCGCAACTGGACCGGATCCATTCCATAGAAAACGCGCGCCACATCGAACAGCGAGGCTGAGATCAATTGGTCGCCAAACAGCCCGCCCTGGCTGATGTGCAAACCACGAGGCCGCACCCAGATCACGGTCTTGCTTTGCTTGATGCCAACCACCTGATTGCGTTTCTTGTCGAAGTAGGTCAGGGTGCCATGCAGCGCCTGCAGGATGTTCTCAACACCCAGTCGTTGGTGCTCCCAGTCGTTGACGGTCGAGTCTTCTAGATCGAGCATGACTCCGGGTGCGCCGGAATTGAGCATCTTGACCACGAGTTCGGCGTCATCCGCAGGACCTGTCATCTGGTTGCGCTGGTCGGCGCACCACTCCGGAAGCTCAACCTTCCAGTCTCCTTGCGTAGCCGGGGAAGGGGGCAGGTGCCGCGGGCGGCGTCCGCCGTGCGCTTCCGCCAGAACCTGATAACGTTTTTCAATCAGCTCCTGCTGGCGAGGCGTAAACCAGCGGTGTAAGGGCAAAAGGAACTCGCTGAACCCTGGCGGGAGGTCGCGCCGCGCGGCGTCTGCGCTCGCGTAGTTCAGGTGAAAACCGGCTGCTTGCGGGATATTTAGTGACGGGAGTGCCATCCATCCTCCTGCGATTCGGGCGGTTCTGCGGTCTGCTTTCTGCAGCCAATCCGCGCCCCACTGGTTTGCGGATTCTGCGGTATGCCGATAGCGCCGTCAAACTGAATGTTTTTATCGCGGTGATAAAGAACTTTAATCAGCCATCAGGCCGACAGCATTCCGGCAGAACGGCGTACTTAGAAGCAGGTCACAAGAGCTTGGTTGTGTCTTGCCGGCGTTGGTACCCCTCGACAACGTCTAAGTCATTGTTACAAAATGTTTTGACCCACGGTCGGTGTTGGGTGTTTCACCCGTGGATGGACCCGTTTGGGTGTTCTATTCCGCGATAGATGAACTGCCGTGCACGCCATGCTGTCGAGTTTAGACGGGCTAACCGATTCGCCCGTCCCCTTTCAGCAGTTAATCACCCTTCGACTGCGGCGCCCTGCGAGGCGATTTTTTTGGGGAATGCGAACACCAGAACGGACCCCGCCATGCCCATCGTGCGCTCCATCCGGCCGGCAATCAGCGCTAAAACTTAGCTCTCTCAGGGGACGAAGACGGTGAGTCCGGCCTCCGCGATATGCATGCCCGTGCGTTCGACCTGCAGTTGCCAGAAGATTGCTACTTAAGTCTATTGATTCCGTTCACCTCCGTTATGATAGCCATCTTCCCCGAGACCAAGGTGAACGGAACCAGCGCCATCTCCGATCTCAGGACAGTGCGCGTACGCGGCTGGCTGTTCTATTTCAACGACGAATTCGCTATGGTGCGGACGCGTTCATTTCATCAGCGCTCCCGTACTCACGAGTGCTCGAACGAGCACACCTCGTCGCTGAATGACCACTTCGCCTGCCGAGCTTTTTGCGGCCCTGCAGGCGTTTTTACTTTTTTGCTGACTCGTGATTACTGAGACCTGACTCCTTTTGTTTTCCATGCTGGCGGGCATAGATTTCCTGCACCCGCTCGATGGTATCGGCCTCCTCGGGCGGCTTGTCGTCGCGGATGCGCAGAATGCGGGGAAAACGCAAGGCATAGCCGCTGGCATGGCGGTCGGAGCGCATGATGGCGTTGAATGCGACCTCCAGCACGATTCTGGGCTCCACGTCGCGCCAGAAGCCGTGATCGGCGAGCGTGTGCGCCAGGAACCATTCGGTCATGCCAGCGATCTCTTTATCGGTGAGCCCGGAGTAGGCTTTGCCAATATTCACCAGCCGGCCGCCATCGCGGACCGCAAACGTGTAGTCGCTAAGCACGCCCACACGCTTGCCGTGCCCGTATTCCACTGACGTGACCACAACATCCAGTGTGGCCAGTTCGCGCTTCAGCTTTACCCAGGATTGACCGCGCCGTCCGGGAGTGTAGGGCGACTCGAGGCCCTTGATCATCAGGCCTTCGTTCCCGCGCGCCTGGGCGGCGGCAAATAGCTCTTCCAGGTGCTCCGCAGAGTCGGCGCGCAGCACGGGGGCGCGGATGGCCTCGGCTTGCGTCCGCGATCCCGTCCTCACCGCCGGCTCGAAAGTGAGCTGCCCCTGCGGGTCGGGGGTGCGTGCCACGGCGGAGCGGCGGGTACGCGAAAATGCGAAGTCGAGCAGGGAGGCGCGTTGGCGTAGCGGCTGATCTATTACTAAGTCTCCGTCAACATAGAGCACATCGAACGCGACGTAGGCCACAGGCACCTGACGCATCATTGTCTCTGTCACTGTTTTTCGGCCCAGGCGCTTCTGCAGTTCGGAGAAGGGAAGGGCGTGAGATTCCATACTTTCATCTGCCGCGCGATTCCAGGCCACGATTTCACCGTCGAGGATGAGTTCGCCGGAAAATCCCGCCAGTGCCTCCGCCAGCTCGGGAAAAGATTCGGTCACATCATCCAGCGTACGGGAGAACAGCCGCGCCTCGCCACCGCGGCAATGCGCCTGTGCGCGAATGCCATCGTACTTATCTTCTACCTGCGCATGCTGGAAGAAGGTGAATGCCTCCTCCGCCGATTGCACCGGGCTGGCCAGCATGAAGCCGATGGGATGAAACAGGCGCATGTGCGCCTCGCCCAGACGGTTGTCGATTGCCAGGCGGCAGGTCTCGCCGATATCCCCCAGCATCATGTTGGCCCGCTGCACCGTCCTCGCCTCCAGGCCGTAAGCTTTGGCGATGCCCTCTTCGACCAGGCTTTCCTTCATCCCAATGCGCAGGTCCCCAGTCATGATTTTGACCAGATATTTCGCTTCCAGGGGTGTGGCCTCTTCCAGAAGAAGGCAGAGCAGCTTGAATTTGGCGGCGGCGCCTCGGGTGGCCGAGATCTGGCGAAACACTTGTTCCACCTGCTTGACGTTAAGCGACCGGACAGGCGGCTGGTTATGTCTGCCGGACAAAATGTCGTAAGCGGCCGCACCCAGGTCACCGCGTCGGCGATAAGCAGCGGTCATGGCGGCCTCGCTCTCGCCGCATAACTCCTGCACCGCTTTCCACAACTGGGTGCCGCCGATCCCCAGCGTAGTCTCGTCGTATGCCGGAAAGGGGCGGCCGGAAAGAAATACCGCCGAAACCCCTGCCTCATCCGCGCAGCGCGAGCGCAGGTAGTCGGACACGATCTGTGTCTTTTCCAGCTTTTTCGTGGTGCGAGCGATGGCTTCGCAGGCCGGCGCCAGAAGATACATTGCGTTCAGTTCGATGCGGCAATGCAGGGGCTGGGCTCAGCTTCTCCCCCACAGGGCGGAGCCCCACGCCCACACGGTTCATCTCTTTTGCAGCAATGCCGCCTGGCTGCTGCGTATCTGGGGCCGCTCCAGCACTAAGAAGCCGGCTTGGGCCGCATCGCGCAGTTCAGCTTCGAACTCCTCGTCCTTGACGTGGCCTGCCGGCTCAACCAACAGCAGGCGCGCGCTCGGCTTCGAGACGGCCGCAGCTTCTGCAAAGAAAGGTCCGGGAGAAGGCATCTCATGCAGCACAGCGAAGGCGAGGATAAAATCCACTGTGCCCCTGAGATCAGAAATGCCCATGGAATCGGCTGCGACCAAGCGGGCATCTACCCTCGATTCCACCCCCGCCTTGGCTACTCGGTGCTTCAGTTTGCTCAGCATCTTCGGCTGAACATCTACAGCCACTACCCGTCCCTCGGAGCCCACCAGGCGGGCGAGGGGAATTGTGAAGAATCCCATGCCGGGTCCCGGCTCCAACACGGTCATGCCCTCCCGGACGAAGGGGCTCAGGAGTTTAGCCGGATTTACCTGCAGCCGCCGCAGCGGCGAAATAAGAAAGTATCCTAGCCACCAGGGGCAGACGCGATGACCCATGCTGTTCCTCACAACAGCTTTCCTAGGTAGGATAAACGCTGGCGCCTGAAGTTGGTTTACGATGGCCGGGTAATTGGTAGCTGGCAGTTAGTAGTCGGTGCTCAGGGAAGAAGTATTGCCAACCACCAGCTACCGTATCGTGACATTTCAAGGCTTCTGCGCTAGGCTAAAGCTTCCTGAGGCTGTTTCCCGAGGCCATCCGGAGTCATCTAATTACCATGCGATTTTTGTGTCAGATGTTGCGGTTCCTGGTGGCGTTACAGCTTCTGCCCGCTCTGGAGAGCGGCGAGGAGACGCTGGTCGGTGGCCAGGCCGTCCTGGAGGGCGTAATGATGCGGTCGCCCCATGCCTGGGGCATCGCGGTTCGCAAGCCTTCCGGCGAGATCACTACGCACACCGAGCCGCTGGAACGCCTTTCAGAAAAGCACAAATGGATGGGCTGGCCGGTAGTGCGTGGAGTCATCACGCTGGGACATGCCATGACCCTTGGTTTCCGGGCCCTCAAGTTTTCTGCAAACGCCGCGCTGACGGAGGCGCCCCAACCGGAGAGCGGTAAGAAGATTGAGTTCAGCGGTTGGCTGGCAGCAGTAAACGTCGCCATCTCGGTCGGCTTTTTCATCTTTATGTATAAGTTCCTGCCCCTGGTGGCAGCCACGGAACTAAGAAAGGTATCGCCGGTGTTCGGCGAGCAGGTGGTCTTTAACGTGGTGGACGGCGTCATCCGCATCGCCCTGTTTCTGCTTTTTATCTGGGGCACTTCGCTGTGGAAGGACATTCGCCGAGTTTACGAATACCACGGAGCCGAGCACAAAACCGTCTTTGCCTTCGAGTCGGGTGACCCACTCAGCATCCCCGAAGCGCAAAAATATTCCACGTTTCACCCTCGTTGCGGCACGAGTTTCCTGATGACGGTTATGCTGATCTCCATCGCCTTTTACACCGCCGTGCCGGTTTACACTTTTTGGGCTCGGTTCGCAATTCGCATCGCTCTACTACCACTGATCGCCGGGGTGTCCTACGAGATCATCCGCTTTGCCGCCAAGCACCGCGGCTCACTATTCGCAATGATGACCGCTCCCGGGCTCTGGCTGCAGCGTATCACCACCCAGTCTCCAGCTGACGACCAGGTTGAGTGCGCCATACTGGCCTTGAATGAAGCCATGGCGCTGGAAGCGCAAAGGGGCGGGGAGTTGGTCATCGCCTAGCAGTTGACGGCCGACGTATAAAACCCGCCTAGCAATACTGCGAACAGTTACACTCTATTCAAGTTCTTCCGCTAAAAGGCGTTCGGCGACTCTTAGTCAAAGGCGGAGAGCGGACAGCCATAGGCCAAGGACGGTTATTCACGCCAAACCCGACCCATGTTTGAACGGCTCGACCAACTCGAAACCCGCTACCAGGAATTGGAGCGCTCCCTCGCTTCGCCGGAGGTTATCTCCGACTCGGCCAAATACCAAAAGGCCGCCAAAGCTCACAGCGAACTCACGCCCGTGGTGGAGAAGTACCGCGAATACAAGGACTTGAAGCGGGGTATCGAGGAGAGCAAGGCGATGCTGGCGGAGGAGAAAGACCAAGAGATGCGAGCCTACGCCCAGGAAGAGCTGGACAAACTGGAGGAGCGCGCCGGGCAGGTGGAGCAAGAGCTCAAGGTCCTGCTGCTGCCGAAGGACCCGAACGATGAGAAGAACATCGTTCTGGAGATACGCGCCGGCACCGGCGGGGACGAGGCCACCCTTTTCGCCGCGGAAATGTTCCGCATGTACACCCGTTACGCCGAGACGCAGCGCTGGAAGGTGGAAGTTCTTTCTACGTCGGAATCGGGCGTGGGTGGGCTGAAGGAAGTGATCGCCATCATCGAGGGTGACCGCGTCTACTCGCGGCTAAAGTATGAGAGCGGCGTGCACCGGGTGCAGCGCGTGCCGGAGACTGAGCAGCAGGGCCGGGTGCATACTTCCGCGGTCACCGTCGCGGTGCTTCCCGAAGCCGAAGACGTGGACATCAAGATCGAAGCCAAGGACCTGCGCATTGACACCTTCTGCTCCTCCGGCCCAGGCGGCCAATCGGTGAATACGACCTATTCCGCGGTACGTGTCACCCATATTCCGACCGGGGTAGTGGTGAGCTGCCAGGACGAAAAATCCCAGATTAAGAACCGGGAAAAGGCCATGCGGGTGCTGCGCTCTCGGCTCTACGAAATCGAACTGCAAAAGCAGCAGGAGCAGCTGGCGAAAGAACGGCGTGCCATGGTTGGCACCGGCGACCGCAGTGAAAAGGTCCGCACTTACAACTTTCCGCAGAACCGTGTTACCGATCACCGGATCGGCCTGACTCTGCACCAGTTGGGCGAGGTGATGGACGGCAAGCTCCAGCCCATCATTGACGCCCTCGTCACGCACTACCAGGCGGAAAAGCTGAAGCAGGAAACGGCCACGGTGGGGTGAGGCGAGTACCCAGTACCTGGTACTTAGTTGCCAGAAGCTCTGCAGTGACTGGGATTAGTGGCACTGAGAACTGACCCCATGCAGCTTCGCCACGCAATTCAAAGCGCAGAAAATCGGCTGCAAGCCGCCCACGTAGGTTCGCCACGGATGAACGCCGAACTACTCGCCATGTTTGTGCTGGGCTGTGATCGTGCCTACCTCTACGCCCACGGCGAACATGCGCTGACTAAAGACGAGATGGCGCGTTACGATGATGCCTTGGGCGAGCGCGCCCGCGGAGTGCCCGCGCAATACATTACCGGGCACCAGGAGTTCTGGGGCATGGACCTGATCGTTTCGCCCGCCGTGCTCATCCCCAGGCCTGAGACTGAACACGTGATCGAAACTGTGCTGGACCTAGCACGCAACCAGCCTCCACACAACATGGTAGATGTGGGCACCGGCTCCGGCTGCATTGTTCTGGCGCTTGCCAAGGAATTCCCCAAGGCCAGAATCCACGCGACGGACATTTCCGCCGAAGCTCTGGAAATTGCCCGCGCCAATGCGGCCCGCCATCAGCTGCAAGAGCGGATTCAGTTCCACCGCGGCGATCTGCTGGCTGGTATGGAGGAGAACGCTTTCGATTACGTGGTTTCCAATCCTCCCTACATAGGCGACTGGGAGGCCGATTCCGTCGAAGCCCAGGTGCGTCGCTTCGAGCCCCGCCACGCGCTGTTTGCCGGCGCCACCGGCCTCGAAATGTTTGCCCGGCTAATTCCCCAGGCGCGCAAAGCCATGCAGGCGGGCGGCTGGCTGATAATGGAAATGGGGCAGTCTAGCCGGGACAGGGTTTGCGAGCTATTGAAGGATTGGGAGGAGATTCGCGTCACCAACGATCTGCAAGGCATTGCGCGAGTCGTCGCGGCGCGGAGATGATGACGTTGGCCCGTGCTACGCTTTGGATTTCGGCTTAGGAGTCGGATGGGTCCCGTAGATCTCCAGTTCGGTGCGGACTCACCTGAGCGTGACCCCGGAGTCCTAGGCTACGCCCGCCACTCTAAACAGCTTCATCTGTTCCTCGAATTTCACCCCTTCCAGTTCGAGCAGCCAGCGCTTGGCCGGCAATCCCCCGCCATAGCCGCCCAGAGTGCCATCGGAGGCAATCACCCGATGGCAGGGAACCACAATGGCCACGGGATTATCGTGATTGGCCATGCCTACCGCGCGAAATCCGCGCGGCTGACCCACCGCCCGCGCGATCTCGGCGTACGTGCGCGTTTCACCGTAAGGGATGTCGAGCAGCTTCTGCCAGCAGCGCCGCTGGAAGTCGGTGCCACGCAGGTCGAGCTCAAAGCCGAACTCGCGCCGATGCCCGGCAAAGTATTGCTCCAACTCCACGGCGAAGGGGCGCATTTTTGTCGCCGACTCTTCCCAGCACGCATTGGCAAAGTGGCTGTTTCGAGGCGGAAAGACCCCACGCACGAATTCCAGCAGGGCCAAGCCACGCTCCGAAGCCGCGAGTAATAATGGTCCAACGGCAGAGGATCGCATACGCCAGTAGTGCAGTGTTTCCATAGATATCAGCCTAGCACAGGGTTCTACTAGGCGGCGTGCGCAGCCGGTTGTCAGCTCAGGATCAAAAAGAAAGCTAAACTTAGAACTCCAGGTGGAGCCGCCGAGAGAGAACGAGGACTTCCCAGAACCATGCCCATTGTCGTCGCTCACAAGAAGCGCCCTGACTCCGTGGCGAACGAAGGCGTCCGCCAGCTGTTTCATGGTGCTCTGCGGAGTCTGGCTGATCACGCGTTCTACTGAGGTGTCCTCAGGTTGGGTATAGTAGCTGCTTTGGAGGCCAGATGGGTCGCAAGACGCAAGAGTCTCGCAAGCTGCAAAAACGCGCCGAGGCGGTGATCCCCGGCGGAGTGGATTCCCCGGTACGGGCTTTCCAGGCAGTGGGCGGCGATCCTCCTTTCATCGTGCGAGGCGAGAGTTCGCGTATCTGGGACGCGGATGGCAACGAGTACATAGAATACCTGGGCTCATGGGGACCACTGATTATGGGCCACGCCGCGCCGGAGGTGGTGGAGGCCGTGATCGAAGCGGCCCGCAAGGGTACCAGCTTTGGGGCTTCCAACCCGCTGGAGCCGGAGCTGGCGGAGGTGGTGCTCTCCGCCTTTCCAAAAATGGAGAAGATCCGTTTTGTGAATTCGGGCACGGAAGCGACGATGTCTGCAATCCGGCTGGCCCGCGCCTACACTAAACGCAAGTACGTGGTGAAATTCGAAGGCTGCTACCATGGACATGCTGATGCGCTGCTGGTGAAGGCAGGGTCAGGCGTGGCCACACTCGGAATTCCGGGTTCGGCCGGCGTTCCCGAGGAATTCACGCAGTTCACGCTGGCTTTGCCCTTCAATGATGCCGACGCGGTAGACCAGGCGTTCAAGAAGTTTAAAGGCCAGATTGCCTGCGTCATCGTGGAGCCAGTGGTGGGCAACATGGGGTGTGTCCCGCCGACGAAGGGATACTTGGATGCCCTGCGTTACATCACTTCGCGGGATAATGCGCTGCTGATTTTCGACGAAGTGATGACCGGCTTCCGCCTGGCTTTTGGCGGGGCGCAGGAAGTGTTTGGCACGGCGCCCGACATGACTACGCTGGGCAAGATTATTGGCGGCGGCTTGCCCGTGGGCGCCTACGCCGGCGCAGCAGAAATAATGGACATGGTGGCACCACTCGGCCCGGTGTATCAGGCGGGCACGCTTTCTGGCAATCCACTGGCTATGGCGGCGGGCTTGGCCACGGTGTGCTACCTGCGCGAAAACCGAGAACTCTACGGGCGCATGGAGCGGACTGCCGCCACGCTGGTGACCATGGTGGCCGAAGCGGCAAGAGAGGCGGGTGTGCCCATCACGTACAACCGTGTGGGCTCCATGTTTACCTGGTTCTTCGCCGAAGGGCCAGTGACCAACTGGGTTAGCGCTTCGAAAAGCGACACTGAAGCCTTTGGCCGCTTCCATCGTGCCATGCTGGAAGAGGGGGTGTATCTGCCGCCTTCGCAATATGAAGCGGCGTTCCTCAGTGCCGCCCATACCGATGAAGACGTGCGTCAAACCGTTGCGGCGGCTCGGGCGGCATTCGCGGTGGTGGAAGCAAAGTAATTAACGATTGACGAATTACGATTGGAAAATGCCGCGCTGCCCTGGAGACAATCAGACAAGCTGATAGCCGGGCCGCTCCCTTGCCTCCATTCTGGGCAATGATCCCAGTTCGAGAGTCCGGCACTTTCGTAAGTCCCCCAAGTTATCCCTGACGCATTCAGGCCGCCTTATAAGGGAGAAAGGCGAGACTCTCGCCCTGGGTGGTGCTATGGAATCCCCGGTATCATCTCTGGAATGCAGATCCGCGGCGAGCGTCGCCGGTAGCGGTCCGGCCAGCCAACTGGAAGACGCGAAGAAATGGCTGGGAAGCGGCCACGAGCGGCGGGTGCGAGTACGCGTGTCCTCGCGGCTCCCGCTGAGTGTCAAGTTTGGCGGAATCTATGAAAGCCCGGCGGAAGCCTCCGATATCAGCGCCCGTGGTATGTTTTTTGCCCTGCAGCAACGGCTGGAGATAGGAACTGCCATTGAATTGGTTTTCCGCCTGCCCCGGCATGTGATTGGCGTGGATGGCATCTGGTTGCGCTGCCCGGCAGAGGTGGTGCGGGTGCAAGAGGGCTTGCCGGGAGGCAGGTTTGGAATTGCAGCGAAGATCACGAGTTACGAGATCTTCGTCGGATGAGCTGAAGGGAATCGCGACGTTCTTCAATGACGATTTGGAAGAGGTTTTCAATCGTCAATCGCAAATCTTCAATCGTCAATTTTCTCTTTCATCATCTCCGGCACAGTTACGAACGTGAACCCTTGGTCGCGGCAACGGCCGATGAGTTGGTTCACGGCGCTGACCGTGAAGGAACGATCCACACCCAGGTAGCGGTGCCCGCCATCGTGCAGCAAAATAACGTCGCCGCCTTCCACGCTGCCCATCACCTTGTTTTCAACCTCGCCAGCCGATTTGGCGTCCCAATCCCAGCCACTCACGCTCCATAACACCGGTATCAGCCCGCAACGGCGCACCGCCCGCAGCGCCTGGGGCGTGCGGCCGCCATAAGGTGGGCGAAACAGGCTGGAGTGCGCGCCTAGCGTCTGCTGCAGCACGTCAGCACAACGCCTGATCTGGCTCTCCACCTCTTTGGGCCGCACAAAAATCAGATTGGGATGATCATGCGTGTGGTTCCCGATCACGTGGCCTGCGGCGGCGATCTGGCGAGCGATCTCGGGGCGTTGCGCTACAAAGCGACCGATCAGAAAGAAGGTGGCGCAGATTTGGTGGCGGTCCAGGACCTCCAGCAACCGTGGCGTCCAGGGATCGTTCGGGCCATCGTCGAAGGTGAGGGCCAGTTGGCGCGAGCCCTCGCCGGCGCCGATAAAGGTGCGGCCAAAAAGCTGGGAACGTGGCGCCATAGTGTTGTAGCCGGCGGCGGCCAGGCTAGCCAGGCCGGCAGTGGCGAGAAGGCCGAGCATTGGGGGATTGTAAATGGTAGGCGGCTGGAAACAGCTCCGCTTGCCGAAGCGGCTAGAGCACCCGTACAAACTCCGTTCAACCTGGGTGGGGTGCTTTTCTGCCAATTGCCAGAGACACTCAGGCGAGATATCCTGCCTAGCGACCCGGAAAATCTGCTGAAATGGCCAAACTCTTCGAGCTTCCCCGATACATTGCAGTCGAAGGTCCAATTCGGGTGGGCAAGAGCACCTTGGCGCGAATTCTGGCTGAGCGCCTGAACGCGCAGCGGGTGGCGGAACCCGACGAGAATCCCTTCCTGAAGGCCTTTTATGATGGCGAGCCGGGGGCCGCCTTCCAGGCACAGTTTGCCTTTCTGGCGCGCCGCTTCGAACAGCTAAAAGCCTTGGACGTGAACGTCCGGTCCAACAAAGCGGTGGTCGCCGACTACATCTTTGAAAAAGACAAGCTCTTCGCCTATCTCAACCTCAGCGATGTGGAACTGGAGACCTACAACCGCTATTACAACTACTTCCGCGAACAGCTCCCCACCCCGGACCTGGTCATCTATCTGCAAGCTTCGCCCGAAGTGCTGCGCAAGCGGCTCAAGAAGAAAAGCGTATCGGCGGAGAAGGGTATCAGCCAGGATTACCTCGAGGCGGTGGTGAAGGCTTATGAGCACTTCTTTTTTCACTACACCGCGTCTGACCTGCTGATCGTCAACACCTCCGATATTGACTTCGTGGACCGCAACGAAGACTTGCAGGAACTGCTGCGCAAGGTCTCGGAGCCGATCAAGGGCACACAGTACTTTCTGCCGCTGGGCTCGGAAGCGGCCAGCGCGTAATCTTTCTGGGATACGGAAAATCACTACATACTGCTAGGGCAAATGGTCCAGGTAGCAAACTCCGTCTGTGGGCTGGGCGGGCGGTGTAGGTGGTTTCAGCCAGTCTGGATGACTGAAGTCGAAGAACTCGGTCATGTCGGGCTGATTGGCATCACGCAGGGTAAGGCTGCGCAAGTGGAAGCGGGTTTCAATGAACTTCAGCATGGCTGTGGAATCCATCACCGAGTGCGACACAAAACCCTTGCGGGCATAGGGAGAAACCACAAACATAGGCACGCGGTAGCCGGTGGAGGTGAAATCGCAGGTTCGCCCGCCGCCGCTAGTGGTGCAGATGTCGCCGGTTTGCAGGTCCTGAGGCGGGATGCCGTCTGGATTGATTGCAGCCTGTGGCGGGACATGGTCGTAAAAACCGCCGCCTTCGTCGGTGGTCCAAATAAAGGCTGAGTGCGCCCAAGAGGAACTGCCCATGAGCGCATTGATGAAGCTGGAGACGTACGCCGCCCCGGCCTGGATGGACGGGCCGAGGGCATTAGGGTTCTCTGCCGGGTGCTCATCTAGCCCGCTGAAGTAGCCGCTCTCAATCAGCGCCACCTGGGGCAGGTTGTTGCTATTCAGGTCTCGGAAATACTGTGCTGCCGGCACCACGTTCTGGGAATACTTCTTTCCGGCGGCGAACATGCTGATATAGCTGCCCTGCAGCAGCGAGCCGTTCACCTTGTCGGTAACGTAGATCTTCCACGACACGCCTGCCGTCTGTAATTCATCAAAAATCGTCGGGTTGCTCAGGACCGTTCCTGTACCTAATGGATACACATGTCCCGCCGAGGTGGCCGACAGAATGTACATGCGATTCGGCTGCGTGCGGGTCATCACCGGCGAGAAGAAGCGATCGGAAGTGGCGAAGTACGTGGCCATGAAGTAGTAGTAAGGCAGATCCGTCTGGTCGTAATACCCCATCACTCGCCGTCCCGCGACGTCGTGATAATGCAGCGCCTGGGCGTCCTTGGCGGCGGTTTGCACAAAGCCGTCGAGGGTGGCGTCATTTGACGTGGGGTTCTGCCGGTTGAAGTCCACATGACTCTCATTCCAAGAAGGGCTGGGATTTTCCACACAGGTTGTGAGCAAGTGGAAAGCGGTCACGGCGCCGGCGGCAGACGGGTTGGAGGCATTTGCCGGCGTGCCATCAACGTCGCCGGAAAAGCCGTTGGCGACACGATAGGCATTGAGGTGCCCGAAATAGTGGTCGAAGGAGCGGTTCTCCTGCACCATGATCACGATGTGATTGATGGCGGCGTCCAAGGCAGGATTATCGGCTGGTGGTGGCTGGCTAATCCCCACTAGGCCCTGGCATCCGTTGAGCATAGTAACGGTAAGAAAGCATAAAGTGCAGAGAAGGAGCTTGCTCAGGCCCAAGGCAGTCCGGTTCGTCATCATGTCCGTGAACCTGAGATGTTGGATTGCGAGCCGCCGTTGGCCCGCTCGCTGGCCCATTCCCGTCGAAGAATTGCTTCACCGCGACCCACTGAGAGCACCGAGGGACCTTTTTTCATCTACGTTTCTCTGCATGTCCGGCGTGCTCGGCGGTGGAATTGGTCCGTGATCGTCAATTGCAGCCCTGCTAAGGCTCGCTGATCTGCTAACCAGTGCATTAGGGCGAAAATCCCAGGAGTACTACGGCCTTTCGTGTAATACGTTTTCCGCCCCTCCAGCCTACAATTCAGCAGCTACTTACAAGAAACCCAAAGCCCGGGCAAGCCTGCCGGAGCACAAGCCGTTTTCCCCCGAAACGGTTTTTTTTTGGAGGAAACCTGTGCGCCGAACGCTCACTTGTCTGCTGTTGCTCTTACCCTTACAGCTCTCGTATCTTTCCTTCGCCGTTACCGCCGTTCACCCGACGACCACTCTGGCGGCACAAACCGGCAATAACACCAGCGCGACCAACAGTTTTTCGACCCAGTCCAATGGCAATCTCGGCGCCGGAAACGTCAGCAAGGTAGACGTGCACTCATTGCTTTATTCGGGCGCGAACACCAAAATTTACGCCCACCTGGTGCCTTGGTTCGGAGGGTCCAATCACATGAATGTGGGTTACTCCTCCATTGACCCGAGCCAAGTGCACCGCCAAGTGGAAGATATGATCAGCCGTGGCATTGATGGCGTCATCATTGACTGGTATGGGCCCGGCTCGAATGAGGACGCGGCCACCAAGTTGATCATGGCGGAAGCGGAAAAGCATGCCAGCTTCAGTTTTGCTGTCATGGTGGACAAGGGCGCGATTCCACGGGCGGGTTGCGGCATTTGCAGCCCGCAGCAGGCGCTCATTAAGGAACTGAATTACATCGCCAGCACGTACTACGGTTCGCCGGCTTACCTGCGCTGGAATGGGCGGCCGATGGTCACCAATTTCGACCTCGACCTGCACTACTCCATTGATTGGAACGCAGTGCGCAGCGCTGCGGCGGGAAACCCGGCCTTTATCTTCCAGCATGCGGGCGGTTTCACCCACACGCAGACCAGCGGCAGCTATTCCTGGGTCATTCTGAACAATGATTACGGCATGTCCTACCTATCTAATTTTTACAACGCCGGGCTGGCGCACGCCTCAGAAGATGCTTACGGCGCTGCCTACAAAGGATTCAACGATAGCCTGGCATCCTGGGGCTCGGGGCGGGTGATGAGCCAGCAGTGCGGGCAGACGTGGCTGCAGACGTTCAGCAAAATTAATAGCATGTACAACTCGTCCCGTCAGCTGGATGCTCTGCAGCTGGTTACATGGAATGACTATGAAGAGGGAACCGAGATCGAAAGCGGCATTGATAACTGCGTCAGCATCTCAGCTACGGTCTCCAGCACAACCCTGAAGTGGTCAGTCAGTGGCGATGAGAACACGCTTGACCACTATATTGTTTTCATTTCGACCGATGGCCAAAATCTGATGGAGCTGAGCCAGGTTGGAGTCGGCAACCACTCCATCAATTTGGGTTCTTATTCGCTGGCGGCGGGCACCTATAAGCTTTATGTGCAGGCAGTGGGCAAGCCGGTGTTCCGTAACCACATATCCGGCGCCGTAAAGTACACGGTGGGCGGTTCCAGCACCGCATCATCGGCCGGCATAGCGCTCGGCGCCTCGCCATCCACCCTAACCTTGTCTCCCGGACAGAGCGCGAACCTCCAAGTGACAGTGACCGCAACCGCGGGCAGCGTGAATGCCGTTGGCCTGTCCTGCTCCAACCTGCCCGCTGGTACCAGTTGCGCCTTTGCCCCTGCTTCGGTTAGTCCGGGCACGGGCACGGCAGCCGCAGCCTTGACCATCACCGCAGGACAGCTCACCACCGCGGCCAGGCACCCGGAAACGATTTTCGCGCTCTGGTTGAGCCTGCCTGGATTGCCCGCGATCTTTCTGCTTGCTGGCGGCGAACTGCGCAGGCGCGCCTTGGCGGTCTTGACCACAGCATTGCTGCTCGTTGCCTGCTCCTGCGGGGGCGGGCCCTCGTCCGCTGCCCCGAGCAGTGCCAGCCAGGCTGCGCCCCACGGCAACTACGCAGTGGTCATCAGCGGTAACTCCTCCTCGGCGCAGAACTCGACTACAGTGTTGCTAAACATCCAATGAGCGGGACTTCCTCCTGCGACTTTTTTTGCGGGCACTCAGAATGTGACGGGTGCCGACAGGTGGTTGATTATGCTGGGCTTGCCGACCGCTTGCACGTAGATTTTGATCCCGCTACCTTTGCCGATTTTGGCTGAAGATAGGTCGGCGGTGTGTGTTCCCACCGCCACGTCGGTAATGTGGTTGAAGTTCTGACCGTCGCTACTGCTCCACACGGCATAGTGGTCAATGGTCTTTTCATCGCCACTAACCTGCCATACCAGCGAACTGCCTGCCGCCTTCGAGGACACGCTCACGCAATTGTCAACGCCGGTTTCGATTTCGGTGCCCTCTTCGTAGTCGTTCCAGGTGACCAACTGCACCCCGTTCAGACGTGGGTTGCCGCCATAGTATTTGCCTATTTCATCGAGTGTGGCCAGCCATGTCTGGCCGCAGTTCTGGTTCATGACCCGCTGCGCACCCCAGCCCGACTGGCTATCGTTGAATCCCTTATAGCTGCTTCCGACGACGGCATCTTTGCCGTGCTCCAGGCCAGCGGCGTAGAAGGAATCCAGATAAGACTGGCCCCAGTCATTGGCGTCGGCGGTATTGATGTTGACCCAGCTAAAGCCGCCGTTGGTCTGCGGCGCCTCGAAGCCTACGGTATTACGGAAAATGAACACAGGACTGCCCTGCACCTTAGCCCGCACCTTGTTCCAGTCAACCGAAAACTGCTCCAGGCCGAAAAAGAATATAGCGGGATGGCCGCTAATCCTGATGTAGGCGGAGGACTGAGCATAATGGCTGATGGCATAGTTCACGTCATTGACCACCTGTTCAGTCACGTCACAGCCCGGCTGCTGGGCGCACAACTGGGGCCCGCCTCCGGCATCCTCCATGATAGCGAACTGAAAACCGCCGCGGCTTTGTGCGTCCTGCATCACGGCGGTGGCAGCGGAGTCTTCATGAGCGTGGCTGGCATCGGTGCCGTACCAGTCAATAATGGCGCCCTGGATGCCCCGGCTCTGCATATCGTCGAGTTGCTTATGGACCTGATTTGGGTCGGCAGAGTCGTAACCTACATTCATGTGATTGGACTGGCCAAACCACACCATCAAATGGGCCCAGATCGGGGTGCTGGCGGGGATTTTGAGCACGCTGCGGATGGAGACCTTGCTCACATTGCTTGCGCCCGCATTGCCATTTTGCTGTGCCGCAAATGAATCCGCGGCACTGGTGTTATTGGCTATGGCGATTTGCGGGCTGCTGGGACTGGCCTGCACGGTCGACGCCCCCTGCGGCGACATAGACCCGCCACCGCAAGCTGCCAATCCCATCGCGAGTGCTGCCGGCAGCAACACGCCGACCTTGTGAACATTCGACACGTCTCCCCCTCTCGGGCTGCTTGTGTTTCGGGGGAAACGAAGGCCCTGCGAACGTTAGGAATTGCCCCGGCTTTGCCTGGCCGGATATGTACTTAGCTTGAAGTAACTCGATGGTAAACATTGGCTGGCAGCTCTGCCGCTCGGCCAAAGACAGCATTTATCAGCGGTTTTTACCTTAGAGGAATCGGAAGTGGACCTTAGGAACGGTGAACCTCGGAAAGCAGCCCGGCAACGAGATTCCGATGGCCTTGAAAGGGGTTCCCTACATCCAGGGGGCCGTGCGTGCTGAAACCGCGCGGGCCAGAGCCGAACGCGTGGAAACCCAGGAGGGTATGCGGCGGAAACGGCGGAGCGGCTCCAGCGCCCGAGTGCGCTGGTGAAGATCAAAGGCGCGCAGATACTGGCGCACGATCTGAGGCATGGTCATGCGCATAGCGGCGGAGAAATTTTGTTCCGCCATCTGTTGCTGGCGCTCGGGTGAGTCCAGAAGGTCAATGATTTCACCCGCCAGGCTCTGCATGTTGCCGGTTTCATAGAAGGAAATGGCCAGATCTTCGTTTTCGGCCATCTCACGAAAATCCGCAATATCGGCGCAAATGATGGGCAGGCCGAAAGCTGCGGCCAGATGTGCGACTCCGCTGGAGCCCGCGGCCGACGAGTAGGGCATAACCGCAACCGTGGCGGTCTGGAAAAGCTCGGGAATCTTATCTTCCGCTACATAACCGGTAAAAACTATTTGTGGGTTGTGCTGGTACTTCTGAGCTACTGAGGCCACATAGCCCGGTGTTTTGGGATGGTCCCCACCGGCAATCACCAACTGCGCATTGGGCACCCGCGCAGCCACGAGGGAAAAGACTTCAAGAATCTGTTCGAGGCGTTTGTAGGTTCCCCACTTACCAAAGGCTAAAACCCGGTGCAAGGGATTGCCCCGGCGACCGAAGTCCGGGTACTCCGGGCGACTGGAGAGAATCCCGTGCATGCGCACATGAACGTTGGCGCCGCGGTACTTCTCGCGCAAGGTGCGGCGGTACGCAGGCAAAAGTACGGAAATAGAGTTCGACATCAGCACCAGCCGCGTCGCCAGATAGCCGGCGGCACGGTAAACGCGGGGGAAGCGCACTCCCGCATCTTTCATGGAGATGTAGTCAATCACCTGGTGCAGAGTGACGTGCGTGTAATAGCCGTTCAGCCGAGTGAGTGCAGGTATGCAGATGCCGGCGAAGGCGGCTGCCGGACGGTCCCCATAGCTGGAAAATCCCAAATTGAACCAAACCACATCGGGTTTGAGTTCGCGGATGTGGGCCAGAACTCGCCTGGCACTGGAAAGCGTGTTGAAACGCCAGCAGCGAATTAGGCTGTAATCCTCAAGTTCCGGCTGGGGTGTTTCCAGTTCGTCGGCCAGAATGGTGAGGCTAAGCAGCGGGTTCTGCTGCAGCTCGCGCGCGATGTGGAAACCATATTCCGCCAGCCCCCGATGGCTGGGCGGGAAAGTTGTGACCAGGCAGATCTTCATCAGGAGCCCAACCGAAAAATGGAATCCAGGGACAACCGCCCCAGCAGAGAAAAATAGTCGAGCGCTACTTTCAGGCTGGCCTTGCTCTTACCCGCGTAGCGCAGGCCGAATAGAAAGGGAATTTCCGCCGCCGAGCGGATCCGTCCTCGCACCAGGATTTCCAGCAGAATCTTGAACCCTTGCGAGTGCAGGGGGATGCCGGCGATGCAGCTGCGCCGCACCACAAAAAATCCTGACAGTGGATCCTTGATGCGGATGTTCCTTTTTTGCAGGGGAATCGTAACCCAAGTGCCGAGCAGGGAAACCAGGCGGCGGGCGGGATTCCAGCCCTTCACCGCGTCATCGGCGACATACCGGCTGGCCACGGCGATGTCGTAACCCTGCTGAATGGCCTTTACCAGTTCAGGCAGCAGCTCAGGTGGGTGCTGCAGGTCGGCATCCATGACCGCCAGCAGCTCCGCATCGGTATTCTGCCAGCCGTAAATAACAGCGCCCGCCAAGCCGCGCTCTCCTCGGCGCACCAGCAACTTGAGCCGCGAATCCTGAGCCGCAATTTCCTGCACCACTTGCGCTGTTCCGTCGCGACTGTCGTCGTCCACTATAGTGATGTTGTAAGCAATTCCCAGAGGATCAAGGCTGGCCCGCACTCGCTGCAAGGCGGCGGCAATATTGCCAGCTTCATTCAGGGTAGGAATGACCAGGCCCAGTTTGTCCGACAGCTCCATAATGCAGTACCCGTGACTCGCTCGCTTTCCGATACTTAGGATGGAAAAATCGGGAGAGGATGTTGGCTGGAGCTGCTGCAGAAAATTTCTCAACGTTCGTTCATTTTCCCGTAACCAGAGTAGCTGGATTCTGATTTGTGTATTTCGGAGGCTACGCCCAATTAGTCGGAAAAATTCACGCCCGCGGTGCCGGGGCTCACCTTCTGCCATCCTTCGATTCGTTCTGCGGCCATCTCGTGAAAGCGCTTAAGGACTTCTTCGCCGGCTTGCTCTATTGGAAGCGGAGGAACTACCACCATACCCATGAGTTTTGCCAATTCAAGATAGGTTTGGCGACAACGGCGCGAGAATTCGAGAGGATATTCCGGCTTACGCGCGCAGGCCTCCTCGGCACTAGCATCAATCACGTAACTCAGGTCGGGCCGGGGAGCCAGGGCGCTGGCAAAGTTCAAAAACCACCGTGCCACACGCATTTGCAGCGGTAGATTGGCCAGCTCGTCGTACAAGTAACGGTCAAAAATAATGACAGCTGCGCCAGAGCGATAAGCTTGCGCTACCACACGCCGCAGGTGCAAAGCGTCCAGCAGATAAAGCGTGCTGCGGAGCAGGCTCAGATACCAGCCGCGGACATTCTTATCGCGCCGCTGCACCGGCTTACCGGGCGCGCCCACGCCTTTTTCACTTCTAAAAACCTTGTGGGTCATACCCTCACGAAATCGCGAGAAAACCACTACATCATCCCAGAAGGCTAGCTGCATAACCGGGCATCCGCCGGCCGTCAAGACGCCGCGCAAATGCTCGATCTGCGTGCTCTTGCCGGCGCCATCAATGCCGGAAAAACTTACGAGCAGCGGTGCGGTGCTCTGCAGAGAGTTGGTTTTCATGAATTATTTTGCGCCCGGCGGACGACTGGGGCTGCTGCGAGAAAGTGCGTAAACGGTCCCGATGGCAACGGCTCCTCCAGCGATGGCTCCCAGTTTGATCAGAAAAGAGCGCACTTGGTGCTGCTTGGCGGGGGCGATCGCCATCCCCGCCGGCTTGGAACCGGCTCCGCCCGCGGTGGGACCCGCTTCCGCCGCTCCGGTTCCAGCCGGGGCCTGAGCCGGTTGCGCAGGCGGCTTCTGCCCCTGGTTCTGGTTTTGCGGAGTGTTGCCGTTCGTTTGTGGTGCCGGCACTGCGCTGGGAGCGTCCGGCAGCCGTGGTTGGCTCTGCGTCGTGGTTTGCGACGGAGGCGGCGTGGCGGGGCTTTGCGTCTGTGCTGCCATTATTTCCGGCACACCGCACAGGCATAGTGCCAACGCGAGACTCACAATACGCGCGCTATGCTTGTGTTCCCATTTCATAATCTGCTCTCCAGCCTGTTTCAGGCGGCCAGGTTTGAGGGTGCTTCGTCTCCAGAGTCGGCGGCCGAAGCTGCTGCCGTCACGCTCCATTCCGCGTATTTCCTCATGGCGTTGGGCAGGAAACCGCTGAAACTGCGCACGGCATCGGATACCGTCTCGTAAACCTCGAATAAACGGTCAGCACGCGTAAGCTCCAGCACAATGGCCGCCTGCGGCGAGAGAGCCGCCAGCTTAAGGTCTCCGTCGTGCTTCATCACGTCGGACATGCATTCCAGCAGCATATCTACGCCGGCAGCATCGATGCGCCGCACGGCGGAGAAATCGAATACCAACTGGGGGCGGTCGGAGCGCAGCAAAGGTTGCACTTCGCGTTGGAATTCCCGGGCCTTTTGCAGGTTAATGCGATCCGGCATGCGCTTCACGATGACTGGTCTACTCGTTCCCATATCTCCTCACTACGGCGAAGTCGCCACCAAATTGCGGCCCTTGATTGGATGCCGAAAGTGGCTCAGATGAGGGCTCCAGGGTTGCAGCTTGTGGCGGCGGCGATGGGATCTCGGCATCGGCTTGAGGCACTGCGGCAGATTGAGAGCGATGGCCTCGCTGCACAACTCCGCGCACTGCCTGCACCGGCAGATATGCGGCAAGGGAAGCTGCGCTCTTAAGCGTTCGCCAGGCGGCCGACACGCTCACCGTTCCCAGCAGCCGAGCATCGGCAATTTCCACTTCCGCATCCCGGCGCAGGTGCACAAGTCTTCCAAATCCGGCTACAGCGTGCGAGGCGTCCAGGCCTGCTCCCACATAGGTGTATGGTAAGACGGTTGTATCCTCCAGCACCGTACCGCAGTCCACCTCCGCATGATGCTCCACCACACTGCAACGCGTGACAACGGAGGCGGCCCGCAACTTGGCACGAGTCCCAACAAAAGCTGGCGCCAGCACGCGAGCAGTACGATGGATGCGGGCATGCTCACCAATCCATACGCCAGGCTTTATCTCCCGTCCCTGGGGCTGAATCTCGCAGCGCATCAGCAGGGCATCCTGTGCCAGGCGGCGGAGGTCGCGCGTGTTCTCCAGTCGGTTGACATACCCTGGCACGATGTAAGGCTCGGAAGGAAGCCTCGTCGACCGGAGTCCGTTCCGTATCAGGAACAAGGCATCGGTGCGCCTCGCCGCCTGCACTATCGCGGCATCAAGCGGGTTTCTCCCTTGATCGTATATGACGGTAGCATTCTGGCGCCGCTCTGAATGGAAGCGCAACAGAGGATCAAGATCTACTTCGCCATAAGGGCCCAGGCGCAGCAGCAGGACACTCTCCACTCCCTCACTGGCATAGGCGCAGAACGCCTCTTCGGCGGCACGCCACAGCTCATTGGCCGGCAAGCACGAAAGCTGGCGATCGTTGGCTTCCTCGCAGGCGCCTTCGCTGCTCAGTGCCGTCACCGCTTCCACACCGGCGCGGTGCAGTCGGTCGACCACATGGTGCGCTACCGATTTGCCAAGGAGATCTAGCAGCGCAATTGGTATACCCGCGAACACCTCAGCGGCAACGCCTGAACTGCGATCATTCCGCGCAGTTTCGCCTTCCTCTGGGCGGGCGCCTACAATAATGATTGCTGCTAAATCCATTGCGCCCACCTCACCTGCACCCCCACACCTCTGTCCCACACCCTGAATCTCAGACCCAAAATGCAAAGCTTTGCCACACAACCCACCTGTTACCCCGTTTATGACGAGTGGCACTCTGTAGGATTTCCATCAGCGGTTCGAATCCGAATGCGGCTCCAAAGTCCCGCCTTAGCGTTAGTTGAGCCGAATTCGAGCAAGCTAACGTTACAGATGCGCTGCTGCTTGTCCCTGTTGTCCTAGGCTCTGGAGTGCCGGGTAGAACCCCCATCCCTTTGCTTCTCAAGTCCGGTTTGCCTCTCAGGGGACTTGTCACGACGAAACCGCCGGCGTTCGCGGCTGCAGCTTAAGCAGGCGGTCCACATCGCGATCGTTGCTTCGCGCCAGATCGCGAACCTTGTTCCTGGCATATCGCAGTAGATTTCCTATGCTGGTGTGATACCAACAACACTCCGTCATCCGCGGCGACAAGCCGCAGAGAACGCGAAAATGTTCGGGTAGCGCGACGGGAGAGACCAGCAGCGCCGCGGCCACACGATGGTTGCCTTCAATGATCGTGAGAGGACTGCTCTCATCTTCCCCGATGAGCAGGATGGAAGTCAGTTCGGCATTTTCCTGCCGCACCTCACCGCCGACAGCCCTCAGTTTGCGGTGGAACTCCTCGTCAAGTTCAGGACCAGCGTTGCGGATGCGTTCTACGATTTCATTCACGTAGAATCGGCCGCGGGAGAGCTTGCGCCATTGTGCGCGAGGGAAGAAGCGAAGACGCTCTATGTCGGCGGGTTGTAACTCCACCTCCCACCATTGGGCATCGCCTGGTAATTCACGCCATAACGCGCCACGCCGCCGGAACAGAAGGGCACGGCGGAGGGCGTTCTCCGCCTCACTCCCAAAGTCAGGATGTTCTACCAGGTGATGGAACTTTGTCCGATCCTCGTCAAATTCACGGTGATGGAACTCATTCCTCAGAAACTCGGCAATCACCTCGTCTTCTGCCAGCGGCCGCAGCTTGCGCATGGTCACCAGCGCGGGCACAACCGCGACCGGGGCGCGCAGGCGTAAGCGCGCTCGCAGAAAGGGCAGGCAAACAGTTAGCAGCAGCATCCCCAAAGCCACCAATTGCACCACCACCACCTGGCGCAGGGTTGAATGGAAACCGAGAATCCCCAGCACGACCGCGCCGGCGAAGGCCAGTTGTATCCAGGCGCTGTTGGCAATTTTCCGCGACATCTCATAGGTAATGATCACGACGCTCAGCGAATACACACCGGTGGCGGCGGCATAGAGCACCAGCAACGAGGAATAAAAGGCCAGGTTCTGATGCACAAACGCCGCTCCGAATACCGCTCGCCAGACGAGGTCAGGGAACAGCCACAAGGCCAGTGTGAAACCCCCGGTGATCAGGAGGACGATGAGCAGGGGCATGAACAGCACGTCGCGTTCGGTTTCTTCTCCAGTGCGCAGGCCGGCAGAAATAGGAAACATGGCGCTGACCACCGACCAGGACGACATATAAACCACTCTGCCGACCAGAGCCGCGGCAGCGTAGAGGCCGGCGGCTTCGGCTGCGAAAAAGTGCTTAACCAGGATGATATCCACGTTGTTGATCACCACCTGGCCTACGAAGAACACAATGGCCTGTATGCCTTCCCCGAAGGATGCCGGCAATCCCGGTTCGGGTGCCGCTTCCAACTCGCGCCCGGGGTAGCCGAAAACGTAGGCCGCCACCTCTGAGGCAGTAACCGCCGCAATGGCGCCATTTACGCCGAACCCGAAATGGATCAGCAAAAACGCTCCACCTAGCTTGACCACACCTTCGATGATGTAGTTCCAGGCCAACCGGCGGAAGGCGTAAATCCCCTGCATGCCTCCACGGCGTACTCCCAGAGGAATGTAGAAAGCGATACCAATAGCCAGGAGGATGACCAGCGTGGGCGAATGCAGGTTGAGATAAGCGGAAATCGGTTCGCTGGCCAGGATCAGCAGGGAAGCGATGGCGATGCCGAACACCCAGGCACGCCTCCGCAGGCCCCGGTACACCGCCACCTTGGCCCCGCTGCTCTCATTCCGGGCCACGAATTTGGCGCAGACCAACTGGAAAGAAAGGGTAATGCAGGAAATCAGCATCAGCAGCGTGTAAACTGCTGCCGCTTCACCGAAGGCAATTGGGCCCAGCAGCCGGGCTACGCCCACGTTGTAGAAGAGGTTAAGCAGGCTTACCAGGGCCGAACCGATCAGCAAAGTCAGGCTGCCGCTCACGATACGGCCCTGAGTGCCTCGCGAGCGCCGCTGGATGGCGCTCTGCAGTTGCTTGGCTATGGAGGTAAGTCGGGGCATGGTTACAGCCAGCTCTCTTCGTCGCACCTAGAACAACGACAATTGCACCACCGGTACGATGGTGGCTCCGTGCGAAAAATGGTAGAACTCCTGCTGCTGCACCCCGAAAGAAATCCGGAATGGATACGCCACCCGCACATCTCCGTTCCCGGAGTTGAGCATTTGCCGCACGGGCTTGACGTATGAGACGAGGAATCGGCTCTCTACGTTGTCGTAAAAATGCATTCCCTGGCCGCGTGAGTAGGCGAACTCACCCTGCGCCGACCAGTGGCTGTTCGGCCGGTATTCAAAGCGGAAGCCCGGACGCATAGCCTGTGCCAGAGCAAACTGGCTGCCCTGGACTCTCCAGGCCCGCAGGTAATCGCCCAAGATGCCGAAGGTCAGCTTTTCGCCAAACTTATGCTGAATGCCAAACCGCGTGCCGGTCTCGTAGTACTCCACAATGCGCGGGCGGAACAGCAGGTCGTCGCCCGAATACTCGGTGAACAGTGAGGTCCGGCCCCACGGCCGCCCCACGGTAAACCCAATTGTGCCTCTCAGTTCCCGCGAATGCAGTGGAACCTCGGTGAACGGTCCCGCTTCATGCATGGCGCTGGCCTGCACCGAAATCCAGTTGAAGAACGACGATGTTGACATGTACACAAACTGACGGAACAGGTTCTGGTTCATCGCGAGCGGTGCTTCCGTGTCGCGCCGCACAGTGAACTGAATTCCCGGGTTGAACACAATCCTGTTCGACCCCAGGCGGAGCACGGGATTGATTCCGGTGTTGAACGTAGTATCAAAAGTATTGCGATGCTGGATGAGCAACTCGCTGGGAAACGAGAGAGTGCCGTAATCGTTGCGTTCTTCGGTGAAGCCGGTGATGGTCGGCAGCCCGCCAATGTGCAGCTTGTAGCCGGCGTCCAGCTTGGTCTCGATCGAGTGGCGCGGAGCCGGCAGCAGTGCCGGATTATGCACTGCCAGCAACTTCGCATCCAACTGGTAAATGTTTATGTCCTCAAAAATGGGTTGCAGGGAAGCATGCGGCAGCACATTGACATTATCGGTAATCGGCCTGCCCTCCTGGCCAGCAACGTCCAGTTCCGAGCGCTCGGCATTTTCATCATCCAGCGCCAGGCTGTCCGCCTGGGCGAAAGCCATGAGCGCGTCCGGCAGGTTCTGTTGCTGCCGATAGACGTTGGCCTGCGCCATCATGTAGTCGAAGTTGTGTTCATAGTCGGAGGAATTGCCCAGGCTGGCCAATTCCGCCTGCGCATTCTGGCTATGGCCCTGGGCCAGGTCTGCATTGGCCATCCCGATGGCGATAACCGTGGCATCGGCGCCCGCCATCTTGGCGCGCTGCAGGTATTGCCGCGCCAGATCGTAGTCATGGGTCTGCAGGAAAATATTCGCCGCTTGCACCAGGTCATCGGAGGTGATGGGCTCGGCTTCTCCGATGCGGGCTTCGGCAAATCCCAGGCTGACCTGCTGGCGGGCATCGTCGAACTGTCCATCGGTGGCAAATACGCGGGCAATCGCCAGGCGAGCTTCCACGCGCTGGGCGTCCGGTGCGGTTAGCGCCCGTGCGAAGCGCTGCATGGCGGAATCACGGTCGCCCAGGGTCAGAAGCGCGTCTCCTGTGTCAAGCAAGACGCCGGTCTGGTCGCTACCCGTGCGCTCCGCCGCCTCAATGTAACGGAAAGTTTGCTGGCGATCGTGCAGGCGCGCATAGTTGTGCGCCATTTGTGCGTAGATGAACGGATCCTGCGGCGAAAGCGCTAAGGCTTGGTTCAGTGCATCAATGGCCTGCCGGTAGTGGCGCATGTGGTAAAGCGTTTCTGCGAGCGAAAGGTGAATCTGAAGATCGTCGGGCGCGTACTTCAGGGCCGCCTGGTACTCTTTCACCGAGTCCGGCAATAGCAATTGCTGTCGGTAGGCGCCGGCCAGCGCCAGGTGCGTGGCCTTGGAATCGCCGATGTAGCGCTGTGCCAGCTTTGTTTCCTTTACCGCCACCTCGGGATGGTGAAGCTGCAAGTTAGCGTACGCCAATCCCAGGTGGGCCTCGCCGTAATCCGGCTTTAAGTGGATGGCTTTCTGGAAATCAGCAGCGGCCTGGTGCGCGTTCTGTACGTCGTTGAGCACGAATCCGCGGTTCACCAGCCCCGTGGCCATGTTCGGGTCCAGTTCCAGGGCATGGCTGAAATCGTCAACCGCCTTGGTTAGCATCTCCGAATGCGTATGGACGTACCCGGCGATCAGCCACAGGTCTTTTTCCTTCGGCAGAATGGGCTGGTAGGTCTCGGCCAGACGCAGGGCTTCGTCGTAATGCCCCATGTAGAGCAGGTCGTAGGCAAGATACACCGGTGCTTCGCGGTCGCGTGGCAGCTTTTGGATCACCTGCCATCCCAGCTTGGCCGATTCCGCATAATTGCCCGTCCAGGTCAGGTAGCGTTCGTGCTCACGCATGACCTCAGGGTTGCTTTTCATGCGGCCCTGGGCTCGCTCCAGCCAGGTTTTCGCCAGCGGCAATTGATGTGATTCCAACGATGCATTCGCTGCGCCCGCCACAATCAGCGGATTATTCGCATTCAGCTTGTACGCCTTCTCGTATTCCTGCAGGGCGCGCGGATACTGACCAAGCGCGGTGAACAAGTCGCCCAGCCCGAGATACGGCTCATAGGAATTGGGATAATACTTGACCGCGCGCAGCAGGTAATTTTGGGCGCCCTTGGGATCGCCCAGATCGCGCAACAAATAACCCAGCGAAATCAACGCATAGCGGTTATTGGGGTCCGCTTGCAGGGTATGCAGGTACATTTGCCGCGAGTCCTGCTTGCGTCCCATCTTCCATAGGAGGCTGGCGTATTGCAGGCTGATGTTGCTGTTCTTGGGATCCAGCGAGAGCGCCTCGCTCATATCCTTGTCGGCGGCCTGCAGCTTGCCGGTGTCAGTTTCAATCGCAGCACGCAAGCGCAGGAATTCCGGGCGTTCCTGGCCCTGCATGTTGATCTGGCTGATCTGCCCCGCAGCGAGTTGCGCCTGCTGTTCGGCCGCGGCTTCATTGTTATCGTCGCGGTAAAGCTGCGCCAGCGTCATCCGCAATTCGATGGGATACAGAATTCCCTCCTGTGGCGATTGCGGAACGGTCTGGATCGCCCGGCTATATTCGCTGATGGCCTCCGGCGTCTGGCCCTGCAACCGGGCGATGTCGCCACGCAGGGCGAAAATCCGGTAGTGATTGGGATCAATGGCGGCGGCACGATCCAGGAACTGCTTTGCCTGCGCTAGCTGATTGTTATTCACCAGTGCCTGCGCCGCTGCAATCTGCAGGTTCAGCTGCCGGGGCTGCGCATCGGCGGCCTGTGCGTAAGTGCGCGCCGCATTATCAATCTGTCCGCCCAGTTGATAGGTGTAGGCCAGCTCCGCCAGGTAACTGGGATTCCGTTGGCGCACCTGCAACAGCGTGACAATTGCATTCTTGTAATCGTGAGTATCGCGATAAAAGCCGGCCACAGAGCGCAGCACATCGGGATCATTAGGGGCACGGCTCTTGGCGCGCAACAGCATCTGCTGCGCTTTGCCTTGCTGATTCAGACGCAGATACGCCTTGGCCAGCAGCAAATCGCCTCGGGCGCTGGGTTGCAGCGCGTCGCCACGCTGCAGCATGGGCAGCGCTTTTTGCGGGTCACCTGAGTCCAGAAACAGTTCGCCTGCCAACAGCAGGTCATTGGCGCTGTGAGGATTGGCTGCGATCACCTTCTGCAGCAACTGCTGGGCTTCTGCGGTCTTGCCCATCCGCACGTAGGTTTGTGCCAATCCGGAAAGTCCCTGGATGGACGATGGCCGCAACTGCAGGCCGTGGTTGTAAGCGTCCACGGAAGCGGCGTTGCGTCCCGCCATGCGCGCGGCATAACCGTAGGCGAACCAGAGGTCGGCATTTTGCGGTGCGGCATTGGCCGCGCGCTGGGCAAAATCCGCCGCCTGCGAGTACTCGCCCCTTCGCATGGCATCCTGCGCCGCTCGCGCTACGCGTGCCACCTGAATGCTGGCGCCCCAGCCAATCCCCTGCGGGGGTCGTGCCCACGGCGCCGCCTGCTTCTGTCCCTTCTTGTGGGGAGCGGCCGGTGAAGGCTGCGATTGCCCGTTGACATCGAAGGTCTGTCCCGGACTTTTCGTGGCCGCCAGAACTAGGGCGCACGCAATGATGGCAATCTGAATCCTCACACATTCACCAGGATCGTCAGAGATTCGTCCCCTGAAGCGGCAGGCAAGCAGCTTTCCAACTGCTCTGATGCGATTCGTCGCAAAAAAGGGGGTACCGGAAATTAGCAGTAGCAGCAGTTCTCAATTGCGGCACAGCAGTTCACAGGGTTGGAATCCAGCTTTCCTGGCGGGGTTGCCGGCCGACAACTCGATACAAGGGTCATACCGCTCGCATTTATGTGAAAAGCAGGCGCAGCTCCGGTCAACCAAATTGCCCGCTTTCGGAATCCTAACTGCTGCTCAGGTTTCGGAGGCTGTCTTGGCTACAACTCTCGGACTTACCGCGGAAGCCCCCCGCTTCTACAAGGAACCCCAGCGCCGCGGCGTTCCCCTCTATGCCATTGTCCTGCTGGCCCTGGCTATCCATGGTCCGCTGCTGTTTATGCAGGTGCAGGCCAATTCATTCGATACCAACTTCCACATCTTTTTTGCCTCGCACTATGCCCAGCACTGGTGGAATCCCTGGAATCAAAAGTGGTTCGCCGGCTTTTCCCAGACTACGTATCCACCCCTCGAACATCAGTGGATGGCGCTGATTTCCCACGTCATCGGTCTCAACATGGCTTATGCCGTGGTCCAACTGCTGGGCGTTCTGCTGCTGGTGGTCGGCATCTACCGCTTTGCGCGGCTGTTCGTGGATGAGCGGGCTGCCAGCTATGCCGCTATTGGCTGCATTTTCCTGGGAGCTCTGTCGTTCCTCTTATATGAAGCCGGACAGCTCTCGACCACCATTTCAGCGGCGCTGATGTTTAACGCCTTGCCATATTTTTACGATTGGTGTCGGCACGCAGGAGCCAAAGCGCTGCTCAAGGGGTGGATGGTGGCGCTGGCCGGCGCCGCGGTTCACCACGTCACCCTGATTTTCGGTGCGGTGCTGTTCGCCATCCCCGTGGTTTGGCTGGCGGTGCTGGATCGCAATGATGAGCCGGAAACCTCTTCTGGCGCCGTTGTCGGTCGCGCCGTATTCTTTACTATCCTGACCGCCATCGGCACAGGCGTGGTGCTGCTGCCTTACTGGCTAGCCATTCTGCAGCACCCCATTAAGCAGATTCCGATTCCGCACGCCAGCCGCTCCAACCTGCTGCTCAATGGCATCAACGGCTTCAACTATTTCATCGTGCCCTACGGCGCCATGCTGCTGGCATTTCCCTACATTTTCATTCGCGGCTCGCAGCGCCGCCGTCTGCATCCGCTGCTGGTCGGATTCTGGGTCACTTTCATTTTCGGACTGGGCGGAACCACCCCGATTCCCAAGTGGATCCTGGGCCGTGCCTTCGACATTCTGACCTTCGAGCGTTTCACTTTCTGGGCCACCCTGCTGGCGTGCCCCTTCCTCGGCCTGCTGGCCGCGGACATGATTGACCGGTTCCGCAGGACGGGGGCGGTCATCGTGGCCGCCGGCGCCGTAGCGAGCATTGGCCTGGCGCTGGGCTGGCTGACCGCCAACCCCTACAAGCCGGCGACCGGATTCAATGTGAAGCCGGTAGTTGACTTTCTCAATCGTGACGGCCACTACAACTACCGCTACCTGACTTTGGGATTCGGCAATGAACTCTCCAAAGTGGGCACTTACACGGTTGCCTCTAGTGTGGATGGTGAGTACAACTCCGCCCGCCTGCTGCCCGAGTTCACGCACTACGGCGTGGGCCAATTGACTAGCGCCAAGTATTACGGCACCGCCGGTATGACCTCCTTGCGTGCCATGCTCGAGCACGCTAACCGCTACGGCCTGAAATATATTTTCGTGCACGATCCCTACTACGATCCGCTGCTGGAATTTGCCGGCTGGCGCAAAATTGAGACCTTCGATAGCGGCGCCATTACCGCCTGGTCGAAGGAAAGCGTCCCGCCTGCTCATGAAATTCCTTCTGATGCCGTGCCTCCTCCCTGGCAAGGCCTGATGTGGGGCACCTTGCCCATGGCTACCAGTATTCTCGCCATTCTGTTCGTTCTGGCTATGCCGGAACGCCGCCGGGTAGCGGAAACGGTGGAATTTCCGGCCGCAGTTGAGCCGGCTTATCGGGAGGCCAAGTAAATGAAACTGGCCGTCCTGCTCGTGCTTGCAACCATTGCCTTTCTAATACTGGGCTTTGTTCTTCCCGTACATCAGGCCGCTACGCCGGGCATCGTTTCCGGCGAGGCTCTGCCCGGTGTAGGCGCCTCAACCAATACTCCTGAAGCTGCGGTGCGCTCACTGCTGGGCGACGTGCAGGCGCATGACTGGGATCGTGCTTACTCCCTGCTGGCCAACGCCAATGACGTCGCGAAACAAGCTTTCATCCATGATGTGAATGGCAACTACGGCAGCCTGCGCACATTTTCAAGTCTGGAAGGGTCCCGCACCCGCGTACTCAACCGAAGCGGCGACCAGGCGCTGGTGCGCGCCGACATGCACTGGTCCACCGCCGTCGGGCCTATCTATGACGTGAAGGAACTTAAGGTTGTGCAACAAGGCGGCGTCTGGAAGATCATATGGCCGCTGGAGAAGCAGCCCACTGTCCCGCCCCAGGTAGTGCCTGTAAATTACCTCCGCTGGGACGTGATCTCCCGCGGCCCACAGGACGACTGGGGAACCCAGAACGTTGACTCACCCCGGGTGCGCATCGTCTCCATGAATGCGGTGCAGCACGGCAGCACCTTGGTGATCGTGGGTGAAGTGGTGAACGAAGACACCGTGCCCGCCTTCGTGGACATCAATGCCATTTTGCTCGGCAAAAATGGGCAGGACTTAGACCAGGAAAGCAGCTTCGACAAAATTCAGCACACCTTGCTGCCCAAGCAGGTTTCGCCTTACCGCATTGACTTTCCCGGCTACAACTTGAGCCAGATAAAGAGCGTGCGCATGGATGCCAAGGCCATGTTGGTGCCAGCCTCGGCCGATCCCGTGATCGCCGTGCTCGACCAACACGAGCAAACTAATGTGCTTGGCCGCAGGGTGCTGAGCGGGAACCTGCTCAACGAAAGCGGCCGCGTCGTGAACATCGCCCAGGTGCTGGCCACTTATTACGACAGCAACGGCAAGGTCATTTGGGTATCCGACGGTTACGTGGACCGTGCTCTGCTGCCACAAACGCCCGAGCCCTTCGCGGTGGACATGCCCGACAACACGGTGGGCAAGGTGCAGAGCTATCGCGTGACCGTGAACCACTACATTCGTGAGCAGTCGTGAGTAACGGGGCACAGATTTCTATGCGCGGAATTCTTCCTGCAGTTTGCCTGGTTATCTGGCTGATGGCAACCGCGTTGCTCGCTGCCCAGGAATTGCAGCTCCCTGCAACTGTAGCCGCAGGTTCGGGACTTACCATCCCGACTTCCGGCAGCGGCAGCGCAACCTTCTATTTGATCGGGCCAAGCTACGTCGCTAAACGTCAGGTTCTGCTGGGCCAGGAAATTCACGTGCAACCCCTGGAGGTCCGCAGCGCCGGCCGATATCTAGCCATCGTGCGCGGCGCCGGAATCCGCCAGAGCGGCAGCTTCTATGTAGTGGCAGTCAAGCCCGCCACCCTGAGCTTCCTCGCCCACCCCTCGCGGATTCCGGTGGCGCAGCGCGACCGAGTTATCGGCGTGGCCTTCATTTTCGATAAATGGCAAAATCTGGTGCGCCGGCCTGAGACCGTGGATTTCCGCCTTGCCGCCAACGATGCTCCCCCTGTCACCCAAAGCGTGCGCAGCCACGATGGAGTGGCATGGATTCTCATGAATTCAGGCCACAAAGCCGGCAATGCCAAATTTGTCGCTGCTCTGGATGGAATTGAAGAGACGCGCGTGATTCAGCAGGTGGCCGCTGATCCCTGCCACCTGCAGATCAGGGCAGAACGAAACGCCAAGGGCGTGCTGGTTGAGACCGCCCCCGTGCGCGACTGTAGCGGCAACCCCGTTTCCGACGGCACCATCGTGACTTTCACCGCCAATGGTCCTCGAGGCTTGAGCACGGTGGACGTGCCCATTAAGAAGGATGTCGCGCAGGCCGAGCTGAAGATTCCCGGCCCCGCCACCATCTCCGTCGCCTCCGGCGTCGTCATGGGCAACGAAGTAAGGGTTGGAGGCCAACAATGAAGCATCTGACGTTACTGGCTGTCGCGCTGGCGTTATCCTTCACCTGCTTTGCCGCTGACGCCCCGCGGGTGCAATTCGATACTTCGCACATCGGCCCGCGGCAGATGGAAGACATTACCGGCCGCAATATTCCTCGTGACTGGGGCCGCGCCTGGCAGACGCTGGCTGTCGCGCTCGAGCAGAACCGCCCCGATCTGCTGGGCCGCTACTTTACCGGTTCTGCCCAGCAGAAGCTCGCTGCCGCTATCGCCACGCAGATCAAAACCGGCCTGCGCACCCGCTACATTGATCACGGACACAAGCTGGCCGCCCACTTTTACTCCCCCGACGGCGGCGCTCTCGAACTGCACGACACTGCCGATCTGGAAATTCAGGTGTTCGATGGCAACGACCTGGTGCACAGTGACCGCGTCACCTTGCACTATATCGGCCTGATGACTCCCGCCGCCGACCATTGGGAAGTGCGCCTGCTGGAGTCCGTCCCCGGCTTCTAAGCCAATCACGCCGCTTAAAGAATGTCATGCTGAGCGGAGCAGGCGGGTTCGCTTGTGAATCCGCCTGCGAAGTCGAAGCACCAATACTCATTTGGCAGTGGCATACCCGCGTCAGCGAATTTCTACCGCATCTCCGCCGGCATGGGGTGCGTGGCCTGGTCAGCATGCGGCACGAGCTGCTGATACACCGAATCGGGCAGGTGCGTTTGCCAGTGTCCGCTGAGCCGGGCGTATCCGGTGATGCCAAAGAACAGAGCTGCAATTCCGGCGGCCATCGCCCATGCCGGCAGCGCGCGTCGCCGTGGTGCGGCCATCGCCAATGCCCCTTCTGCGGGGCACACCGCCACGCACTCCAGGCAGCCGGTGCACTCAGCCGATTTGATGCTTACTAGCTTGTCCACAGGCAAGGCGAAAGGGCAGGCCCTGGCGCACTTGGCACAGTCAATGCACGCCTGCGGATTGCGGCGGATGCTCAGCGGCCCAGGCAGAGCCGCCACTCCCAGCAGCGCGCCGTATGGGCACAAATAGCGGCACCAGAAGTTTTGGATCAGGACCGAAGCTACTACCAGCACCGCGATCACAATCAGTCCTGTGCCGCTCAAAAAACGGAAGAAGTTCAGCATCTTCACGTCGGCAATTACGCCGTAGGGACTGCCCATGAAGCTGCTAATTTCCGCGGCGCTCATGCCTATTACCGCCCAGACGAAGAATGCCAACAGCAGATATTTGAGACCGCGTAGGGGAATATCCAGCCAGCGTGGCAGGCGAAAATTGCGGCGGAAAAGGTGCTGGCCTAATCGCCACAGATATTCAGAGATTGTGCCCACCGGGCACAACCATGAGCAAAACGCTTTGCGAAATAGGAACGCCATGGCGGCGAAGGCAAGCAAAAGAAACATGGCTGCAGGGTGCACTTCCGGCACATGCCCGCTCAGCAGCCAGTATTTGACGTTCATCATGCCGGCAATGGGCAGGTAGCCTTCCACGCCCGACGGCCGCGCCACCGCTGGCACGCTACCGGCCTCGTACGCCCGCACCCAGAGACAGAACATGACGCCCAGGTAAATGTTCAGCGCCAGAAACGCGAATTGAAACCCGCGCCGCAACGCTTGCGAGTGGTCTCGGCCGGCTCGCCGCACCAGTTTCTTTTTTGCTCGCTTCGCGGGCGTTGCCGCAGGAGCGGGCGGTTTCAGCATCTCGTCAATCGCCGTTTCCCCTGCCACGGTGGCCATAAGCTGCTCCAGACGCACCAGCTTAGGCCTCCAACCGAGCTCGCGGTATGACTTAGGTCACACCCTGAACCAGCAGGTAGCAATTGACAATTACCATTTTGCTAATTGCTGCTCCTGCTGCGCTATCATGCAAGCTGCAGGAGGAAATCGTGCAACATCGGCAAACTCCCCTGGTTGTGCTGATGGTGGTTTTCGTCCTGGGCTGCTTGAGCGCGGCTCAGAATAGCTCGTCTCCAAAGCAAGACAGATCCACGGATCAGAAAGCGCAGTCCAATCCAACTGACAAGGTCCCGGAGATCAGCGGCAACCTGGGTGGCTGCTCGGTGGAAATCCATGTAATTGATTCGGCCGGCAAGCCGGTTTACGGAGCGCAGATTTCGGTGCACATTCGCTATGGCTTTGGCGGCTTTCACCGCCTCGATCTGCAGATCGGCACCAACACCGACGGCTTCGCCCGCTTTATCGGCCTAACCGAACGCGCCCGCATGCCGCTCTCGTTTTACGCCGACTACCACGGACGCGAAACCGTTGTCCCGGTTGACCTTAGACAAAACTGCCACCAGAAGCAGAACGCAGCCATTCCCGACAAGCCTGCGACGCCTCCTCAGGAGTGAGTGATCAGCTCAACTCCCACGAATCGCGAGTGAAGTTTGATGGAACGAAAAAAAGTAAGTTGCGGATTAGCAAAGGGGTTCTTGCTTTTTCCTGACTCCTGACTCCTGACTCCTGACTCCCGACCCGCGACAAACGCGGTAAGCTGAATTTAGGCCGCCAGGCCCCGAGGTGGAACATTAGCCTGTGGCTCTAGAAGCTCAAGCTGCCTCCCTTGGCGCCACCATACGAGGTTCCGGATTGCCAAAAAGCCAGTCCACACTAGCACCGGAATGAGCATAGCCCCGGGCAGAATCCAGACATTCCAGAACACCACCAAAGCCGCCAGGGTAACCAGCCCCTGTACGAGAACAGCCCCGAAAGCGCCCCCAGGACGTGCCATGCGGTAGAAAAGAGCCGACCACAGTACGTTCAGGCCCAGCAAGGCGAAGTAGAGGACCATCCCCACGCGAACCCAGAGCACGCCCCACTGCGGGCCGCTCAGCCAAGCCAGCCAGGCTGCGGCTCCCAGGAGCACATAAATGGACTTCCACCCCCAACCGTAGGCGGGCGGCGGCGGCACCTTCTGCGGGCGGCTGAGACTTCCGTACCAACTCTCCACCCTTTGCCGAGCCAGGGCGGTAGCGACCCCGCCGGCTAGGAATGAGAGTCCCATAAGGGCGGTAAGTGCGGCAAAGTGATAGGCCTTCATCCTGCTAAGTTCGATTCCGCCGCCGCCGTTTTCGATGGCTGCTCCCTGCCAGCTTTACTGTGCCCCCAACGGGGCGGAAACGTGCTCGTGCACAATCAACCACTCCGGCCCGGTTTTTTCCCAGATCACCGTCCAGCGGAAATCGCCTTCGCTCTTTTTCCCGTCCTTGGTGACGTCCACGTGATGCACGGTGGCGGTGCCCCACACCAGGGTGCCGTGGCGGTGAATCTGGGCGTCATCGTTGACCGTGGCCTTCAGCGACTGAAACCCGCCGATCACCTGCACGACGCCTTTCTCGTATTCCGCCCAGCTGTTGTACTTGAGCGGAGCGATATCGAAGAAAATATGCGGGCCCTTGGCATAATACTTGGCGACGTTGGCGGGATTTCCCGAGCTCCACCCTGCCCAGATTGCATCCATCAGCGCCTTGCTCGGCGCTTCCGTGTTCGCCGCCGCCGAACTACTCGTAGCCTTGGCCTTGTGGGTTGTATTTTGCTGGCTGAAAGCTGGGAGGGTAGAAGCAACGGACAGAAGTAAGACGAGACCTAAACTGCGCATGTCAAGCCTCCTCATGTAAGTGCCTAGGGCCGTTTTGGCGCGGATTGTCGCACGTTATTCTTCTTTCCACCACAAGATTTAGGTTTCCAAGATTTTGTGAAGTGCCTCACCAACAATCCGAGGGGTGCCCCTCGGTCGCTTTCACTGACAACTGGGTTTGACGGTTTTCAGCAGCAAACGCTAAAATAACTGGGTTTGCCTGTATCTGCCGCCCCCTTCTGGGACGGGCTGCTGCCCTCAGGCCGCAGCGCGGAACATAGCAAGCAAATCGCACATTTTCCCAGTGCTCCAGAACTGTGCCTGGGAGCCGAAACCGAGAGAGGCATCATGTACGCAGTCATTCGTGCCGGGGGAAAGCAGTATCGCGTGGCGCCCGGCGATGTTATCCGGGTAGAGAAGCTGGCGGACGACCAGCGCCAGGACGGCAACGTGCAGTTTTCCGACGTGTTGCTGGTGTCCGGGGCCGAGGGCGAAGCCAACCGGCCGCAGTCCGAGGCGAGCGTCACCGGTCGAGTGCTGGGCGATGGCCGCGGCGACAAGGTGCTGGTCTTCCACTACAAGCGCAAGAAGCAGTACAAGAAGATGTTCGGCCATCGCCAGCCCTACACCGCCGTTCGCATCACCGAGATTGCTTTTGATGGCCAGCGCTTTACTGCCCCGGAGGAGGCGGAGCGCAAACCCAAGCCGAAAAAGGCGAAGCCCGAGGCGGAAGCCGGCGAGGAGACGGAAAGCGCGCGTCCCCAGGCTAAAGCGGCAGGGACAGCAAGGAAGGCAAAAGGCAGGAAGAGCGCTGCGCCCAAGGCAAAAGCTAGCGCAAAGAAAAAGAAGAAATAATCAGGAATCAGGAGCTGCTAGCTAGAAGCTAGTAGCTAATCAGCTAGGAGCTATATGGCCCACAAAAAAGGATTAGGCAGTTCACGTAATGGCCGCGATTCCAATTCGCAGCGGCTGGGATTCAAAGCTTTCGGAGGCCAAGTGGTCCCCGGCGGTACTATCATCGTCCGCCAGCGTGGCACGCGCGTGAAGCCGGGTCTCAACGTCGGACGCGGCAAGGATGACACCCTGTTCGCCAAGGTTAGTGGCCGCCTTAAGTTCGTGGATAAGGGCTCCATGGGCAAGTTCGTGATAGTCGAGCCGGTCCCCGAGTCGTAAGTCTTTCGCCGGCGAGACCCAAGAGTACGCCGAGAGGTTTGAATTCAATTCGATTTGTTTGAGGCCTCGTGCTTTGTCGGGGCCCTTTCTATTTGAAGCAGCGATTTCTTTGAATCTGTTTTCTCTGCGCCATCTGCGTCTCGGCGGTGAGATTCTCTGAATGTTCATAGATGAAGCCAGAATTCGTGTTAAAGCCGGCGACGGCGGCAACGGCTGCATGGCTTTTCGCCGGGAGAAATTCGTGCCTCGCGGCGGTCCCTCCGGCGGAGATGGCGGCAAGGGCGGCGATGTAGTCATGGAATCCAGCGAGCGCCACAACACTCTGGTGCATTTCCGCTTCAATCCTGAGTACAAGGCGGAGCGCGGCCGCCACGGTGAGGGTTCCAAACGCACCGGGCAGGAAGGCACGGATGTTGTGCTGAAGGTGCCGGTAGGCACCATCCTCTACGACGATGAAAGTGGCGAGTGCATTCACGATTTTTCCCACCCTGATGAGCGGCTGGTCATCGCCCGCGGCGGGCGCGGCGGCCGGGGCAACGCCCGCTTCGCCACCTCTACCCATCAGGCACCTCGGGAGTGCGAGCCTGGACGCCCCGGCGAAGAGCGGGCCTACCGCCTGGAACTCAAGCTGCTCGCCGATATCGGTCTGGTCGGCTACCCCAATGTGGGCAAGTCAACTCTGATTTCCCGCATCTCGGCGGCGCGCCCCAAAATTGCCGATTACCCGTTCACCACTTTGGAGCCTAACTTGGGCGTTGTGGCGGTCGGCGAGCCCGGGGACCCCGACCAGGTCAGCTTCGTGGTGGCCGATATTCCCGGTCTGATTGAGGGCGCGCACACCGGCGCCGGGCTGGGCACCCAGTTCCTGCGCCACATTGAGCGTACCCGTCTCCTGGTGCACCTGGTGGACGTTTCCGACTCCAGCGGCCGCCCCGATCCCGTGCACGACGTGGAGGTCATTATGGGCGAGTTGAAGAGCTTTGGCGCGCATCTGGAGGACAAGCCCATGCTGCTGGCCGCCTCCAAAATAGACATTGCCAACAAAGACAAGCTGGCCAAACTGCGACGCTACGCGAAGAAGCATGGCCTGGAGCTCTACCCGATTTCCGCCGCCACCGGCGAAGGCATCGAGCCGCTCAAACTGGCCATGTCCCGCCGCCTGGAGGAGTTGCGGCAGCACGAGACGCAAGCGCTCGCCGAGTAAGCAAGAATAAGGTTTTGTGGCGCAGGCGGCCTCGTCCGCGAATGAAATGGTTTCGAAAGGGTACAGCTTTAGCTGTGCCGTTGCGGTCCCTGAAAGCTTTGGGGCTTCAGCCCCTGAGGGAACTGCCTATGTCCCGAGCTGAACAACTGATCTCGGCAGTCAAGCAGGCGCAATTTCCCTGCCTGAACGGCCTAATTCACCTGTTTGTCGGGGGCAGTGAATTGCACGGCGCCAAGGTCAAGGACACGGACGATCTGGACATTTACGGCGTGTACCTTGAGCCGCCAGAAGCGGCCCTTGGGCTGTAGAACAAGCGAATTGTTTGCATGGCAGCCTTCACACGAGGGAATCGAATTGATGCGCTTCGGTACAATCACCCTTCCCGTCCCGAGAAGGATCTGTTGGTCAGGATCCGCACAGGACAATATGGCTCGCTTGAGAGGGTGCTGAACCTGGCAAACACATTGTTCGGCGAACTGGAACAGGCCGAGAAAGGAAGCACATTGCCGGAGATGGTTAATAGAGGTGATGTTTCCAAAGCTGTCAGCCATACTTACTTGCGGCACTGGAGCCAGGCAGTCCGGTCCTCTGCGGGCGACCCGTAGTACTCTTTAGATGGCCCCCTTGCAACCTTCCTCAATTAACGCCAAACTACTGCTGAGAACCGAACGCTGTTCATGAATATCGCCCTGTTCGGCGGTACCTTCGATCCCGTGCACAAAGGTCATCTCGCGCTGGCCCAGGCGGCCCAGCAGCGCTTCGACCTCAAGCAAATCCACTTTGTTCCCGCTAACATGCCTCCCCTGCGCTCCGGCCAGCCCTTGGCTCCCTACGAAGACCGTTATGCCATGCTGGCCCTGGCCACCCTGGCTGAGAAAGCCTTTTTCCCTTCCCGCTTGGAAGCTCCGAACGCGGAAACTGGCGGGAATCCCGGCACCGTGGTTGAAATGCCGCACCCGCGCAAGGGCACCAAAGTAACGCACAGCCATATGCACCGCGACCGGTCAGGGGTCAACTATTCGATTGACACCGTGCGCCGCTTCAAGCGCACCCTGGGCAAGAGCGATCGCCTGTTTTTCCTCATCGGCATTGACGCGTTCTTGAAGATCGCGGACTGGAAGGAGCCAGAGGCGCTGCTGGGCGAAGCGGAATTCATCGTCGGCGCTCGGCCCGGGCACAGCCTCGCCCAAGTGGCGGAGGCGTTGCCACAAGGGCTTAAACCCAAGCAGTCCGTCAGCCAGGCGTTTCGCAAGCAGCCGGCGCAGGGCGAGCTGGTGCTAGGCCCGGTCCACATCCACTTTCTGGAGGACGTCAATGTGCCCGTGTCCTCTACCCAGATTCGAGCCGCCGCCGCGGCCGGGCGCTCGTTGGCGCGCTTTGTACCCGAGCCAGTCGCGGAATACATTAAAAAGATGCGGCTGTACCGGTCCGGGCAGGCGGAGTCGGCGGAGGGGTTGAGGCAAGACCTAAAAGCCAATAGCTAAGAGTCAACGAGGGATGATCCAACTGTCTACTATGGCCAAGAAGAACAACCTCAAACAGCAGGTCTCGCAGGCCATCGGCGCTTGCCTGGAGAAAAAGGCGGAGGACGTCGCCATCCTGGAAATGGAGAAGGGCTCCGGAGCCTTCACCGATTATTTTGTCGTTTGTAGCGGCACCAATCCGCGCCAAATCCAGGCTATTTCTGACGAGGTAGAGCAGCGCCTGGAGAATGTCGGCCTGCATCCCGCCCACGTCGAGGGCTACAAGCAGGCGGAGTGGGTGCTGCTCGACTACGTGGACTTCGTAGTCCACGTCTTTTCGGAGAAGGCGCGCAAGTATTACGACTTGGAGCGGCTGTGGAAATCGGCCAGGCGCCTGGAGCCCTCGGAATTAACTGCTCGTCGTACCCGGACCCGCCCGCAGAACGCCGAGGAAGTGTCTCGCCCGCGCCGCAGGAAGGCTTGATGGCCAAGCAGGAGCCCACACCATCCTCTGATGCTGGATCGGCCGCTGCCGCTCCGGCTGTCGCCTCTCCTCCCCAGCAGATTCTCTCGTCCTGGATCGCTGCCGACCCCCTCTCCCTCGAGCTCCTGGAAAAAGCCAGGCGCGTGGCCGCCAGCGCCTCCACTGTACTTATTCGCGGCGAGAGCGGCACCGGCAAGGAACTGCTCGCGTCCGTCATCCATTACCTGGGTGCCGGGCGTGACGAACCTCTGGTCAAGATTGACTGTGCCAGCCTGCCCCGCGAGCTGATGGAAAGCGAGCTCTTCGGCTACGAGCGCGGCGCCTTCACCGGGGCTGTCCAAATGAAGCGTGGGCGCCTGGAGTTAGCAGGAGCGGGCACGCTGGTGCTCGACGAGATTGCTGCTTTTACGCCTGCCATGCAAGCCAAACTCCTGCGCGTTCTGGAAGAGAAACGATTCGAGCGCCTGGGCGCCAATCGGCACATCACACTGGCCGCCCGCATTATTGCGCTCACCAACGCCGACCTGGAGAAAGCCGTGGCAGAAGGCGCTTTCCGTCAGGACTTGTTTTACCGCCTCAATGTTATCCCGCTCCTGGTGCCGCCTCTGCGCGATCGCCGTGGCGATGTTCGTTCGCTTATCGAGCATTTCCTGTCCCAGCTCGCCGACCTCCACCGCCGGCCTCACCGCAAGGTCTCAGCCTCCGCACTTGCCCTGCTCGAAGCCTACGACTATCCCGGCAACGTGCGCGAGCTCCGCAACCTGCTGGAGCGCGCGTTGGTGCAGGGTCAGGGACCGGAAATCATGCCTGCTGACCTTCCCCAGCGCGTGCGCGAGAGCACTCCCAGGAAGATGACCCTGGAAGAACTGGAGCGCTCCTACATCGCCGAAGTGCTCGACGCTACCCGCGGCAAGAAAGGACGTGCCGCCGAAATCCTCGGAATCAGCCGCAAGACCTTGCTGGAAAAACGCAAGCGCTACGGCCTGGATTAAATCGCAGAGACCAGCCTTATCTAAGGATCGGCCGTCTTTACCACTCTGACGTTATACCTGTCCGCCCACCTCCGAAACACATAAACAATGCGCGTGCGCATTGACGGCAGCCACGAAAGTTTCGTATTCAGGTCGTGGCTTCAGCGCCCTGCCGCAACAGGTCCCCTAAATCTGTCACCCTGAGCCGAGCACGACTGAGCTTGCGTAAGGAGCGCGAAGCGAAGGACCTATGCATTGGCGCCCGATGCAGCGGCTGAAGCCGCTTGTCCCGTCTGATACCCTGTAACGTCTTTTTTCCGTCCGACTCCAACCACCAGGAGCGCACTTGAAACCTCGGAACGGCAGTTCCTCACCCTCCAGTCGCAGGCAGTTTCTGCAATCCACGGCCTTTGCCGGCGTAGCCGCGGCACTCACCCCGGCCCTGGCGCAGGCTCGGCAGCATCCCGTCCCCCCAATTCCCTCATTTGAGTTGGACGAATTGACCATCCACGACCTGCAGCAGGGCATGAGTTCGGGCAAGTTCAGCGCCCGTTCCCTGACCGAGAAGTACCTCGCCCGCATCGAGGCTATAGACAAGCGCACCATCAACTCCGTTATCGAACTCAATCCCGACGCGCTGCCTATTGCCGAGCAGCTCGACCGTGAGCGCAAGGCCAAAGGTCCGCGCGGCCCTCTGCACGGCATCCCCGTTCTGATCAAGGACAACATCGGTACACACGACCGCATGATGACCACTGCCGGCTCCCTGGCGCTGATGGGCTCTGTGTCCCCGCGAGACGCCTTCGTGGCGCAAAGGCTCCGGGAAGCCGGCGCTGTCATCCTGGGCAAGACCAATCTGAGTGAGTGGGCCAATTTCCGTTCCACCCATTCCACCAGCGGCTGGAGCGGCCGCGGCGGCCAGACTCACAATCCCTACGCTCTGAACCGCAACCCTTGCGGTTCCAGCTCCGGCTCTGGCGCCGCCGTCAGCGCCAACCTGTGTGCCGTAGCCATTGGCACGGAAACCGATGGCTCCATCATTTGTCCCTCAAATGCCAATGGATGTGTGGGCATCAAGCCCACGGTGGGCTTGGTCAGCCGCGCCGGCGTTGTTCCTATTTCGCACAGCCAGGATACCGCCGGGCCCATGGCGCGCACTGTGGCCGATGCGGCCGTTCTTCTCGGAGCTCTGACCGGCGTGGACCCCAACGATGCTGTCACCGAGGTCAGCAACGGCAAGGCACAGTCGGATTACACGCCCTTCCTCGATCCCAAAGGCCTGCGCGGCGTCCGCCTTGGAGTTGTGCGCAAAGCCTTCGGCTTCAATCCGGCCGTAGATGGCATTTTGGAAGAAGCCCTGACCGAAATGAAACGCCAGGGCGCCGACCTGGTGGACCCTGCCGACCCGCCCACCTGGGGCAAGTGGCGCGAACAGGAGAACGAAATTTTGCTTTACGAATTCAAAGCCGACCTGAACTCTTATCTCGCCGGCCTTGGTCCGCAAGCCCCGATTCACACCTTGGAAGAAGCCATCAAGTTCAACGATTCCCACGCCCGGCAGGAGATGCCCTACTTCGGCCAGGAACTGTTCGCTCAATCGCAAGCCAAGGGGCCGCTCACCAGCAAGGCGTACCTCGACGCACTGTCCGAGGCACAACGGCTGACGCGTAAAGAAGGCATTGATGCCATCATGGAGCAGCACAAGCTGGACGCGCTGGTAGCCCCCAGCGGGGGCCCCGCCTGGCTCACGGATTTGGTGGACGGCGATTCCTTCGGCGGCGGCAGTTCCAGCGCGGCCGCCGTGGCCGGCTACCCTGGCATAACCGTGCCCGCGGGCTTCATCTTCGGATTGCCGTTTGGAATCTCGTTCTTCGGCCGGGCCTGGAGCGAACCTACACTCCTACGCATCGCTTATGCCTTCGAGCAGGCCACTAAAGTGCGAAAGCCACCCAAGTTCCTGCCCACAGTGGACCTGAAGGCCTGAATTCGTTGAGCCATTGAGTTACTAAATTATTGAATCATTGGGTACTTCGACCGCTTTTCGTGGCCGTTCTCGCCCGCTTTCGTGCTATAATTTACATAAGCTCTTGGCCGACTAACATCCTGTAAATGCAAGCATTTAGCCCAATTCCGCGCCGGCCCTTGCCAGCGCGTTCGCACCTCGTGTGCGCTCTTTTTACAGAGGTTCCAGGGCTGAATGCTGAGCGCTGAGTGCTGATTGTTAAGGAGCTAGTCAGCTAGCGACCTCGGTGACGGCGTTTTGCGGGCGTGAGCAAGCGGGAGTCCGCAGCCGTCATCCTGAGCGAAGCGAAGGATCACCATGGCAGACGATCAGAATCCCCAACTTCCCCTGACTCCACCCCCCGGCGACGGCGGCGGCCAGCCACTTAACATCCAGCCCATCAACATTGAAGAGGAGATGCGGCGGTCGTATCTCGACTACTCCATGTCGGTGATCATCGGCCGCGCTCTCCCCGACGTAAAAGACGGGCTCAAGCCGGTGCACCGCCGTCTGCTCTATCACATGTACGACATGGGCTTGCTGCATAACCGCAAGCACGTGAAATGTGCCAAGGTGGTGGGCGAGTGCATGGGACGCTTCCACCCCCACGGCGATGCCGCCCTTTACGACGCGCTGGTGCGCATGGCGCAGCCCTTCTCGCTGCGCTACCCGCTGGTGGATGGACAGGGGAATTTCGGTTCAGTGGACGGCGATCCTCCCGCGGCCATGCGGTACACCGAGTGCCGCCTGGCCCGTATCGCTGAGGACCTGGTTGCCGATATTGATAAAGATACGGTCGACTTCACCCCCAACTACGACGAGACCACGGTTGAGCCGGTCGTGCTGCCTAGCAAAATTCCCAACCTGCTGGTGAACGGCGCCAACGGCATCGCCGTGGGCATGGCCACCAACATCCCGCCGCACAATCTGACCGAAATTGTGGATGCCACCATTACCCTGGTGAACAGTCCGGCCACGCCGCTGGCGGAAATTCTGAAATTCGTCAAAGGCCCCGACTTCCCCACCGCCGGCATCATCCATGGCCGCAGCGGCATTCACGAGGCCTATAAGACCGGCCGCGGTCGCTTCATGATGCGCGCCCGCGCCGCCATCGAGAACATCACCAAAGAGCGCCAGGCCATCGTGGTCACCGAAATCCCCTACCAGGTCAACAAGGCGCGCCTCATCGAACGCATCGCCGAGCTGGTCAACAATAAGGTGATTGATGACGTGGGCGATATCCGCGACGAATCCGACCGCGAAGGTATGCGCATCGTTGTGGAGCTGAAGCGCGGCGCCGAGCCCCAGATCGTGCTCAACCAGCTTTTCAAGCACACCCAGATGCAGGAAAGCTTCAGCATGATCTTTCTCGCCGTGGTCAATGGCCAGCCCCGCGAGATGGGTCTGATCCAGGCCATCCAGTACTTCATTGACCACCGCGTGGACGTGGTTCGCCGCCGCACCGCCTACCTGCTGGCCCGCTCCCAGGAGCGCGAGCATATTCTGGAAGGCTACAAGATCGCCCTCGACCACTTGGACAACGTGATCGCCATTATCCGCGGCAGCGCCAACCGCGGCGAGGCCCGCGACAATCTGGTCGCCTACTTTGGCGGCAAGAAAATTGACATCAACACTACCGGTCGCCGTCCTGCGGTTGATCCCGAAAAGCCTTTCACCGCCAAGCAGGCGGACGCCATCCTTGAACTGCAGTTGCACCGTCTGACCCGGCTTTCCATTGACGAAATCACCAACGAGTTGAAGCAGGTGCGCGAGCAGATTGCCGAGTACCAGTCCATCCTGGCCTCGGAAAAGAAGCTTCGCGGCGTGATTGTGAAGGAGCTGGAGGACGTCAAGAAGAACTACGGCGACGCGCGCCGCACCGAAATCCAGGACGAAACCGCGGAAATCCAGCTGGAAGACCTCATCGCCGACGAGCAGGTGGCGGTCACCGTCAGCCATTCCGGCTACTTCAAACGCACGCCTATCTCTACCTATCGCCAGCAGCGGCGTGGCGGCACCGGGCGCACCGGGATGAAGACGCGCGACGAGGACTTCGTCGAGCACCTGTTTATCGCCTCCACTCACGCCTACATCCTGATTTTCACCAACACCGGCCGGGTCTACTGGCTCAAGGTGTACGAGGTGCCCGACGTGGGCGCCGCCGGTAAGGGCAAGCACATCGGTAACCTGGTGGCCCTCCAGCCCGGCGAGAGCGTGCGCGCTATGCTGGAATGCCGCGATCTGGAGGAAGAAGGGAAGTATGTCTTTTTCACCACCCGCAATGGCACGGTCAAGAAGACGCCGCTTAAGGACTTCAGCAACGTGATGTCGCGCGGCATTATAGCCATCGGCATTGATAAGGACGACGAACTGGTGGCCGCCAACGTTACCGACGGCAACCAGATCATCTTCCTGGCTTCGCATGAAGGCCAGGCCATTCGCTTCGACGAAGAGGATGTGCGCCCCATGGGCCGTCCCGCGTACGGCGTGCGCGGCATGGACCTGGAGAAGGGCGATTACATCGTCGGCATGGCGGTAACGCCCAAACCAGGCAAGGCTCCGGTTGCGCCCAGCGCCCAGCAGAAAGTGGAAGAGGCCACAGGTAAGGGCAACGGCAAGCCGGAAACGAAAGCCAAGGGCAAGAACGTCGAAACTGCTGAAGAGCACCCCAACCTGATTCTCTCCATGACCGAGAACGGCTACGGCAAGCGTACTCAGGTGGACGAATACCGCCTGCAGACGCGTGGCGGCAAAGGCGTCATCAACGTCAAGACCACCGAGCGCAACGGCAAAGTCGTGGCCATTCTGCTGGTGAATGAACAATCGGAGGCAATGCTGATCAGCCACTACGGCAAGATCATCCGCATTGACACGCGGCAGATCCGCGAGGCCGGCCGCTCCACCCAGGGCGTTCGCCTCCTGCAGCTCGAGCCCGGCGACAAGGTCGCCGCCTCCTGCGTCATCCAGGAACAGGAAGAGGAGGAGGGTACCCTGCTGCAGTAAGCGGCTGTACAACAGAAAGGGCGGCCGCTGTCGGCCGCCCTGCTGAGCATAATGAGTAGACCTTGCCTTACGCTAGCTTCCTTTCTCTTTCGACAGTTTGCTCCGCGTCGGACTTTGTGGGATTCCTATCTGCTCGTTGTTGTTGAGGTTCGGAGCTAATCACTCGATCCCGCTGCCACCGCGGCCGCGCCTTCACCTCTCGGCGCGCCTGCTCCAGTATTCCCTTCAGCCATCCCTTATCCTCCATTGCCTCCGCCTCCCGCGTCTGAAACTGCTTTGAGTTTCGCACCTTCCATTCTCTCCTGCAACAGTTCTAACGCATCCTTCTCGTTTTCTATGTACGATTCTGGGAACCCTTGCAATCTTAGAACTGCCTTGGACTTCTCCCACACCAGCCTGCGACCTTCATCTGTTTTCCGGGCTTCGAAGATTGGGAATAGGTTTTGGTACTGGCGAGGGGCGATTCCCACAAAGGGATCAAAACGTACCTTGCTCTTTATCTCTCCGACACTCTCAATCGCGATTTCCTCATCGTGTAATCGCATTGCAAGACTCTTCGGGTACGGCTCAATGTAAACGACTCTTTCAATCCCCGCATCGATTATGTGACGGGCACACTCATGGCAGGGGAATGTCGTTGTGTATACATAGCAACCCTTAACAGGAATGCCCCGAACGGCAGCATCGACCATCGCAGCCATTTCCGCGTGCACGGCCCGGCCATATTCTAACGGCTGCATAATCCTCGTGCCTTTTAATAGCGGAAGAACCGCCCGGACTCGTTCGCTCGATCGAAGGTTCCGTTTTTCTTCGGTTAGCCACCCAGGTCGTTCGGATAGGCGATCCAACACCTCTCCAACACTCATCTGTTTCAGAACGTCGCTGCTATCCCAATCTTCTGCAATGTCCCGGTTATCGGGGTCATCACCGTACCAATATTGCCCTCCTCCATACTTCGGAACCTCGTTGGTCCCAGTAGCCAAGATCTGTCCGTCGCAGGTGGCTATCACGGCCCCAACTTGTCTCCCGAGGGCCCCCGATCTGAGTGCTGCGATATAGGCCTGGCTCATACAGTACTCATCGCGAGTCGGGGTTAAGAAGCTATTCCCGAGGAGTAGAGCAACGAACCTATCAATCTGTTCGACCAGGTCTTTTTCGCGACTGGAGTTTACAAAGACATCGGCTAGCGGGAAGCTCTGTCGAACATTTTGTCCGGAGGGGTTCAGCGCATCCTTCTGGTCTCGGTTGATGAGGCGCTCCGAATCTTCGCGAAACGAATCGATGTCTTGCGAGTTGTGCGTTTCCGCAATCTTTTCCGCCAGATGCTGCACACGAAGCTCACGGGGTGAATAAGCTGCGACTAAAAGAAAGCCAGGCCCGTACATCTCGCGAAGAGCAGCGACTTCTTCCGGATGTTTGAGTGATTTGATGACGTATACGGTCCGCTCAGCGGGCTCGTCCAAGTTGTTGGTGACTTGTCTCCTCAACTTGCGTATCTTGCCAACTCCGAGAATGGCAAGGGCATCATCGCTTCCAATCAGACCCCTAAACTGGTCACCAGCGTCCATGTGTTCCTTAATTCTCGTTTCTTCGAAGCCCTCATTAAGCGTCTCCCACTTATCAATCTCGTGTAGCAATTCAATGAGATGTATCGGTTCCGCGCGATACCCCATCTCCGTTAGCGCGGCGGTAAGCTTCTCTTGCACAAATCCCAACTTCGAACCCACAGCGCCTACAATTCCAATGACCAACTCCGCATGTTGACGGCGAGCTTTAACGTTGAGCAACATGCTAACAATGTACAACGTGGCTAACGAAAGTGGAACGAGTTAGCGCCCCTTCACAGGAGCTCGTTTATCCTTCTGTCCCGTTCCGGTCATTAATACCCACCGACTCCATTTTTTAACCCCTGCTGAGTCGCTCTATTAAGTTTGTGGTTCGGCGGAGTTGCTCTACCTGATCGGAGGGCAGTTGGCGCAGAGTCGCCGCCAGGCTCTCCACCCGGCGCTTGCGGGCCGCCCACAGCAGATCGGTTCCCTTGGCGGTAGCTTCCAGCCTCACCCGCCGCCGGTCTTCCTTGGTGACGTGGCGGCGCACTAGGCCGGCGCGCATCAGGCCAGCCACAATGCGA